>NZ_JAFCVJ010000015.1:0-77625 GCF_049896985.1 Brevundimonas sp. SL161 | reverse complement strand
CCTGCGTCGAGGACCGCGCCGTCCCCGGCCACTGGGAAGGCGACCTGATCGGCGGATCCCAGAACAGCTACGTCGCCACCCTGGTCGAGCGTCACTCGCGCTACGTGATGCTGGTCAAGGTCGCCAACAAGGACACCGAAAGCGTCGTCACCGCCCTGATCAAGCAGTCTAGGAAATTGCCCGGCGAACTCTATCAGTCCCTGACCTGGGATCGAGGCAAGGAGCTGGCTGACCACAAGCGGCTGGCTCTGGCCGCCAACGTCGAGGTCTACTTCTGCGATCCCAGGTCACCGTGGCAGCGCGGCTCGAACGAGAACACCAACCGGCTGCTGCGCCAGTATCTGCCGCACGGAACCGACCTGTCCCTGCACAGCCAGCCCCAGCTAAACGCCATCGCCCGGCAGCTCAATGAACGGCCCAGAAAGACCTTGCTCTATCGGACGCCAGCGGAGACCTTCGCCGCGTGTGTTGCAGCGATCAGTTGAGCCCGCCACCCTTAGCGGCCGTTGAGCGAGTCTGTTTAAGGGCGGGTCCATCTGGGTCAGTCAGGCGCGCTTGCACACCGACACAGGCCGTGACTTGCCTTCCGAAGGCGGAACGACGACATACCCTGTTCAAGTTCCTGGAGCCCGGCCCGCCTCGATGGTCACCCTCATCGACACCCTGACGCGCAAGCCGTCAGACATGCGTCATCCGGAAAAGCAGAACCGGCCCGAGACGGCTGTGCTGCGCAAGCCTGACTGGCTCAGGGTCAAGGCGCCGGGATCGGGTCAGTACAATGCGACCCGGGACATCGTCCGCTCCAAGGGGCTGGTCACTGTCTGCGAAGAGGCGGCCTGTCCGAACATCGGCGAGTGCTGGAGCCAGAAACACGCCACCCTGATGATCATGGGCGACACCTGCACGCGGGCCTGCGCCTTCTGCAACGTCAAGACGGGCCTGCCCCAGCCGCTGGACCCGGAAGAGCCGGCCAAGGTCGGGCTGGCCGTGTCGCAGCTGGGTCTGAACCATGTGGTGATCACCTCGGTGGACCGGGACGATGTCTCCGACGGCGGGGCGGCCCACTTCGCCGAGGTCGTGCGTCAGATCCGCCTGCAGGCGCCCAACACGACGATCGAGATCCTGACGCCCGACTTCCTGCGCAAGGACAGGGCGGCCGAGGTGGTCATCGATTCGACGCCCGACGTGTTCAACCACAACCTGGAGACCGTACCGCGGCTGTATCTGAAGATCCGGCCCGGGGCGCGCTATTTCCACTCGCTGCGCCTGCTGCAGATGGTCAAGGAACGCGACCCCAAACAGTTCACCAAGTCCGGCATAATGGTCGGTCTGGGCGAGACCAAGGAGGAGGTCATGCAGGTGATGGACGACATGCGCTCCGCCGGCGTCGACTTCATCACCATCGGCCAGTACCTGCAGCCCACGCGCAAACACGCCGCCATCGACCGGTTCGTGACGCCCGAAGAGTTCAAGGCCTATGAGGCGATCGCCCGGGCCAAGGGCTTCCTGATGGTGTCGTCGAGCCCGCTGACGCGGTCGTCGCACCACGCCGGGGACGACTTCGCCCGGCTGAGGGCGGCGCGTCTGGCGCAAACGGGACGCTGACGACCTTTTGGCCGTCCACCGCGTCACCCGAGTCCTGCCCTATACGCCCGCCCAGCTCGCCGATCTGGTGGCGGACGTGGAGGCCTATCCGCGCTTCGTCAAATGGGTCAGCGCCATGCGGGTGTGGAACCGGCGTGAGGAAAGCCCCGGCGTGTCCTTGCTGGACGCCGAGGCGGCCGTCGGATTCTCGTTCCTGAAGGAGCGGTTTTCCACCTGGGTGCGGCATGACCGTAACGTGCCATCGGTGAATGTCGGCATGTTGCGCGGCCCGTTTCGACACCTGAAGAACCGCTGGATTTTCCATGCGATTCCAGAGGGTACCCGGCTGGAGTTCATGATCGACTTCGCCTTCAAGTCGCCGCTGCTCAACGCCGCGCTCCAGGCCAATTTCGATCGCGCGGTGTCTTCCTTGATCGGCAGTTTCGAGGAAGAGGCGGCGCGGCGCTACGGAAAGCCCGAATGACGGATTTCGACTTCGACGCGGTCGTGGTGGGGGCCGGGGCCGTCGGCCTGGCCTGCGGGCGGGCGCTGTCGAAGCGGGGGCTAAGCGTGCTCGTGCTCGAGAAGGAGCCGCACATCGGCCAGGGCGTGTCCTCGCGGAACTCAGAGGTCATCCACGGCGGGCTCTATTATCCGACCGGGTCGCTGAAGGCGAAGTTCTGCGTCGAGGGTCGGCGCGCGCTCTACGCCTATCTGGAGACGCACAAGATCGACTACCGCAAATGCGGCAAGCTGGTCGTGGCGACTCAGGGAGACGAGATCGGGCTGATCGAGACGATCTTCGTCCAGGCGACAACCAATGGCGTCGAGGGGCTGGAGCATCTGTCAGGTGAACAGACGCGGGCGATGGAGCCCGAGCTGAACGCCCACGCCGCCATCCTGTCGCCCGAGAGCGGCGTGTTCGCCAGCCACGACTATATGCTGTCGCTGGAGGGCGAGATCGCGGACGGCGGGGGATCGGTCGTGGTCTCGACACCGTTCGAGCGCGCCGCGCTCCTGCCGGGCGGCGGGTTCACGATCACGGCCGGCGGGGAAGGCGGGGCGACCCTGACCTGTCGCCTGCTGGTCACCGCGCCCGGGTTGTCGTCGCAGGAGGTCGCGGGGCGGATCGACGGCTTTCCGGCCGAAAGCATTCCCAGGGGCCATTTCGGCAAGGGGGTCTATTTCCGGCTGACGGGCAAGGCGCCGTTCGAGCGGCTGATCTATCCGCCGCCGATCGCCGGGGCGCTGGGCACCCACTACCGCAAGGACCTGGGCGGGCAGGCGGTGTTCGGGCCGGATCTCGAATACGTCGAGACCGAGGACTATTCCGTGGATCCGGCTCGGGCCGAGGGGTTCGCGACCTATATCCGCCGCTTCTGGCCCGGGCTGCCGGACGGCGCCCTGACGCCCGACTATGCCGGCATCCGGCCGAAACTGCATGGGGCCGGCGAGCATCAGCCGGACTTTCAGCTAAGCGGGCGCGACCATCACGGCATCGAGGGCCTGGTCGCACTGTTCGGCATCGAAAGCCCGGGCCTGACCAGTTCGCTGGCCATCGGCGAAGCGGTCGCGGATATGTTGAGCCATGACTGAGACGATCGTCAGAGACGCTGCCCCCGGCGACATCCCCGCGCTGCACGCGCTGGTGGAGAGCGCCTATCGCGGCGAGAGCTCGCGCGCGGGCTGGACCACTGAGGCCGATCTCCTGACCGGACAGCGCACCGATCCGGACGAGCTCTCAGAGATTGTCGCCGATCCGGAACAGGCGATGCTGACGGCCTGGGACGGCGAGGATCTGCTGGCCTGCATCCGCATCCAGCGGCAACCGGACGGAGCCGGGTATTTCGGCATGCTGTCGGTCAGCCCGACGCGGCAGGCTTCGGGGCTGGGCCGCCGGATGGTCGCGGCGGCGGAAGACGCGATGGCGCAGCGATTCGGGGCGCGGCTGATTCGGATTTCCGTCTTTCCCCAGCGCGACACTCTGATCGCCTGGTACGAGCGGCTGGGCTACGCCGACACCGGCCGAACCCTCGCCTTCGACTACGGGAACCTGCGGCTGGGCACGGCGCTGCGCGACGACCTGTATTTCGTCGTTATGGAGAAGGCGCTGGCCTGATCAGATCGGGTTCGGCTGCCCGAAGCCGAGGCTGAAGATGATGATCAGGGCGACAACCCAGGCTAACGGCGAGAACAGCAGTATCCACGATAGCCGCTCGTACCTTAGCCAATAGGCGATCCAGCCGAGGGCCGGCCCCAAAATAATGGCCAGCGGGAAGCTCATCATCGTGAAGATGAAGACATAGATCATCGTGTTCACGCCCGCGTCGGTGGCCATCACGGACATCATCCCCATCATGCCGGCCGGGATGATCGCGAGCACGGCGACGATCGAACCGATGATCAGCCACAGCCGAAGCGTCTTGCTGGGGGGCGGGCAAGGGGCGTTGGGCTCGGTCATGGTGGGCATTTGACGCGGTCAGGCCGGATACGGCAAGGCTCGGGGCATGGAGATCACCACGTCCCGGCTGAGGCTTCGTTCCGCCCGCCCTGAGGCTCTGAACGCCATCCACGCCGTCCTGTCGCACCGGGAGGCCATGCGCTGGTGGTCGACCCCGCCGCATGACGACATCGAACAGTCGCGCGCCTGGCTGGACGCGATGATCGCCAATACGGCAGCGGGCGCGCTCGGCTACGGCCTAGAACGGTCTCGCCGGCAGACGCGTCAGGAGGGTTGAACTTCTGTCCGGCTTGAGGCATAAGCCCGCGCTCGCTGGCGGCTCTTTCGAGGGGCCGCCGCTTCTGTTTTTTGCGTCAGGCCCCTGCGGGAACCGGCGCCGTATACGAGATCGAGACGGACATGGCCGTTCCTAAGCGCAAAGTATCGCCCTCGCGTCGCAACATGCGCCGCGCCCACGACGCCCTGGGCACGAACCCGTACACCGAGGACAAGGACACGGGTGAGCTGCGTCGTTCGCACCACATCGACCTGAAGACCGGAACCTATCGCGGTCGCCAGGTCCTGACGCCCAAGGAAGACTAGTTTTCGACGCGGGATCGCGCTCCGGTCTCATGACGAAACGGTGAAGTTTGCGGCGCGCGGTTCACCCGCGCGCCGTTTTCGTGCGTTTATGGCCTCTCATCCAACGAGGAGCGCCCCCGTGATCCGCACGCTTTCCGCCACCGCCGCCGCCCTGTTGCTCGCCGCCTGCAGCCAGCCGGATGCGACCGAGCCTGCTGCTGCGCCTGAAACCCCCGCCGCAACCCCGCCGGCGGCGCCAGCCCCCAACGCCCTGACGGCCGGCGGCTATGGCCCCCTGGTCATCGGCATGACCCGTGCCGAGGTCGTCACGGCCCTGGGCGACGACAGCGATCCGAACTCGGCCGGCAGCGCCGAGCCCGAGGTCTGCGACCAGTGGCGTCCGGCCCGCGCGCCCGAGGGCGTGCTGGTCATGATCCAGGACGGCGTCCTGACCCGAATCTCAGTGTCCTCCCCCTCGACGCTGAAGACGGATCGCGGCTTCGGCGTCGGCGACACGGCCGCCGCCATCAAGGCCGCCTACGGTCCCCTGGCCGTGGCCCAGCCGCACAAATATTCCGCGCCGCCGGCCGAGGACATTTTCGTTTGGGCCACGGGCGGTCCGGCGACAGCCGGGGCCTTTGTCCAGGACGCCGCCGCGCGCGGCGTTCGCTACGAGATCAATGGCGAGGGCAGGGTCCAGATCGTCCACGTCGGCGGGCCGGACATCCAGCTGGTCGAAGGCTGCTCTTAACCCTTGGAGCGCCGGACCTGGAGGTCCGCGCGCCTTGGCGATTCGCAGGCGTCGGGCTAAACCCCGGAGCCTGCTCTCCCTCGCACCTCGAAGGCTCCCATGACCGACATCGCCGACATCGTCGCCCGCCAGATTCTCGACAGCCGGGGCAATCCCACGGTCGAGGTGGATGTGGTTCTGGATGACGGCAGCTTCGGCCGCGCGGCAGTGCCTTCGGGAGCCTCGACCGGCGCGCATGAGGCGGTCGAGCTTCGCGATGGCGACAAGGACCGCTGGGGCGGGAAGGGCGTCCAGAACGCGGTGGACGCGGTCAACGGCGAGATCTTCGACGCCCTGTCCGGCATGGACGCCGAGGATCAGCGGCGTATCGACGAGGCCCTGATCACCCTGGACGGCACCGAGAACAAGGCCCGCCTCGGGGCCAACGCCATCCTCGGCGTGTCGCTGGCGGTCGCCAAGGCCAGCGCCATCTCCGTTGGTCTGCCGCTGTTCCGCTATGTCGGCGGCATCTCGGCCCGCGTCCTGCCGACCCCGATGATGAACATCATCAACGGCGGCGCCCACGCCGACAATCCGATCGACATCCAGGAGTTCATGATCCTGCCGACCGGCGCCGAGAGCTTCTCGGAAGGTCTGCGGATGGGCTCGGAGATCTTCCACGCGCTGCGGAAGCAGCTGAAAGACGCGGGCCACAACACCAACGTCGGCGACGAGGGCGGCTTCGCTCCCAACCTGGCCTCGGCCGAGGAGGCACTGAGCTTCATCACCAAGGCAGGGCAGGCGGCCGGCTATCTGGCGGGCGAGGACTTCCACCTGGGCCTGGACGTCGCAGCGACCGAGTTCTTCAAGGACGGGGCCTACAACATGAAGGGCGAGGGCAAGATTCTGGACGGAGAGGGGATGGTCGCCTACCTCGCCGACCTGTGCGAACGCTTCCCCATCGTCTCGATCGAGGACGGCTGTTCCGAGGATGATTTCGAGGGCTGGAAGTTGCTGACGGATGCTTTGGGCGAGCGGGTCCAGATCGTCGGCGACGACCTGTTCGTCACCAACCCGGCGCGCCTGGCCGCCGGCATCGGCGAAGGCCTGGCCAACTCCATCCTGATCAAGGTCAACCAGATCGGCACCCTGTCCGAGACCCTGGACGCCGTCGATATGGCCCACCGCGCCGGCTACACGGCCGTCATGAGCCACCGTTCGGGCGAGACCGAGGATTCGACCATCGCCGACCTGGCCGTGGCCACCAACTGCGGACAGATCAAGACCGGCTCCCTGGCCCGTTCGGACCGCACAGCCAAGTACAACCAACTGCTGCGTATCGAGGAACTTCTGGGCGATCAGGCCAGCTACTACGGCGACGGAATGCTGCTGAAATAGGCCGCAGGAGGGGCGGGTCGTCGTCGACGTCGGCCTCTTCAGTCCACGTTACGTAATTCTACGGCAGAGCTAGGGTTTGTTAGGCATTTCCGGTCACAAACGATCAACTGTGTGACCACGCTCAGAAGGAGCGTTCGTATTGCCCGAACGGATGAAGCCCTACTCGCTGTCTGCCTTCCTCTTTTTGCTCGTCGTGTACCTGGGAGTTCAGGCGCTGACGGGGGAGCGGGGTCTGCTCAGTGGCGCCGCCCGCGACGCACGGCTGGACCAGCGCGAGGCGCAACTCACCGCCCTGACCGAGCAGCGCGCCGACCTGGAGATCCGCGTGCGCTATCTGCGTACGGGCAGCCTGTCGCGTGATCTACTCGAGGAGCGGGCCCGCGCCGTGCTCGGTTTCAGCGATCCGCGCGACTATGTCGTGCGCACTGTCGCCGTCACGCCGACCGCAGCGAGTGAAACCGTCTCCTGAACTCTTGTTACAGCCCGGGTAGCGTGCTTTGCGTTTGGGGAAGGAAGGCTGCTACAGCCGCTTTCCGTAACGACAAGAGGCCCGAACGGCGCGTTTCGCCATGGGCTCACCCGGGAGATGCCGGATGGCGAGAGCCGCCCAGAAGACCACGGATTCCAAGGGGTCCGCCAAGATTCCAAACACGCCGGCGGCGTCCAAGGAGGACCTGCTCAGGTACTATCGCGAGATGGTCCTGATCCGCCGCTTCGAGGAGCGCGCCGGACAGTTGTACGGCATGGGTCTGATCGGCGGCTTCTGCCACCTCTACATCGGCCAGGAGGCCGTGGCCGTCGGCGTTCAGGAGAGCGTCAGGCAGGGCCATGACAAGATCATCACTGGCTATCGCGACCACGGCCACATGCTGGCCGCCGGCATGGACCCGAAAGAGGTCATGGCCGAGCTGACCGGTCGCTCTGGCGGGTCGTCCAAGGGCAAGGGCGGGTCGATGCACATGTTCGACGTCCCGACCGGCTTCTACGGCGGCCACGGCATCGTGGGCGCCCAGGTCGCGCTGGGCACCGGCCTGGCTTTCGCGGGCAAATACCGCGGTGATGACTCGGTCGCCTTCATCTATTTCGGCGACGGCGCCTCGAACCAGGGTCAGGTCTACGAGAGCTTCAACATGGCCCAGCTGTGGAAGCTGCCGGCCATCTACATCATAGAGAACAACCAGTACGCCATGGGCACGAGCATCGAGCGCTCGTCGTCCACGACCGAACTCTACATGCGCGGCTCGAGCTTCGGCATTCCGGGCGAACAGGTCGACGGCATGGATGTGCTGGCGGTCAAGGACGCGGTCGAACGCGCCGTGAAGCGAGCCCGGGAGGGCGGCGGTCCCTTCATCCTCGAGGTGAAGACCTATCGCTATCGCGGTCACTCGATGTCGGATCCGGCCAAATACCGGTCCAAGGACGAGGTCGACGAGGTCAAGAAGACCCGCGACCCGATCGACCACGTCAAGATGCTGCTCGAACAGGCCAAGGCCACCGAGGACGAGCTCAAGGCCATAGACGCGGAGATCAAACAGATCGTCGCCGAAGCGGTCCAGTTCGCCCAGGAAAGCCCTGAGCCCGATCCGTCCGAACTCTATACCGACGTCTATGTGGAGACCGCAGCGTGACCGACATCCTGATGCCGGCGCTGTCGCCCACGATGGAAGAGGGCAATCTGACCAAGTGGCACGTGAAGGCGGGCGACGTGGTCAAGGCCGGCGACGTGATCGCCGAGATCGAAACCGACAAGGCGACCATGGAGGTCGAGGCCGTCGATGAGGGCGAGATCGCAGAGATCCTCGTGGCCGAAGGCTCCGAGGGCGTGAAGGTCAACACCCCGATCGCCCGCATGGCCGGTGAGGCCGGCGCGGCCGCTCCGGCTCCGAAGGTCGAGGCGCCCGCGCCTGCCGCTGACGCTGACGCTTCGGGCGAACCTGAGAAGAAGGCCGCCGCGCCGTCGGCGACGCCGAAGGTCGAATTGCGCGATCCGGAAATCCCGGCCGACGCTAAAATGGTCAAGACGACCGTGCGCGACGCCCTGCGCGACGCCATGGCCGAGGAGATGCGGCGTGACGAAAACGTCTTCCTGATCGGCGAGGAAGTCGCCCAGTACCAGGGCGCCTACAAAGTCTCCAGAGAGCTGCTGCAGGAGTTCGGCGACCGCCGTGTGGTCGACACCCCGATCACCGAGCATGGTTTCGCGGGCCTGGGCGTCGGCGCCGCGATGGCCGGCCTGAAGCCGATCGTGGAGTTCATGACCTTCAACTTCGCCATGCAGGCGATCGACCACATCATCAACTCGGCCGCCAAGACCCTGTATATGTCGGGCGGTCAGATCCGGGCCCCCATCGTGTTCCGCGGTCCGAACGGCGCCGCCAGCCGCGTCGGCGCCCAGCACAGCCAGGACTATTCGGCCTGGTACGCCCAGGTTCCGGGCCTGAAGGTGGTCGCTCCCTATGACGCCGCCGACGCCAAGGGCCTGCTGAAATCGGCCATCCGCGACCCGAATCCCGTCGTCTTCCTCGAGCACGAGATGATGTACGGGATCGAGTTCGACGTGCCCGACGTCGAGGACTGGCTGGTTCCAATCGGCAAGGCCAAGGTCCGCCGCGAAGGGACGGACGTGACCATCACGGCCCATGCCCGCATGGTCGGCTTCGCCCTGCAGGCCGCCGAGCAGCTGGAGGCCGAGGGCATTTCCTGCGAGGTCGTCGACCTGCGCACCCTGCGTCCGCTGGATCACGAGACCATCGTCGCCAGCGTCAGGAAGACCAGCCGACTGGTCTCGGCCGAGGAAGGCTGGGGTCCGATGGGCGTCGGCGCCGAGGTCGTGGCCCGGGTGATCGAGCATGCCTTTGACTATCTGGACGCGCCGCCGATGCGGGTGCACCAGGAAGACGTGCCGCTGCCCTATGCCGCCAACCTGGAAGTCCTGTCGCTGCCCGGTGTCGACAAGATCGTCGCGGCCGTGAAGGCGGTGATGGCGTGACCGACGAGCCGTCCGAGTTCCAGCTGACGGTCCCCGACAGTGTGGCTTCCGACCCCGACGCGGTCGAGATGCTGCGCTTCTGGTGGTCGCGCGGCGAACCCGTGATGGCGATCAAGCCGGCTTTCGAGGACCCCCGGGCCTATGGAAGCATCCTGGCCATCGCGGCCCGGAACGTCGCCCACGTCTATCATGCGGCCAAGGGGCTGGATGAGGACGAGACCTACCGCCAGGTGCTGGCCGGGCTGGAAGCCGCCCTGGGCGGCCCCGGCTATCAGACCATCGCCGAGACCAAGAGCGAAGCATGACCGACATCCTGATGCCCGCCCTGTCGCCCACCATGGAAGAGGGCGTTCTGGCCAAATGGCACGTCAAGGTCGGCGATGTCGTCAAGGCCGGCGACGTGATCGCCGAGATCGAGACCGACAAGGCCACCATGGAGGTCGAGGCCGTCGACGAGGGCACGATTACCGAGATACTCGTGGCCGAGGGCGCCGAGGGCGTAAAGGTCAACACGCCGATCGCGCGTCTGGCCGAAGAGGGCGGTTCAGCCGCTCCCGCGCCGAAGGCCGCCGAACCGGCGAAGGCCGAGACTCCGAAGGCGGAAGCCGCCACGGCTCCTGCCGAGACCCCCAAGGCCGCCGCGCCGGCTCCCGCCGCCGCAGCCCCTGCCGCGAAGTCCGGGGACCGCGTCTTCGCCTCGCCCCTGGCCCGTCGTCTGGCGAAGGACGCCGGGCTCGACCTGTCGACCCTGAAGGGCTCCGGTCCGCACGGCCGTATCGTCAGGTCCGACGTGGAGGCCGCAGGCAAGGGCGGCGCCCGCCCGGCAGCTGCGCCCGCGACCGCAGCCTCGGGCATCGAAACCCGCAAGGTCCAGTCGCTGGCCGACATGGGCATACCGGACGGCAGCTACGACCTGATCCCGCTGGACGGGATGAAGAAGGCCGTCGCCCGCCGCATGGTCGGCGCGGTGCAGAACGTGCCGCACTTCCCGCTGTTCATCGACGTCGAGATCGACGCCCTCCTGGCGGCCCGCGCCACGATCAACGCCCTGCTCGAGAAAAGCGGCGTCAAAGTCTCGGTCAACGACTTCGTCATCAAGGCCGCCGCCATGGCCCTGAAGGCGGTGCCTGAGGCCAACGCCAGCTACTCGCCAGAAGGCATCGCCCTGCACCACAACGCTGACGTGGCAATGGCGGTGGCGATCGATGGTGGCCTGATCACCCCGATCATCTTCAAGGCCGAGACCAAGTCCCTGTCGCAGATCGCGGTCGAGTCGAAGGATCTGGCCAAACGGGCCCGTGAGAAGAAGTTGAAGCCCGAGGAATTCCAGGGCGGCACCTTCAGCGTCTCGAACCTCGGCATGTTCGGGATCAAGGCCTTCAGCTCGATCATCAACGAGCCCCAGGGCGCGATCATGAGCGTCGGCGCGGGCGAGCAGCGTGCGGTCGTGAAGAACGGCCAGCTGACCGTGGCGACCGTAATGACGGTCACCGTCACCTGCGATCACCGTGTCGTCGACGGCGCGACCGGCGCCCGCTTCCTGCAGGCGTTCAAGCCGCTGATCGAAGACCCCGTCACCATGCTGGCCTAGGGCGATGACGGCATCGGTCTATGACTTCACCGCCACCGGGATCGACGGGACAGAGATTCCGCTGGACCGGTTTCGGGGACAGGCGCTGCTGATCGTCAACACCGCCTCGAAATGCGGCTTTACCGGCCAGTACGCCGGGCTCGAGGCCCTGCATCGCCAGTATGCCGACCAACCGTTCGAGGTGCTGGGCTTTCCCTGCAACCAGTTCGGCGCCCAGGAGCCTGGCCGGGCGGCGGAGATCGCGTCTTTCTGCAGTTCGACCTTCGACGTCAGCTTTCCGATGTTCGACAAGGTCGAGGTCAACGGGCCGAGGCGGCATCCGCTCTATGACTGGCTGACGCGCCAGAAGCGCGGCTTCCTCGGCAGCCGCGATGTGAAGTGGAACTTCACCAAATTCCTGACCGACCGCGAGGGCAGGGTGGTCGCCCGCTTTGCCCCCCAGGTCGAACCCGAGGCCATCAAGGCCGATATCGATAAGGTGCTCTGATCATGGCCGTTGAATTCGATCTCATCGTCATTGGTTCGGGCCCCGGGGGCTATGTGGCCGCGATCCGCGCCAGCCAGCTGGGCCAGAAGGTCGCCATCGTCGAGCGCGAGAGCCTGGGCGGCATCTGCCTGAACTGGGGCTGCATCCCCACCAAGGCGCTGCTCAAGTCCGGTGAGAAGTTCGAAAGCCTGTCGCACCTGAAGGAGTACGGCCTGTCGGCATCGGGCGCGGCCTTCGACTTCGACGCCATCATCCAGCGCTCGCGCGGCGTGGCGGCGACGATGAGCAAGGGCATCACCTTCCTGATGAAGAAGAACAAGATCGAGGTGATCGAGGGTTCGGCGAGGCTGGAGAAGGGCGCCGCCGCTCCGAAGGTCATTATCGACCTCAAGGCGGGCGGATCGCGCACGGTCGAGGCGAAGGCGGTCATGCTGGCCGTCGGTGCCCGCGCCAAAGCCATCCCGCAGATCGGCCTGGAGGCCGACGGCGACCGGATCTGGGCCTATCGCGACGCTCTCGCGCCAAAGACCATGCCCGCGTCGATCGTCGTCATCGGCTCGGGCGCCATTGGCATCGAATTCGGCAGCTTCTACAGAGCGTTGGGCGCTGAAGTTACGGTAGTGGAAGCTGTCGACCGCATCATGCCGGTCGAGGACGAGGAGGTCTCCAAGGCCGCACAGAAGTCGTTCGAGAAGCGCGGCATCAAATTCCGTCTCGGGTGCAAGGTCACCAAGGTGTCCAAGAGCGGGAAGGGGGTCCAGGTCGCCATCGAGACCGATGGCAAGGCCGAGACGCTGGAGGCCGAGGTCTGTATCTCAGCGGTCGGCATCACCGCCAACACCGACGGCATCGGACTGGAGGCGCTGGGCGTCAACATGGACCGAGGCCACATCACCATCGACGGCCACTGCGCCACGAATGTGAAGGGACTCTACGCGATCGGCGACTGCGCCGGCGCGCCCTGGCTGGCGCACAAGGCATCGCACGAAGGCATCCACGCCGCCGAATACATCGCCGGCTACAAGACCCCGAATGTCAACTCGCCGATCGCCGGCTGCACCTATGCCCAGCCCCAGGTGGCCTCGGTCGGGATCACGGAGCAGGGCGCCCGCGAGGCCAAACGCGAGGTCAAGATCGGCCGCTTCCCGTTCCGGGTGAACGGCAAGGCCGTGGCCGCGGGCGAGGTGGACGGCTTCGTCAAGGTCATCTTCGATGCGAAGACCAGCGCCCTGATCGGCGCCCACATGATCGGTCACGAGGTCACGGAGATGATCCAGGGCTATGTCACCGCGATCACAATGGAAGCGACCGAGGAAGACATCCACGGCATCGTCTATCCGCACCCGACCATGTCGGAGGCCATGCACGAGGCGGCGCTGGACGCCTACGGGCGGACGATCCACCTGTAGGCGTGAGGAGGCCTCAGCGCTTCTTGCCGAGCTCGGCGGCGATGTCCTTGACCATGCGGCCAGCCTTGCGGTGGGCAGCGCTGATCTGGTCGCGGGTCACGCCCCAGCGCTTCATCCAGTATTCGACAGCCTGACGCTCGGAGAGGTCGAGACGGTCCTTGTCGATGAAGCCGCGTTTGTCCTTGAGACCGGCCATGAAGGTGTTTCCTGTTTGCGCCTAAGATATATTATGCGAAATTCTGTGTGTCAGAAGAGCCGTCAGAGCGGCACGTTTGCGGTCCAGCCGTCGAATCCGACTTCGACATTGGCCGGAAGAAGCGCCGCCAAGGCATTGTAATCAAGATCGATGTGCAGATTGGTCAGCACAGCGCGCTCGACGCCGCTGCGCGCGATCCATTCCAGGGTCCGATCGACGTGGCTGTGTGTCGGATGGATCGTCCAGCGCAGCGCATCGACGATCCAGAGGCTGCATCCGGCCAGGGCCTCGAACGCCGCATCGTCCAGAGCGTCGATGTCGCTTGAATACGCCACCGATCCCACCCGGTAGCCGACCGACCGGATCGGCCCGTGTCCCTGATCGAAGGTCACGACCGGTACAGGGCCGCCAGCACCATCAACGGCCCAATGCGCGCCATGCTCCGGCATCTCGCTGAGGTCCAGGATCGCCGGATAACCCTCTATGCTCTCGAAGATATAGGGGAAGCGCGGAACCAGCGCGTCGCGGGTTGCGACGTCCATCCAGGCCGGGATACGCTGCCGCCGCCGGATGGCGAAGACGCGCAGATCATCGATGCCGTGGGTCTGGTCGGCGTGATCGTGGGTGTACAGGACCGCATCCACGGACTTCACACCGGCTCTGAGCATCTGCTCGCGCAGGTCTGGAGAGGTGTCGATCAGGACGGTCGTGTCGCCGACCGGGCCGCGCCGCCGGACCAGGGCTGAACAGCGGCTGCGCCGGTTCTTCGGCTCGGCGGGATCGCAGACGCCCCAGTCGCCGTCGCCGCGCGGCACGCCGCCGGACGAACCGCTGCCCAGAATGGTGATCTCGAGTTCACCGCTCATGGGCGGGGAATTCCGTCGAACAGGTTGAAGAAGGCGTCCGTCGTGCTCGCCTCCGCCTCCTCCCGGCTCCATCCGCGGATGTCGGCCAGGGCCTGCAGCACATGGCCGACATAGGCCGGCTCGTTGCGGCGGCCCCTGTGCGGCACGGGCGCCAGATAAGGGCAGTCGGTCTCGACGATGATCCGGTCGGTCGGCATGGCGCGGATGACCTCGCGCACGTCCTCGGCCGCCTTGAAGGTTGCGATGCCGGAGACCGAGAACCACGCCCCCATTTCCGCTGCCTGTTCCGCAAGTTCTGCGCCGCTGGTGTAGCAATGCATGAGGAAGCGGAACGGCGCCTTCGCCTGACCTTCCCGCAGGATCGCGGCCATGTCGGCGTCCGCCTCGCGGGTGTGGACCACGAGCGGCAGGCCGGTGCGCTGGGCCGCCTCGATGTGGGTGCGAAAGACCTGGGCCTGCTCTTCGCGCGGGCTGAGGTCATAATGGAAGTCCAGACCACACTCGCCGATGCCGACCACGCGCGGACGGCCCGCCAGGGCGACCAGATCGTCGGCCGTCATCGCCGTGTGGTCCTTGGCCTCGTGCGGGTGGGCGCCGACGGTGCACCAGATGTCCGCATGCGCCATGGCCAGGGCATGGGTGACCTCGAAGGTGGAAAGCTTGTCGGAGATTTCGACCATCAACCCGACCCCGGCCGCGCGGGCGCGGGCGATGACGGCGTCGCGGTCCTCGTCGAACTGGTGCGCGTGGAGATTGATGTGGCTGTCGATCAGCATCAGCCCGCCATCCTTTTGACGCGCGCCAGATCGGCCAGGGCCCCGGCCAGCAGGTCGCCCTTGTCCAGGTTGATGGCGACCGCCCGCTCGGGCGCCTCGGTCAGCCGGGTCCACAGATCGGCCCAGGCGGCCCCCTGCCCTCCCTGAGCCAGTGACCGCGCCTTCACGGCGGCGGCGAGCCGGTCCAGCAGGGCCTCGAACCGCGCCTGTCCTTCCGCGCCCCGGAAACCGTCGGCGATCGACACCTGTTCGGCGCGGTCCACCGGACCTTCGTCGACCCAGCGGCGCGCCAGCCGATCGAGCTCGAGGTTGGCGGCCGTGGCCAGCAACAGGGCGGCGCCCGGCGAGCCGCGCGCCATGCCGGCGATGCGTTCGGCCTCGTCGCCCTCGAGTTCGGTCTGTCGCTCCAGCAGGGTCGCCACAGCCGCCTCGGTCCACGGCTGGAAGGTCAGACGGCGGCAGCGCGAACGGATCGTCGCCAGCAGCCGCCCCGGCGCATGGGTCACCAGGAACAGCACGCCGCGCTCAGGCGGCTCCTCCAGAACCTTCAGCAAGGCATTGGCGGCATTGAGATTCAGGTCATCGGCCGCGTCGATGATCGCGACCCGGTACGCCGCCCGGGACGGGCTCTTGGAGAAGAACTCCGGCAGGTCGCGCGCTTGGTCCACCGAGATGGATTTCTTGGTCTTGCCGCCTTCGACGAGCCGTTCCAGCACCAGCAGGTCGGGATGGGACTGGGCAGAGATCAGCTGGCTGACCGGATCGGACGGCCGTGCGCCGAGCGGGCCGCGCGAGGGATCCGGCGCCGCGCCCAGCAGACGCCGGGCGGCGCGATAGGCGAAGGTCGCCTTGCCCAGACCCTCGGGTCCGCAGACCATCCAGGCGTGATGCAGGCGTCCGCGCTCGAGGGCGTCGAGGAAGGCCGTCTCCGCCTCCATCGACGGGACCAGATCGAAGCGATCGCGCGGATGCTCGCTCACGGCAGGATCGGCTCCACGGCCCGCCAGACGCGCTCGGCGACCGCATCCGGCTCGCCTGTCGCGTCGATGATCCGGCAGCGCTCCGGGTGCTGGGCCGCCACGGACAGGAAGCCGTCGCGCAGGCGGCGATGGAACGCCAGCCCCTTGGATTCGAACCGCGTCTCCGCGCCCCCCCGCGCCAGCGCCCGCTCCAGACCCACCTCCACCGGCAGGTCAAAGATCAGGGTCAGGTCCGGCTGGTCATCGCCGACGATGACGTCGTCCAGGGCCTCAATGAAGTCCGCCGGCGCGCCGCCGCCCGCACCCTGATAGGCGCGGCTGGAATCCGCGAAACGGTCGCACACGACCCAGCGCCCGGCCGCCAGCGCCGGGCGGATGGTCTTTTCCAGATGGTCGCTGCGCGAGGCGAACATCAGCAGGGTCTCGGTCAGGGGCGACCAGCGGCCGGCGTCGCCGTTCAGGGCGATGTGGCGAATCTCCTCGGCGCCGGGCGAGCCGCCGGGCTCGCGCGTGTGCACGACGTCGAGACCGCGCGCGGCGAGCCGGGCGACCAGTCTGGCGGCCTGGGTGGACTTTCCAGTCCCCTCCCCGCCTTCAAGCGTAATGAAATGTCCTCGGGTCACCGGCGCACAATGGCGATCCGGACCGCCCGGGCCAAGGGCGCAGTCGGTTCAGGGCGCTGATATCAACAGGGCGTCGGCGAATCCGTCGGCCATGACCGACCGGCGGGCCCGTTCGGCGGCGTCGGCATCGTTCCACGGCCCCATCAGGACCCGGAACATGCTCTGGTCGCTCGCGGCCTGGACGCGGGCGGAGCGACCGATTCTCCCCGCGACGGACTGGGCCGGGCTGGTCGCGATAGGCGGCGACCTCGATCCAGTATCTCTGACCGGCCTCCACGGGCGCCCCGGCCGGAAGCGGAGGGGGCGGAGGCGGCGCCGACGCCATCTGCAGCACTGTTCCGCCGCCCAGACGCGGGGCGCGACCGATATAGCGGACCCTCACCTCGCCGACGCCGCGCGACAGCATGTCCAGCGCCTCGGCCGCGCCGCGCGACAGGTCGATGATCCGATCATCGACGAAGGGCCCGCGATCGTTGACCCGCAGCACGACCCGACGACCGTTGGCCAGGTTCGTCACCTCGACCAGACCGGGCAACGGCAGCGTCTTGTGAGCCGCCGTCAGGGCATGCATGTCGAACCGCTCGCCGGTCGCCGTGGGCCGTCCGTTGAACTGGTCGCCGTACCAGGATGCCAGGCCGACGATGTCATAGTCCGGCTGCTCCTCCGGCTGATACCAGCGCCCGCGGATCTGGTAGCGGCGCATGGTCCCCGACACGATCGGAGCCGGGTCGGTCACCACGGGAGCCGCGTCCGCCACACGCGATCCGCCGCGCGTGGGACCGGAGAGACCGCCGACGTCGCGCTCGCACTCGCACAGGCGGCCAGCAGGGCCGTCGCGGCGGCGACGACCACGACCCGGAAGGCGTGGCGAAGGAGGACGGGCGACATCGACATGGTGAAATCATCGCGGAACCGATTTCCGTTTTGGTTAACGCGCGATGCGCTGCTATGGCCCCTCTCCAGCCGGACAGGTGGCCATTCAGGCTGCCAATAAGGAAGTGTGGCCGAGTGGTTTAAGGCACTGGTCTTGAAAACCAGCGACGGTGAAAGCCGTCCGTGGGTTCGAATCCCACCGCTTCCGCCACGCCGCGCGCGAGGTTGTCGCCGAGCCGGGTCGTGGCGGCGTCAAGCCGGCCGCCGAACGGGCTAGACCAGCCGGCTCTGCACCATAGCCGCCTCGATGAAGCTGGCGAACAGCGGATGCGGCTTGAACGGCCGGCTCTTCAGCTCGGGGTGATACTGGACACCGATGAACCAAGGGTGGTCGGTCCGCTCGACCGTCTCGGGCAGGATGCCGTCGGGCGACAGGCCGGCGAAGATCAGGCCCTTGGCCTCGATGGCCTCGCGATAGTTTATATTGACCTCGTAGCGGTGGCGGTGCCGTTCGCTGATGGCGGTCGTGCCGTAGATCTCCGCGATCCTCGAGCCGAGGGCGAGGGTCGAATCATAGGCGCCCAAACGCATGGTGCCGCCCAGGTCCCCGCCCTGCTGGCGCAGGACCCGCTGGTTGCCCTGGGTCCATTCGGTCATCAGGCCGATGACCGGCTCCTCGGTCGGGCCGAACTCGGTGGACGAGGCCTTGGGATAGCCGGCCTGGTTCCGGGCCGCCTCGATCACGGCCATCTGCATGCCAAAACAGATGCCGAAATAAGGGATGTTGCGCTCGCGGGCGAAGCGGGCCGCCTCGATCTTGCCCTCGGCCCCGCGCTCGCCGAAGCCGCCGGGCACCAGGACGGCATGCGCGCCCTGGAGCCGCTGTTCGCACAGTTCGCGGTCGCCCTCGAAGGTGTCCGCCTCGACCCAGTCGATGTTGACCTTGACCTGATTGGCGACGCCGCCGTGATGCAGGGCCTCGATCAGGGATTTGTAGGCGTCCTTCAGGGCCGTGTACTTGCCGACCACGGCCACCGTGACCTCGCCGTCGGGCTGCAGACGCCGGCGCACGATCTCGTTCCAGCTCGACATGTCCGGCTCGGGCGCGTCCGTGATGCCGAAATGCGCCAGAACCTCGGCGTCCAGACCTTCGCGGTGATAGTCGAGCGGCACCGCATAGATGTCCTCGGAATCCATCGCCTGGATGACGCCGGAGGGCCGCACGTTGCAGAACAGGCCGATCTTGCGCTTCTCTTCCTCGGGGATCGGGAATTCACAGCGGCACAGCAGGATGTCGGGCTGGATGCCGATCGAACGCAGCTCCTTGACTGAGTGCTGGGTCGGCTTGGTCTTCATCTCGCCGGCAGTCTTGATGAAGGGCAGCAGAGTCAGGTGGACGAAGCAGGACTGGCCGCGCGGCAGGTCCTGGCCCAACTGGCGGATCGCCTCGAAGAACGGCAAGCCCTCGATGTCGCCGACCGTGCCGCCGATCTCGACCAGAACGAAGTCGACGTCCTCGCCCTCGTCGGTCAAGGCGGGCGTCAGGCAGAAGGATTTGATCTGGTCGGTGACGTGCGGGATCACCTGCACGGTCGCGCCCAGATAGTCGCCGCGCCGCTCCTTCTCCAGGATGGTCGAGTAGATGCGGCCGGTCGTGACGTTGTCGGACCGCGCCGCCGAGACGCCGGTGAACCGCTCGTAGTGGCCGAGGTCCAGGTCGGTCTCGGCCCCGTCGTCGGTCACGAAGACCTCGCCGTGCTGATAGGGGCTCATCGTGCCCGGATCGACGTTCAGATAGGGGTCGAGCTTGCGCAGGCGGACCTTGTAGCCACGCGCCTGCAGCAATGCGCCGAGAGCCGCCGACGCCAGCCCCTTGCCCAGCGAGGAAACCACGCCGCCCGTGATGAATACATATCTAGCCACGGGGGATCACCTTAGCCCTGATTCGGGCAGTCGCTGCGGATCCGCATGCGATCCACCTATTGAAAACAAAACTCCGCCCCGGCGCATGGCCGGAGCGGAGGTGTTGGTGGCGGGAGAAGCGGCGGAGGATGTCCCCGCCGTCACCTTATTGAGCCGGCGCGGGGGCCGGGGCGGCGCCGGCCGTCGGCAGGCTCGCTTCCAGATCGTCGAGGGACGGCGCGGCCGGGGCCGCGGGAGCCGTTTCGGCCGGAGCGGTCTGCTGTCCGGCGGCCGGAGCCGTGTCCAGTGCGATGGAACCGACGGCGTCGGCGTCAACGACAGAACGGCTGGCCCGTTCCATGTTGCCGACGATGGTCAGGCTGATGGCGCAGATCACGAAGAGAGCGCCCAGCCACCAGGTCGTGGTGGTCAGGAGGTTGCCCGCGCCACGTGCGGTCATGAAGCCCGAAGGCCCACCGCCCATGCCCAGGGCGCCGCCTTCGGAGCGCTGCAGCAGGATCACCCCGGACAGGGCGATCGAGATGATGATCATGGCGACGAGGAGAATGGTCTGGAGCATGGGTGCTTACATGTGTGGCGGACGGCCGCCGATCAAGCGGCGGCGTCTATCATCCTTGTCACCCGGCGGCAACGCTGGCCGGTTGCGCCGCACGGATGATCGCCAGGAAATCGGCCGCCTTCAACGAGGCGCCGCCGACCAGGGCGCCGCCGACCTCGTCCACTGCCAGGATGTCGCGAGCGTTCCCCGGATTGACCGAACCGCCATAGAGAATCGGCGCGGCGCCTCCGCCATCACCCAGCCGTTCGATCATCGCGGCCCGCGCGGCGGCGTGAATTTCGGAGATCTGTTCCAGCGTCGGCGTCAGGCCCGTGCCGATGGCCCAGACCGGCTCATAGGCCAGGGCCCAATCCTTGCCCGCCAGATCGTCATTCAGCGAGCCGAGGACCTGGCCGCGCACGACCGAGGCCGCTTCACCGGCCTCCCGCTGCGCCAGGGTCTCGCCGACGCAGATGATCGGCGTCAGCCCGGCCCGCAGGGCGGCGCCGACCTTGTCGGAGACCAGGGCGTCGCTCTCGCCGAACTCCTGACGCCGCTCCGAGTGGCCGAGTATGACCAGCCTGGCTCCGGCGTCGACCAGCATCTCGGCCGACACCCCGCCAGTGAACGCGCCTTTGGCTTCGACCCGGCAATCCTGGCCGCCGACTTCGATGTGGCTCGTGCGAACATCGCGAGCCAGCCGATCAATCAGGGTGGCCGGGGGACAGATGCCGACGCGGCATTGCTGCGGCTCCAGGTGGAGGTCATGCAGTAGGTCAGCAACCGTCGTCGCCAGATCGGCGCCGAGGCCGTTCATCTTCCAATTGCCGACGATCATCTTCACGGATTGTTTCATGCGCCCCTGTCTAGGCGCCGTCTCGCCTGCTGCCAAGTCTCGGGCGAGTCGAGCGCTTGCGGGGTGACGGCGCCCTCCCCTATACGGCGCGGTGGCGCTCTTCGCCGTCCGACCGTCAGGCCCCTTCGATGATTTCCGTGTTCCGCGACTTCGCCAAGTCCAAATGGGCCATCGCCCTGTTCGCCCTGCTCATCATCAGCTTCGCCGTCGTCGGCGGATCGCAGACCGATGTGTTCAGGGGCCTGGGCGCCCAGCATGTCATTTCCGCCGGCGAGCGCTCGGTGGACGCTGCGCAGTTCCGGGCTGACTTCGAGCGGATCCGCACCAATGCCTCCGAACAGGAAGGACGCCCCCTGACGCTTGAGGACCTGGTCACAGCCAACGTTCACGTCCGCTATCTGGAAGGCCAGACCCAGCGCCTCGGCTTCCTGGAATGGGCGCGCCGGGTCGGCATCCGCCCGGACGAGTCGCTGATCATCAAGCGCATCCGCGAGATCCCCGCCTTCTTCAATCAGGTCACCGGCCAGTTCGATCAGGCCCAGTATGAACAGACCCTCGCCCAGCAGAACTTCACCCCCGTCCAGCTTGAGGAAGAGTTCCGAGACACCGCCGTGACAGAACATTTCGGCAGCGCCATCCAGGCCGGTATCCGTTCGCCCCGCATCTTCGGCGCCCTGATCGCCGGGCGCGCGCTGGAGCTGCGTGACGGCCGCTGGTTCAACGTGACCCAGGCCATGGCCGGGACCGCCGGTGCCCCCACCGACGCCCAGCTGACGGCCTTCATGAGCGAGAACGCCGCCCAGTTGCGTCGCCCCGAGTTCCGCATCGCCTCGGTGGTTCTGTTCAACGACGCCGCGGGCGCCGCCGCTCCTGCCATTCCCGAGGCCCGCATCGTCGAGCGTTTCAACTTCCGCAAGGACGGGCTGTCGACCCCCGAACGCCGTACCTTCACCACCCTGACCGCGCCCGACCGCGCCGCCGCCGACCGGATCGCCGCCGCCCTGCGCGCCGGCCAGTCGCCGACGGCCGTGGCCGAGGCCAACCGCATCCAGCCCGCCGAATATGCCGCCCAGCCGCAGAGCGCCGTGCCGGACCCCGTCGTCGGAACCGCCGTCTTCGGTCTGACGACCGGTCAGGTCTCGGCCCCGATCCAGGGACGCGTCGGATTTACCGTAGCGAAGCTGGTTTCCATCGCCCCCGGCGCGCCCGCGACGCTGGAAGGCGTCCGAGAGGCGATCGTCACCGAACTGCAGGAAGAGGACGCCAAGGCCCGCATCTTCAGCCGCGTAGAGGCCTATGAGAAGGCTCGCACCGACGGCAAGCCTCTGGCCGACGCCGTGCGCGAAGTCGGCGCTCGCATCGTGCAACTGCCGCCCTTCACCCAGGACGCTCGCCTGCCTGACGGTCAGCCGATGAACGCCCCCCCGCAGATCATCCAGAATGCCTACACCCTGACCAAAGGCGCAGAGTCGGACGTGATCGACGCCGGCCAGGGACAGTATTTCGTCCTGCGGCTCGACGACATCCAGCCCGCCGCCCTGCCCGCGCTCGCCGACGTGCGCGAGCCGCTGGCCCAGCAGTGGATCATGCGCGAGAACGCTCGTCGCCTGACCAGCAAGGCCGAGGAACTGGCCGCCCGCGTGCGCGGCGGCGAGGACATAGCGGCCGTCGCGACCTCGGCCGGCGCTACCCTGACCACCCGCGCCGGCGTCCAGCAGAATGCGGCATCGCAGGCCTCGCTCGGCGACGGCGTGCTGGGCGGCCTGTTCGGACAGGGGCGCGGCCAGGTCTTCACCGGCCCGGCCTCGGAGACCGCCTTCGTCGTCGGCCGCGTGGATGCGGTTCGCGCGCCTACGGCCGCCCTCGCCGCGCCGATCGCCGACCAGATCCGGCCCCGCCTGGCCCAGGAGCTGATCAACGGCGCCGGCGAGGCTCTGGCCGCCGCCGCCGCCCGCGCCGCCAAGGCCGAGAACGATCCCGCCCGCGCCATCGAGGCCCTGGGCGTGACGCCTGCGGCCGCCGGCGCGACCCCGCCCGCGACCCCCGCCGCCCCCGCTCAATGAGCCGAGGCGGCGCGGATCCCGACCGCGCGGATATCCTCGCGGGACTGACGCAGGGCCGACCCCAGGTCGTCGTGCGCCGGATTGTCGATGATCTGGAGACCCCGGTCTCGGCCTATCTGAAGGTCGGCTGGGGCCGTCCGCACGCCTTCCTGCTGGAATCGGTCGAGGGCGGCGCCTTGAACGGCCGCTATTCGATCATCACCCTGGAGCCCGACGTGGTCTGGCGCTGCCGCGACGGCGTCGCCTCGATCGCACGCGGTCCCGATGTCGCCGCCAAACGCTATCCGACCCAGGACGGCGGCGCGCTCGACAGCCTGCGCGCCCTGATTGCCGAGACCCGGTTCGCCCTGCCCGACGGCCTGCCGCCCATGGCCGCCGGTCTGTTCGGCGTCTTCGGCTACGACATGGTCCGGCTGCTGGAGCCGCTCGGCGCGCCCAATCCCGATCCGCTCGATCTGCCCGACGCCGTGCTGACCCGGCCGTCGGTCGTGGCCGTGTTCGATTCGGTGAAGCACGAGATCGTCGTCATGGCTCCGATCTGGCCCGGCGCGTCGGACCCCGCCGCCACGGTCGATGCGGCCGAAGCCCGGCTGAACGATTTCGAGGTTCGCCTGCGCCGTCCCCTGGTCGCCCGGGGCGCCGCCGAGCCCGCCGCAACCCTCGCCTTCAAGTCCCCGGTCGATGCCGCCGCCTATGGCGACCTGGTCGCGGCGGCCAAGGGCTATATCGTTGCCGGCGACATCTTCCAGGTGGTCCTCAGCCACCGGTTCCGCGCGCCGTGGTCGGGCGATCCGTTCGCCTTCTACCGCTCGCTGCGCCGCCAGAACCCGTCACCCTATCTGTATTTCCTCAACTTCGACGACTTCCAGCTGGCCGGTTCCAGCCCCGAGATCCTGGTCCGCCTGAAGGACGGCGGCATCACCATCCGTCCGCTCGCCGGCACCCGCCCGCGCGGCGCGACGCCGGAGGCCGACAAGGCGCTGGAGGCCGAACTGCTGGCCGATCCCAAGGAGCGCGCCGAACATCTGATGTTGCTGGACCTGGGCCGCAACGACGTGGGCCGCGTCGCCGCACCTGGCACGGTCAAGGTGACCGAGAGCTTCGTGGTCGAACGCTACAGCCAGGTCATGCACATCGTCTCCAACGTCGAGGGCCGAGCCCACCCGGACATCGACGCGGTCGACGCCCTCCTTGCGGCCCTTCCCGCCGGCACCCTGTCCGGGGCGCCCAAGGTCCGGGCGATGGAAATCATTGACGAGCTGGAGACCGAGAAGCGCGGCGTCGGCTACGGCGGCGGGGTGGGCTATATCTCGGCAGGCGGAGAGGCGGACATCTGCATCGTCCTGCGCACCGCCATGTTCGCCGACGGCCAGGTCTTCGTTCAGGCCGGAGCCGGCGTCGTCAATGACAGCGATCCCGCTGCCGAATACGCCGAGACAGAGGCCAAGGCCCGCGCCCCCATGCGCGCGGCCGAGGACGCCTGGCGCTTCGAACTGGGCGCGCCGGTGAACACGCCAGGCGAGGTCTAGAAGGTCTGGCTCGCCGAGGGTGGCCCATCCTCCAGCGCGACGCCCGGCCCCAGGATCATCACCCCGGCCAGGAGCACGGCCGCACAGGCCGCCAGGCTGGCCGCGGCGAGCGTTGCCATCACGCCGTTGCGCGCCTCGGGCTCGCTCAGCGCCACGCGGGCGGCGTCGATCTGGACCTGGGTCTGGCGCATGGAATCGATAGCTCCGGTGGAAGCCCCGATTTCAGGCCGTGACCGTTAACGATCCGTTGCGCACGCGTCGGCTTGGCGTCGGCGCGGTCCCGCTCTAGAAGCGCGGCATGATCCTCGTCGTCGATAACTACGACAGCTTTACCTACAACCTCGTCCACTACCTCGCGGAGCTGGGCGCGACGACGCATGTCGTGCGCAACGACGACCTGACGACGGAGGAGGCCTGGGCCCTGAAGCCCGAGGCGGTCCTGCTGTCGCCCGGCCCCTGCGCCCCCGATCAGGCCGGCATCTGCCTGCCCCTGATCGACACCGCGCCGCTGGACATGCCGATCCTCGGCGTCTGCCTGGGTCACCAGGCGATCGGCCAGGCGATGGGCGGCCACGTCATCCGCGCCAAGGCCTTGATGCACGGCAAGACCTCGCCCATCATCCATGAAGGCAAGGGGATGTTCGCCGGTCTGCCGTCGCCCTTTACCGCGACCCGGTATCATTCGCTCGCGGTCCAGCGCGAAACCCTGCCCAACAGCCTCAACGTCACGGCCTGGACCGAGGACGGCGAGATAATGGGCTTCCAGCATCACGAGCGGCCGATCTACGGGGTCCAGTTCCATCCCGAGTCCATCGCCACCGAACACGGTCACGAGATGCTCGCGAACTTCCTCGACCAGGCGGGCGTCAAGCGTCTGGCGATGGTCTGATCCCATGGCTGAGGGTGGTTTCAAGCCGCTGCTGGCCAAGCTGGTCGACGGCCAGACCCTGACCACGGCCGAGGCCGGCGACTTCTTCGCCGCCTGTCTGCGCGGCGAGCCGACGCCGGCCCAGGTCGCCGCCGCCGTGACCGCCCTGCGGATCCGCGGCGAGACGGTCGAGGAGATCGCCGCCTTCGCCC
This sequence comes from Brevundimonas sp. SL161, assembly GCF_049896985.1. Taxonomy (NCBI): domain Bacteria; kingdom Pseudomonadati; phylum Pseudomonadota; class Alphaproteobacteria; order Caulobacterales; family Caulobacteraceae; genus Brevundimonas; species Brevundimonas sp. SL161. Next base: position 52,112 of record NZ_JAFCVJ010000015.1, on the reverse strand, counting down.
AGGCGATGCGCGATGCGGCCGTGACGCTGGACCATCCCTATGACGTCATCGACACCTGCGGCACCGGCGGCGACGGGGCCCACACCTTCAACATCTCGACCGCCGCCGCCCTGGTGCTGGCCGGCGCGGGCCTGAAGGTCGCCAAACACGGCAACCGCGCCATGAGTTCGAAATCCGGGTCATCGGACGTGCTCAGCGTCCTCGGCGTCGACCTGACCGCGGGACTGGCGCAGCAGCGGCAGGCGCTCGACGAGGCCGGCATCGCCTTCCTGTTCGCCCCCGCCTACCACGGCGCCATGCGCCACGTCGGACCGGTCCGCGCCGAGATCGGTTTCCGCACCGTCTTCAACCTTCTGGGACCGCTCTCCAATCCAGCGGGCGCCAAACGTCAGGTCATGGGCGTCTATGATCCGCGCCTTGTCGAGCCGCTGGCCGAGGTGCTGGGCCGGCTCGGCGCGACCCGGGCCTGGACCGTCCACGGTCAGGGCCTCGACGAACTGACCACCACGGGACCGACCGAGGTGGCGGAGTGGAAGGACGGGGTCGTCCGCCGTTTCACCGTCACGCCCGAGGACGCCGGCCTGCCCCGCGCCGACATCGAAGCCCTGCGCGGCGGCGACGCGGAGACCAATGCGGTGGCCCTGACCGCCCTGCTGGCCGGGGAGACCGGTCCCTATCGCGACGTCGTGCTGCTGAACGCCGCCGCCGCCCTGGTGGTCGCGGACAAGGCGCCGGACCTCAAAGTCGGCGTGGCCCTCGCCGCTGTCGCCATCGACGAGGGCAGGGCGGCCCGGGCGCTCGCCGATCTGGCCCGCATCACCTCGATGCCGCCGCCCGTTGCCGAAGACCCCGCATGACCGACATCCTCGACCGTATCGCCGCCTACAAGCGCGAGGACGTGGCCGCCCGCAAGGCCGCCCAGCCGCAGGCGGAGATCGAATCCCTGGCGCTGATCGCCGGCATGCCGCGCGGCTTCCGCAGCGCGCTGGAGCGCCGCGCCGCGCCCGGCCGCCCCGCCCTGATCGCCGAGATCAAGAAGGCCAGTCCATCAAAGGGCCTGATCCGTGCGGACTTCGACCCGCCGGCCCTGGCGCAGGCCTACGAGGCGGGGGGCGCGGCCTGCCTGTCGATCCTGACCGACGGCCCCAGCTTCGAGGGCGCCGACGACTATCTGATCCAGGCCCGCGCCGCGGTCGCCCTGCCCTGTCTGCGCAAGGACTTCCTCGTCGACCCCTGGCAGGTGGCCGAGAGCCGCGCCCTGGGCGCCGACTGCATCCTGATCATCCTGGCTATGATCGACGACGTTCTGGCCGGCGAGCTGCTATCCGAGGCGAAACGCTTCGGTATGGACGCCCTGATCGAGACCCACGACGAGGCCGAGATGGAGCGCGCCGCCGCGTTGCGCGGGGATCTGGTCGGCATCAACAACCGTTCCCTGCGAACGTTCGACGTCGACCTCCGCGCCACGGCCCGCCTGGCCCCGCTGTCGCCAGCGGGCTCGCTTCTGGTGGCCGAAAGCGGGATCTTCAGCCCGGCCGATGTCTTGGATGTCTCCAGCGCTGGCGCCGCGGCCATCCTCGTCGGCGAAAGCCTGATGCGTCAGGCGGACGTGACGGCCGCGACGCAAGCTCTGCTCGCCTAGGGTCTTCCTTCTCCCGCTGGGAGAAGGTGGCTCGCGAAGCGAGACGGATGAGGATCGGACCTCACCAGCAGCGCACGACACTCGCCGTTTCGCGCAAGACCGATCGCGCCGCTCTCGGGCGCTCAGGCCCCCTTCCACCGGGAGAGGGTATTCGCCTCTGCCGTTAAGTTGACATTAGGCAAGAACACTTACAGAACATCGGCAACGGTTCACGACTTGTTCTGGAGGCGATTCCCACCATGCTGACGCGCAAGCAGCACGAACTCCTGATGTTCATCCATGAACGACTCAAGGAGACCGGCGTTTCGCCGTCGTTCGACGAGATGAAGGAGGCGCTGGATCTGGCGTCCAAGTCGGGCATCCACCGGCTGATCACGGCGCTGGAGGAACGCGGCTTCATCCGCCGCCTCGCCCACCGCGCCCGCGCCCTTGAGGTGACCAAGCTGCCGGAACAGGCGACGGCGGGAGCTGTGCGTGGCCGCGCGGGCTTCACCCCGGCGGTCATCGAGGGCGGGGGCCGCAGCCCTGCCGCCGAGCCCGCCAACGACACCCGCGAACTGGTTCTGGTCGGCAAGATCGCCGCCGGCGTGCCCATCGCCGCCCTGCAACAGGACCACGGCCGCTATCAGGTGCCCGAATCCATGCTGGGCGCCGGCGAGCACTACATGCTCGAGATCGAAGGCGATTCGATGATCGAGGCCGGCATCCTCAACGGCGACCTGGTGGTTATCAAGCGTGTCGACACCGCCGCATCCGGCGAGATCGTCGTGGCTTTGGTTGAAGGTGAAGAGGCGACGCTCAAACGCTTGCGCAAGAAGGGCAATTCCATCGCCCTGGAGCCCGCCAACCGCAACTACGAGACCCGCATCTTCGGTCCCGACCAGGTCGAGGTCCAGGGCAAGCTGGTCGGCCTGATCCGCCAATACCACTAGACGCCGTCACTCGGGACCACATCCGCCGCATCGGGATCGCTGATGCGGCTCCAAGGCCTGTCGCCCCGCACATCAGTGGCCCAGACCGCGCGCCAGCCCTGAGCGGTGCGCCACAACTCGACTGAACCGCCCTGCGCATAATCCAGTCCGTCGAGCACCAGTTTTCCATCGCAGCTTGGCGGCAGGTCCTGGACAACGGCTCGGACGCTGACCAGCGGCGCTGAGGCGCACAAGGCGGCGAGCTGGCCGGCGTCCGGCGCGGCCTTCCCCCACCACAGGGCGATGGGCGCCCTATCGGTTTTGGCCGGAGCGCAGCTTGATCGCGCGCAGACCCATCCGTCTTCGGGTCGTGGCTCCAGCGTCAGCCCGCGCCGCCGCGACCACAGGTCCGCCGCGAACTGCCGCACGCCCGGCCGCACCACGACCGCCTTGCCCGCCTCGCTGAACGCCGCGTTCGTTCCGCCATCCCCGATCCAGAGCGTCGGTGTGGGCGCGCGAGGCCACAGCAGGACAGCGCAGGCGAAGGGCAGGCCCAGCCACCGCAGCCGCCCCTGCCACAGGCACAGGAAAAGGACGCCGAGGAACGAGATCGGCAGCACATGGTCCGGCGCGCTGGCGATGGTCTTCACCGCCCCTGGCAGCCCCGCCGTCCAGTGACCGATGGCCAGCATCAGGTCGACTCCCTTGCCGGCCACCCACAGGAACGGCCCGCCCAGTCCGATGGGCTCCAGCAAGGCTCCCAGCGCCAGCGCCGGCATCATCACGAAGTCCGCGATAGGCGACGTCGTCAGGTTGGCGAGCAGCCCGTACATGGCCGCCCTGTTGAAATGCTGGACCGCGAACGGTCCGGTCGCCGCGCCGGCCACCAGACTGGCCGTCACGGCGATCAACAGCCAGTGCCGCGCCGACTGGAACGCCGCGATCGGCCAGGGCACGGACAGCTCCCGTGTCCTCGGCGGCCAGCCCTCCGACAAGGCCACCAGGGCCGCCGTCGCTGCGAACGACATCTGGAAGCCCGGCGTCACGATGGCCTCAGGCTGAAGGATCAGGACAACCATCGCCGCCAGCGCCAGCGCATGCATGGTGATCGCCGGCCGGTCCAGCAGGATCGCCGCGAAAGCGACCGACGCCGTGATCGCCGCCCGCTGCGCCGGCGGGGGCGCGCCGGACAGCACCAGATAGCTCCACACGGCGACCAGCCCCGCGACCGCCGCCACCTTCTTGCCCGACACCCTCAGCGCCAGCCACGGCCAGGCGGCGACGCCAAGCCGGACAAGGAAGAAGGCGAACCCGCCGACGATGGCCATGTGCAGACCCGAGATCGACAGGATGTGCGCCAGGCCGGAATCCCGCATGGCATCGAGGTCTTCGCGCGCGATCCAGGTCTCATGGCCCGTGGTCATGGCCGCCGCGATCCCGCCCGTCCGCTCGCCCAGCCGGGCGACGATCCGCTGCGACAGGGCGAACCGCGCGCCGTTGACCGCCATCGACAGCCGCAGTCGCCATGGCGGCGGCGCCAGATACGCCTCCCGCGTCTCGCCCAGTGCGAAAGCCGTGCCGCCGAGCCTCTGAAACCAGGCGTTGCGGCCGAAATCATAGGCCCCGGGACTGGCCGGGGGCGGCGGCGGATTGAGGATGGCGAACAGCCGGATCGCCGAGCCCGGGGTCGGCGGCCCCCCCCGCACCGTCGCCCGCAGCCGGATTGGCGTCGCCTCGGGCTCCAGCCCCCGGATCCGCACCGGCGCGACGACGATCCGATGGCCGCGGTCGCCCGGGCTGTCGACATCGACGACCCAGCCCTCGACGACGGTCGGCTCCGCCAGCGCCGGCGCGATCGGCGCCGCCACCGCCTCCGCCCGCAGCCTGGCGCCCGCGAGCCCCAGGAACAGGCAGGCGACCAGCATCAGCGGCAGGGTAACGCCCGACCCCGCCTCAGCAGCTTCGCGCCCAGCCACACCCCCGTCGCCGACACCGCCGCGACCGCCGGTGGCCACAACGGCGGCTCCTGCCTCAGCGCGAAATAGACCGCCGCCCCGCCGCCGAAGGCCACCGGCGCCCACAGCCGCCAGCGCATCGACTGGGCCAGCACCTCGTCCCAGGCCCAGGCACGAAGACGCGCCGACAGGCTGGGCTTTGCCGCATCGGGGGGTATAAGGGCGGCCCGTTCGGACCCCTCCCCCATGCCCACAGCCTCCTCTCCCCAGGTCGTCACCCGCTTCGCCCCCTCGCCCACCGGCTACCTCCATATAGGAGGCGCGAGAACGGCGTTGTTCAACTACCTTTACGCGAAAGGCCGCGGCGGCAAGTTCCTCGTCCGCATCGAGGACACCGACCGGGAGCGTTCGACCGACGACGCCGTCAAGGCGATCTTCGACGGCCTGAGCTGGCTTGAGCTGTTCGCCGACGAGGAGCCGGTTTTTCAGCACGCCCAGGCCGACCGGCACCGCGACGTCGTGGACCAGTTGCTTGAGCTCGGCGCTGCCTATCGCGACTTCACAACCGCGGAGGAGACCGGCCGCCTGCGCGACGAAGCCAAGACCGAACGCCGTACCTTCGAATCGCCATGGCGCGACCGCCAGCCGACCGTCGACGACCTGTCCCAGCCGCACGTCGTGCGCTTCCGACGCCCCCTGCCGGGCCGGGTCATTGTGCCGGACGCCGTCCAGGGCGAGGTCAGTTGGGACGCGAACGATCTGGACGACCTGGTCCTGCTGCGCTCCGACGGCGCCCCGACCTATAATCTCGCCGTCGTCGTCGACGACCACGACATGGGGGTGACGCATGTCATTCGCGGCGACGACCATCTGAACAATGCCGCGCGCCAGTCGCTGATCTATGACGCCCTGGGCTGGAACCGGCCCGTGTTCGCCCACATCCCGCTGATCCACGGCCCCGACGGCGCCAAACTGTCGAAGCGCCACGGCGCCCAGGCGGTCCATGAGTATGCCGACATGGGCTATCTGCCCGAGGCGATGCGCAACTATCTGGCTCGACTGGGCTGGGCCCATGGCGACGACGAACTGTTCGGCGACGAACAGGCGCGGGACTGGTTCGATCTGGACGGCGTCGGCAAGGCGCCGGCCCGACTGGACTTCGACAAGCTGGCCCACGTCAATTCGCACTGGCTGCGTCTGGCCGCCGACGAGCGGCTGGCCGGCCTGACGCTGGACGCCCATCTCGCCAGGGGCGCGCCCCTCAACGAGGGCGACGAGGCCCGCCTCCAGCGCGCCATGCCGTTCGTCAAGGATCGCGCAAAGACCCTGCTGGAACTGGCGGATCAGACAGCTTTCGTTCTCAAGACCCGTCCGCTCGAACTCGACGGAAAGGCCCGCGCCCTGCTGTCCGGAGAGACGGTCGAACGCATCGCCCGCGTCCGCGCGCGTCTCGCCCTGTTCGAAAGCTGGGACGTGTTTGCCCTGGAGGCCGAGCTCAAGGCCTTCGCGGAGGAAGAGGGCGTCGGCTTCGGCAAGATCGGCCCGCCGATGCGCGCAGCCCTGACTGGCGGGATCGCTTCGCCCGACATCGCGCGCACCCTCTCGGCCCTCGGACGCGAAGACGCGCTGGGGCGCTTGGATGATGCGCTGCAACAGACTAAGTGAACGGCCATAACAATCGGGGTCCGGGTTTCTCGCGTCCGGACAGAACACGAAAGCAAGGGCGCCAGATGACCGAAGCCTCCAAATCCGCCGGGTCGGCGACCCTGACCTACGGCGACAAGTCCGTCGAACTGCCGGTCCTGTCCGGTACGACCGGACCTGACGTTATCGATATACGCAAACTGTACGGCGCGACCGACGCCTTCACCTTCGACCCGGGCTTCACCTCTACGGCGGCCTGTGAAAGCGCCATCACCTATATCGACGGTGACGCCGGCATCCTGCTGCACCGCGGCTATCCGATCGGCCAGCTGGCCTCGAAGTCGAACTTCATCGAGGTCTGCCATCTGCTGTTGCACGGCGAGCTTCCGACCGCCGCCGAGTACGCGGCGTTCGAGGAGACGATCACCCGCCACACCATGCTGCATTCGCAGTTCGACCGCTTCTTCGAAGGCTTCCGCCGCGACGCCCATCCGATGGCGATCATGGTTGGCACGGTCGGCGCCCTGTCGGCCTTCTACCACGACAGCCTGGACATCCACGATCCGGTCCAGCGCAACATCTCGGCCATCCGCCTGATCGCCAAGATGCCGACCCTGGCGGCCCGCGCCTACAAATACCACATCGGCCAGCCGTTCGTTTCGCCGCGCAACGACCTCAGCTACGCCGAGAATTTCCTGCGTATGTGCTTCGCCGTTCCGGCCGAGGACTATGTCGTCGATCCGAAGATGGCCAAGGCCATGGACCGCATCTTCACCCTGCACGCCGACCACGAACAGAACGCCTCGACGTCGACCGTTCGCCTGGCCGGTTCGTCGGGCGCCAACCCCTTCGCCTGTATCGCCGCCGGCATCGCCTGCCTGTGGGGTCCGTCGCACGGCGGCGCCAACGAAGAGGCGCTGATGATGCTCAAGGAAATCGGCACGCCCGACAAGATTCCGGAGTTCATCCAGGGCGTTAAGGACAAGAAATACAAGCTGATGGGCTTCGGCCACCGCGTGTACAAGAACTACGATCCCCGGGCGACGGTGATGAAGGAGTCCGCGGACGAGATCCTCGAACTGGTCGGCGACAAGAACGATCCCCTGTTCCAGGTCGCCAAGGAACTGGAGCGCATCGCTCTTTCGGACGAGTATTTCATCGAGCGTAAGCTGTTCCCGAACGTCGACTTCTATTCGGGCATTACCCTCTCGGCGATGGGCTTCCCGACCTCGATGTTCACCGTCCTGTTCGCCCTGGCCCGCACGGTGGGCTGGATCGCCCAGTGGGAAGAGATGCTGGCCGATCCGGCGCAGAAGATCGGCCGTCCGCGCCAACTCTACACCGGTCCGACAGAGCGCGATTACGTGCCGATCCAGAACCGGGGCTGATACAGCCGCACAGACAAGACGCCGGGGCCCGCGCCCCGGCGTTTTTCTTTGTCCGGACACGATCGGGCGCTGTCCGGACAAGACTTCGCTGGCGCAGAGAGCGGTCGGGCGCTCAGGTGCCGGCATGACCCAGACCCCCGACACCCGTCCTCCGGACACGCCGACCACGACAGACGCGGCGCCGTCAGGCATGGCCGAGATCATCGACACGGTCCGCACCATCGCTGTCGCCCTGGCCGCTGCGGTCGCGATCCAGACAGTCGCCTTCCAGCCCTTCACCATCCCCTCGGCCTCGATGGAGCCCGGCCTGGTCGTCGGCGACTATCTGGTGGTCTCCAAGTTCGCCTATGGCTGGAGCCGCGCCTCCCTGCCCTTCAATCCGCCCCTGCCGTCGGGGCGACTGTTCGAGCATCTGCCCAACCGCGGCGACGTCGTCGTCTTCCGCCGGCCGAGCAACCTGCAGGAGACCTGGATAAAGCGGGTCATCGGCCTGCCCGGCGACACAGTGTCGGTCTCGGGCGGCGCCGTGACGGTCAACGGTCAGGCCCTGTCCCAGCGGGCGCTCGGCCCGGGCCTCGATCTGGACGCGCCCGCACGGCCCGTGGAGCAGGTCGAGGAGCGTCAGGTGGATGGCCGCGCCTACATCACCTTCGATGCCGGACACGGGCTTGAGGGCGACGATCGCCCCGCCCGGATCGTGCCCGAGGGTCAGTTGTTCGTCATGGGCGATCACCGCGACAACTCGCTGGACAGCCGCTGGTCTGGAGACGTCGGCGTAGGCCTGCTGCCGGTCACGAACGTCGTGGGACGCGCCGAACTCGTGGTTGCCTCGTGGAAGCCGGGTGCCTCGCTCTGGAAGCCTTGGACATGGTTCAACCTGAGGCCAGGCCGGATCGCCCACCGTATACGCTAGCGGGCCTGAAACTCCGCGAAGGAGACGACGCCGTCATGGTTGGCGTCCATCTGGTCGAAGGCGGCACGGGATCCCGGCAGGGCCTGGGCGATCGACGGCGCCGCGGCCGCGCCGATGACGACGCCCGCGATGGCCGCAGCCAGCACCTGCCAGGCCGTCATCGTCCGGTGCGCCTTCGGAGCCGTCGGAGCCTCGCTCTCGATCTGGCGGCGCACGACCTCGCTCGCGGTCAGGCCGGCCGCGCGGCAACGCTCCATGAAGGCAAGCTTCGCGGCGTGCGGCAGCCGGATTTCCAGCGTCTCGCTTTTCTTTGGCAGGCGAGGAGAGGTCATTCGACGGTCATCCAGAAGGATCAGCGGCCGGAATCTAGGGCGGATGCGCCGTTTGATCCAGAGGCGCCCGCGATGATCGTCAGAACCGCTTCGGCGGCCAGGGCCGACGGGTCCTCGCCTCCCCTGCCCATATAGTCCAGCGCCTCCGTTTGGCGCCGGGTCTGGGCCGCCCGCGCGTCGGGATTGCGAAGCAACCGACCGACCTCGGCCGCGACCTTCTCCGGCGTCGCATCGGTCTGGATCAGCTCGCGCGCGATTTCCTCGTCCGCCGCGTGGTTGAACAGGGTCGCGTATCTGCCTGTGAAGAAGGGCTTCATGATCGCGTAACTGAGCGGCGCGAACCGGTAGGCGATCACCATGGGCGCGCCCGCAAGCGCCAATTCGGTCGAGACCGTGCCGCTGGTGGCGAGGGCCACACCGGCCGCCTTCATCGCCGCGTATTTATCGGCTTCACTGACCACGTGGGTCCGGAACGGCCAGGCGGCGATACGCGCCGTCACGTCGTCCGCGACCGTGCCCGCAACGACGACCGCAACCTCCAGGCCCGGACGCTCCGTCTTCAGTTTCTGGATCGCCGCCTCATAGACGGGCGTCATCAGGCGGATCTCGCTCGGGCGGCTGCCGGGCATGACCAGCAGCAGGGGCGCATCGGCGGCGATCCCCCGCGCGGCGCGGAAGGCCACCGGATCCGCCGTGCCCATGTCGATGTGCAGCGCCTGCGAGCCCACCACGGTCGTGGCCAGGCCTTGGCGCTCGAACCACGGCGCGTCGAAGGCGTAGAGGGCCAGCAGATGATCGACCGCGCCCGCCAGAGTCTTCGCCCGGCCCGGTCGCGAGGCCCAGACCTGGGGGCCGACGTATTTGATTAGCGGCACGCCGGGCAGCACCAGCCGCAGCGCCTTGGCGACCCTGATGGTGAACCCCCAGCTGTCGATCAGGACCACTGCGTCGGGCCGCTCGCGCACCGCCAGGGCGACGGTATCGGCGACCCTCGCCTTGACCCGGCCATAGGCCCGCAACCCCTCCAGCCAGCCGAGGATGGACAGCTGGGCGATGTCGAAAGGGCTCTCGACGCCCTCGGCCGCCATCTTCGGGCCGCCGACGCCGACGAAGGCGATGTCCGATAGCCGGGCTCGCAGGGCCTGCGCCAACCCCGCGCCCAACGAATCGCCCGAGGCCTCGGCGGCGACCAGCATGACTTTCACGACCGGTCCTCGCCCCAGACGAACAGGCCCAGCCGATCCGCAGCCTCGATGATCGCGGGCCGGTCGATCAGGATCAGCTTGCCCGCGACCCCGCCGACGCCCGCCAGCCCGGCGGCGGCGGCCATCTCGATCGTCTGTGCGCCCATGACCGGCATGTCGACGCGCAGGTCCTGGATCGGCTTCGGGGCCTTTCCTAACGCCCCTTTCGGATTGCCCGTGGCGCCGCGCAGATCGCCGGGCAGCCCCGCAACCCGGGCCAACATGGCATCGGTGCCCTCCTGGGCTTCGACCGCGAGGACCAGACCGTCGCACACGACCGCGCCCTGTCCGATATCCAGTTCGCCTGCCTTTTCAGCGACATGCAGTGCTTTCCTGAGGTCTGAAAGCTGGGCTTCATCCGGCGTGACGCGGCCCAGGGCGCCGACCGTCAGGGTCTCGCCGCCCAGAATGTCGTCGGCCCCTTCGATGGCATAGCCCTCGTTCTCGAACACCGACAGGATCTTGCGCAGCAGGGCGTCGTCGCCCTTCGTCGCCGCCGCGATGATTCCCGGCAGCACCAACGCGCCCTTCAGATCGGGCTTCAGAGCCTTGAAGTCCGGACGGTTCACGGTCCCGGCAAAACAGACGGCGACACAGTCCGCCGCCTTCAACGCCGCCAGCACCCGACCGATCTCGGCCAAGCCCGCTTCCAGTCCCGGATAACGGATCAGATGCGGGTCGGCGAAGCTGGTCAACCGCACCACGAACACAGGCCGCCCCTCGGCCTCGCACCGCGCCGCAATCGCCAGCGGCAGGGCGCCCCCGCCCGCGATGACACCGAGCTTGCCGGCGCTCATGCCGCGCCGTCGCTGGTCGAACGCGCGATTGGCGAGTCTGACGCATTTGACGTCCCGACTGATCGGATTGGTCCCGATTCCTGGTCAGTTTGGCGTGGGGTTTTGATCATTCGCCCGGCAGGCACAAAGGCCGTTTGCCGTCCTCGCGGATGAAGGCGACGATCTCCATGATCTCGGGCAGGTCCGCGTAACCGGCCTCGACCGCATCGAGCCGGTCCGCGAACACCCCTTCGCCTTCAAACAGGTCCCGGAAAGCCGCCAGCAACCGGCGCACAGCGTCCTTGCCGAAGCCTTTCCGCTTCAGCCCGATCAGGTTCAGGCCGTGCAGCTGAGCATGGTTGCCCCAGGCCGAGCCATAGGGGATCACGTCGCGCGTCACGGCCGCGAGACCGCCAACGATGGCGCCCTGCCCCACCCGGCCGTTCTGGTGCACGGCGCAGAGGCCGCCGAGGAAGACCTTGTCGCCGATCCGCGCATGGCCGCCCAGGGTCGCGCTGTTGGCCATCACCACATGGTCGCCGACGACCGCATCGTGGCCGACGTGGGCGCCGGTCATGAACAGGCCGTTAGAGCCGACACGCGTCACGCCCGATCCCTGCGGCGTGCCCCGGTTGAAGGTGGCGTGCTCGCGGATCGCGTTGTCCGAGCCGATCTCCAGCCGGACCGTCTCGCCCTTGTAGCCATTGTGCTGGGGGTCGCCGCCGATGACGGCGAAGGGGTGGATGACGGTGCGGGCGCCGACCGAGGTGTCCTGCTGGACCACCACATGGCTGACGAGATGGACCCCGTCCGCCAGCGTCACGCCAGGTCCCACGATGCACCACGGCCCGATCGCCACGTCCGCACCCAGGTCGACCGAGCCGTCGACGATGGCGGTGGGGTGGATATGGCTCATGGCGTGACGGGCTGGTTGACCGTGACGACCATGGCCGCGAAGTCGGCTTCGGCCGCCAGCTTGCCGTCGATGAAGGTCTCGCCCCGGAACTTGAAGATGTCGCCGCGTTGTCGGGTCACGACAACGTCCATGCGCAACTGATCGCCCGGCCGCGCGGGCTTCCGGAAGCGAACGCCGTCGATGGACATGAACATGATGACCTTGCCCTCGACGGCGACGTCCAGGCTCTTGGACATCAGCAGCGCGCCAGTCTGGGCCATGGCCTCGACGATCAGGACGCCCGGCATGACGGGATCGATGGGGAAGTGGCCTTGGAAGAACGGCTCGTTGTGCGTGACGTTCTTGATGCCCGTGATCGACGTGCTCGCCACGAAGGCCTCGGCCTTGTCCACCAGCAGGAACGGATAACGGTGGGGCAGCCGGCGCATGACCTCGGCGTAGTCGATCTTCACCCCAGGCTCAGTCATCCGTCCGCTCTCTTTTTCGCCCCGCCTGTTTGGACACCCAGACAGTTTCACGCAAGAACTGACGGATCGGTTTGGCCGGATAGCCGGACCAGGTTTCACCCGCCGGAATGTCGGCCAGCACCCCTGCGCCCGCCGCTACCCGCGCGCCGACGCCGATCCTGAAGTGGTCGCCCACGCCCGCCTGGCCGCCGAACATGACGCCGTCTCCGATCGTCACCGACCCCGAGATCCCCGTCTGGCCCGCGATCAGGCAGTTGCGACCGATGACGCAATTGTGGGCGATCATGACCAGATTATCGATCTTCGTGTTCTCGCCGATCACCGTGTCATCGAATGCGCCCCGGTCGATACAGGTGTTGGCGCCGATCGTGACACCGTCCTGGATGATGACGCGCCCCAACTGCGGCACGTCCACCGGGCCGGTCGTGCCGCCGGCGGCGCCGAACCCGGCCTCGCCCAGCCGTGCGCCGGCATAGATCTTCACCCGATCGCCGATCAGGGCGAATCGGATGGTGACATTGGGGCCAATATCGCAGTCGCGGCCGATCTGAACTCCGGGGCCGATGACGCTGTTGGCGCCGATACGGCTGCCTCGCCCGATGCGCGCGCCCTGACTCAGGATCGCGCCCGACTCGATCACCACGCTGTCGTCCTCGCAAACATCGACAACCGATGTCGCAGTCAGCCGGATGGGGCGATGCAATGCAATTGCGCAAGCGGCCCAGGCCGCCTGAGGCGTGCGGGAGACTATGACCGCCGCCCCGGTCGGAGCGGCGTCCACGGCTTCACTGGGCAGGATCACGCAGCCGGCCGTGGTGGCCTGCAACGCTCCGAGGAATTTTCGGTCGCCGAGGAAGGCCACGGCCCGACCATCCGCCGTGGCGAGCGGTGCGACCCGCGCGATGCGAACATCCGAAGTGCGAACGACCTCGCCGCCCGTCAGGGCCGCGAGGTCGTCGACGCCGAGCGGACTCAGCGTATCGAAAAAGCGGGCGTCGGGCGTCATGCCCTTCGCCTTATTGAGCCGCTTGAGCCGGGACCGGCAGGCGGTTGAAGCTCAGGGTCGGCAGCTGGCTGTTCAACCGCTCGATGACCACGTCGGTCACATCCATCGCCGGGTTCAGGATGAACACGCTCTCGCGGTCGATCAGGATGCCGCAGCCACGTTCCTGATAGACGGCGACCAGGATCGGCTCGACAGCGGCCGAAATCAGGCGGCGCTGTTCCGACAGGGTGTAGCGCAGTTCGTCCTGGCGGGTCTGTTCCAGGGTCTGGGCTTCCTGGATGCGAGCCTGCAGGGCCGTGCGGCGCGTACCGTCGGCGTCAGCGGCCTGACCGCCCTGTTGCAGGGAAGTGATCTCGGTCTGGATCGTTGTGGCATAGGGCGACAGTTCGCCCTGAACTTCGGTCGCCAGCTGTTCCATGCGGGCCTGAACGGCCTGACCGGCGGTCGAGGTCGCCAGCAGGCGCTGGTTGAAATAGACGCAGACGCCCGGGATGTTCGGACCAGGATTTTGCGGGCCCTGGGTCTGGGCGACGGCGGTCGAGGCGACGAGCGAAGCCAGGGCGAAAGCGCCAATAGCGAGGATTTTCATGGGTAACCTTTTAGGGCCGAAGGGCCCGGGCTTAGAACTGGGTTGAGGTCGAGAAGCGGAAGGTTTCGGTCCGGTCGTAGTCTTCATTGCTCAGAATCTGGCTGAAATCGAACCGGATCGGGCCCATCGGCGACTTCCAGTGGACGCTGAGACCGGCGGACGCGCGCAGCGACAGGTCATCCGCGATGGAGGGGTCCGGCAGGCCGTTGGTTCCGAGAGTATAACGGTTGTCCAGAACCCCCAGGGTGCCGACGTCGGCAAACAGCGAGGTCTTGATACCGTACTGCGCGGGCAGGCCGTTCGGCAGGGTCAGTTCGACGCTGCCCACGGCGTAGAAATTGCCGCCCAGCGCATCATTCGTTGCCAGATCGCGCGGCCCCATGCCGGCGTTCTCGAAGCCGCGGAAGCTGTTGCCGCCCTTGAAGAAGCGGTCGTTGATCCGCACGGCGTCGCCGCTCCAGCCGGACACATAGCCGGACGAACCCGCCACAGTGACAATCCAGCTCGGGGTGATGCCGTAGTAGAGGGTCGCATCAACCTCGGTCTTCACATAGTTCACGTCGCCGCCGAGACCCGCGAAGTCCTGGCGGATCGAGCCCGTCCAGCCGCGCGTGGCGCGCACCGGGTCATTTCGGCGATCGACCAGCAGTGTGTAGCCGACCGACGAGTTCAGCGAGGCGCCGACCTGTTCGCACAGGGCCGACGAGCCGACACCGTTGGCGTCGCAGTAGCCGATCGGCACCAGGATCTCGTCGTCCTTGATGAAGTAGCGCGTCGACAGACGGCTGTAGCCGTTCAGCGGGTAGGTCAGACGCACGCCTGCGCCGGTCGAGCGATAGTCGAACGACGATTCCTGCTGGAAATCGTAGCGCGAGTGGAACAGGTCAAAGCCCGCGCCGACGTCACGGCCCAGGAACCGGGGCTCGGTGAAGCGGAAATCGATCTGCTGGCGCAGCGAGCCCCATTCGACGCGGGCGACCACGTTCTGGCCCCGCCCGCGGAAGTTGCGTTCCGAAATGCCCAGGTTGACCACGAAGCTGTCGACGGAGCTGAAGCCCGCGCCGACGGACAGTTCGCCTGTCGGCTGCTCCTCGACGGTGACATTGACGATCGAACGGTCCGGCGCGGCGCCGCGGGTCTCATCGACCGTGACTTCCTTGAAGAAGCCCAGCGCCCGCAGGTTGTTGCGCGACCGCTCCAGCAGGGTGCGGTTGAAGGCGTCGCCTTCGGTCAGCATCAGCTCGCGCCGGATGACCGGGTCGATGGTGCGGGTGTTGCCGATGACGTTGATGCGATCGACGTAGACACGCTGGCCTTCCGACACGTTGAACGTGACGTCGATGGCGTCGGTCTCGGGATTCGGACGATAGGTCGGGTTGATGTCGACGAAGGCGTAGCCCGCCGAGCCCGCCGCGAAGGTCAGGGCGTCGACCGAGCTCTCGATCTTGTCGCTCTCGTACAGGTCGCCGGTCCGGATCGGCAGCAGCAGTTCCAGGAAGTCCGCGTTCAGGCGGTCGTTCTCGGTCACGACCTGGATGTCGCCGAAGTTGTACTTGTCACCCTCTTCGACCGTCAGGGTCATGGCGAAGGCGCTGTCGTCCGGCGCCAGTTCGGCCACGGCCGAGGTGATGCGGAAGTCGTAGTAGCCCCGGTTCGTATAGAATTTCCGCAGCTGCTCTCGGTCATAATCAAGGCGGCCGGGGTCGTAGTTGTCGTTCTTGGTGAACAGCCGCCACCACTGCGTCTGCTTGGTCACCATGACCTCGCGCAACTCGCTGTCGGAGAAGGCGTCATTGCCCAGGAAGGTGATCGACTGGACGCCCGTCTCCGGGCCCTCGTCGATCTCGAAGATCAGATCGACGCGGTTCTGTTCGAGCTGGACCAGTTTGGGCGTCACGTTCGCCGAGATACGGCCCGACAGACGATACAGTTCAATGATCTTGCCCACATCCTCCTGGACCCGGGCGCGGGTGTAGATGCCGCGCGGCGCGATGGTTACTTCCTCGCGCAGCTTGTCCTCGCTGATCGCGCCGTTCCCCTCGAACACGACCTGGTTAATGATCGGGTTCTCGACGATGCGGACGACCAGGTCGCCGTTCGGCTGCAGGCCGATCTGGATATCGGCGAACAACTGGGTTCGGTCCAAGGTGCGGATCGCGACGTCCAGGATCACTGCGTCGATGGTGTCGCCCGGCTGGATCGGCAGATAGGATAGCACCGTCGTCTGGTCGATGCGCTGGTTGCCCTGGACCAGGATGCGGTTGACCACTCCGGTCTCGGATGGAGCCGTCTGGGCGGCCGGCGCGGCGATCTGGCCGGGCTGGATGGCGGGCGCCGGCGCGGTCTGCGCCAGGGCCGGCGTCCCCGCGACAAGCGCCAGAAGGCTGGCCGTGGCCACGCAGGTCCTGCGCAGGTTGCGGTCACCCGTATTCGATGCGGCGCGGAGGTCGTTCAGGATCATGCGGGAAACCATCGGGGGCTGGCGTCGGCTCAACTGACGAGCCCGCCCAGGAATTTGAACAGGTTCAACTTCTGCAGGTCGTTCCAGGTCGCGAACAACATCAAACCCGCCAGCAAAGCAAGACCGACCCGGTACCCCGCCTCCTGAACGACGGCGGCAACGGGTTTCTTCGCCACAGCCTCATAGGCGTAGAAGACCAGATGTCCGCCATCCAGAACCGGGATGGGCAAGAGGTTTAGAAAGCCGATTCCGATCGAAAGTATGGCGGCGAAGCTCGTCAGCGTCAGAAGCAGGTTCAACACGGTCGCCACGGGATCGGGATTGGCGGCCACCGCCGCGTTGGTCAGGGCCCCGGACGCCTTGGCGATGCCCAGCGGCCCGCTCAACTGATCCCCCGACTCACGGCCCGTGAATATCCGGCCCAGATAGGTCAGGGTGGTTCCCAGGATGTCGCCGGTCTCCTGGACGCCGCGGCCGACGGCCTCGACAGGATTATAGCGGACGTGACGGGTCTCGGCCGCCGTGGAGGACAGGGCCAGGCCGATCCGGCCCACGCTGACACGGCCCGCAATCGGATCCGTTTCGACCCGCCGGATGGGCGTCGCGACCAGCCGTATTTCCGATCCGGCGCGCTCGACGGTGAACTGGACGGCGTCGCCGGCCGACAGGCTGACCTTGCGCGTTACCTCTCCGGCGTCGGCGATCACGCGGCCGTCGATGGCCGTGATCAGGTCACCAGCCTGAAATCCGGCGGCGGCGGCGGGCGACCCTGCCGTCACCTCGGCCACCCGGGCGGGGCGCAGGTCCACCCCGAGCAGCGAGAACAGAAGGGTGAAGATGAAAATCGCTAGGATGAAATTCGCCACCGGACCGGCGACGACGATCAGCATCCGCTGCCAGACCGGCTTGAAGTGGAAATAGTCGCGCTCGGCGCCGATACCGTCCCGCGCCACGATCTCGGACTTCAGCGTATCGAGGCCCCGACTGTCGGGTACGCTGGACGCATCCATGTCGCCGGAGAATTTCACATATCCGCCCAGCGGCATCCAGCCGACGCGCCATTCGATACCGTTCCGGTCGGTGCGGCTGAACATGGCCTTGCCGAAGCCGATCGCGAACCGATCGACCTTCACGCCGAAGGCGCGCGCGACCAGGAAGTGGCCCAGTTCGTGGATGGTGACGATGACCGTCAGCACCAGCAGGAACGGCACGATGTAGATCAGGGCCTGTCCCAGCGCGTTCAGCATACCGTCTCCATTTCCGCTGAGCCGAAGGGATCAGGCGGCGAACGCCAGATCCCCGACGATTTCCATCGCGACCCGGCGGGCGCGAGCATCGAGTGCAAGAGCGCCGGCGCAGGCATCGTCGAAATCGGCATCCGCCCCCGTCTTCGTCATCCGATCAAGGGTTTCGGCGACGACTGCGGCAATATTGAGAAAGGCCAGGTGCCGGTCAAGGAAGGCCAGGGCGGCGACCTCATTGGCGGCGTTGAAGATCGTTGGCGCTCCCCTGCCCGCCTCGAGCGCCTCGCGCGCCAGTCGCAGGGACGGAAACCGCTCCGGATCGGGCGCCTCAAAGGTCAGCCGACCCAGGGCGGCGAGGTCCAGCTTGGGCGCCGGCCAGGCCATCCGGTCGGGCCAGGCCAGGGCGTAGGCGATCGGGGTCTTCATGTCCGGCGGCCCCATCTGGGCCAGGGTCGAGCCGTCAATGAACTCGACCAGGCTGTGAATGATCGATTCGGGGTGGACGACCACATCGATGCGATCGGCCGGCATGTTGAACAGATAGGCCGCCTCGATCATTTCCAGGCCCTTGTTGGCCATGGTGGCGCTGTCGACCGAAATCTTGGCCCCCATGCTCCAGTTCGGGTGAGCGACGGCCTGTTCCGGGGTCATTGAGGCCATGTCAGCGCGCGAGGCCTGGCGGAACGGGCCGCCCGACGCCGTCAGGATCAGTCTGGAGACCCGTTCAGGCGCCTCGGACGGGAAGACCTGGAAGATGGCGGAATGCTCGGAATCGACCGGAATCAACCGGCCTCCGCTCGCCTTGACCCGCTCGATCAGGGCCGAGCCGCAGCAGACGAGACTTTCCTTGTTGGCCAAGGCCAGGGTCGCTCCCGTCGCGGCGGCGGCCCAGGCGGACTTCAGCCCTGCGGCGCCGACGATCGAGGCCATGACAAGATCCACCGGTCGCGTCGCCGCCTCGACCACGGCCGCCTCTCCCGCCGCCACCGCGATGCCGGTCCCGGTCAACGCCGTACGCAGCTCTTCCAGCCTGTTCGGATCGGCCGTGACGGCCACAGCGGGACGCCAGCGGCGCGCCTGTTCGGCCAGCCGCTCGATATTGTTTCCGCCGGTCAGGGCGACGACCTCAAAGGCCCCTGTCCCGGCCGCCTCCGCCTGATCCATCAGGTCCAGAGTCGAGGCGCCGACGGAGCCCGTGGACCCCAGCACAGTCACGCGACGCCGGATCACGTGCCCGCGCCGAAATAGTTGGCCAGGACCCGTCCGACGGCGACGACCACGATGGCGAACATCAGCCCGTCCACCCGATCCATCAGACCGCCGTGTCCCGGAATCAGGTTTCCCGCGTCCTTGACCCCGAACCGCCGCTTCAGAGCAGATTCCCACAGGTCGCCGGCCATGGTCGCCAGGGCGGCGGCGAAGCCGAGCAGCGCGCTCCACTGCATCGAGCGCACGCCCGCCTCGGGCAGGGCCGACATGGCGGCGCCGGCCACAGTGCCCGCCAGCAAGCCGCCTATGAAGCCGGACCAGGTCTTGTTGGGCGAGAACCGCGGCCACAGCTTCGGGCCTCCGACGGCGCTGCCAACCAGGAAGGCCACGATATCCGACGCCCAGGCGACCACGAAGGCCAACGTCACCCAGTAGAAGCCGATCGCCGTGTTCCCGTCCCGCAACCAGATCAGCAGCAGTGCCGGCCAACCGAGGTACAGCACGCCGTAGGCCGCATCGATTCCGGACTGCCCGCGCGCCCTCGCGAACAGGCCTGCCGCAGCGCCGCCGAAAACCAGCAGCACCAGGCTGAAGGACAGGGCCTCGTTCGGATTGGACAGCAGTGTGGCCACCAGCGCCAGGGCGACGGCGGCGGCGACGGCCTTCCAGTCGGACGGAGCGCTCATCCTGGCCCATTCCATGGACAGGACGACACAGGCGATCAGCAGGACGCCGAGAATCCAGGGTCCGCCAAACCAGACGGCCAGCATGGCCAGCGGCGCCAGAACGATGGCCGAAGCGGCGCGCAGGCCCATGTCGCGCACCTTGAACGCCATCAGCTGACCGCGAGCGCCGGCTCGACCGCGATCGCGCCGAACCGTCGGTCGCGCTGCAGGTACTGGTCCACCGCTTCGGCCAAGGCCTCGGCCCCGTAGTCGGGCCACAGCACGTCCTGATAAACCAGCTCGGCATAGGCCGCCTCCCACAGGAGGAAGTTGGACAGCCTCTGCTCGCCCGAAGTGCGCACGATCAAGTCCACGGGTGGTCCGTCCGCAGTGGACAGGCCCAGTCCCAGGGTCGTTTCATCCAGCGGCCCGGTCGCCTCGCCGGCCAGCAACCGATCCACATAGGCCTTGGCCGCATCGACGATGTCCGCCCGGCCGCCATAGTTGAACGCGACCTGCAACAGGAAGCGGCTGTTGTGCGCCGTCGACCGCTCGGCGCGTTCGACGATGGCCGCGATATCGGCGGGCAGTCCGGTCCGGCGGCCCAGGACGCGCACGCGTACGCCCTCCCGCTCCAGCCGGGCCAGATCGCTGGCCACATAGGACCGGACCAATCCCATCAGGTCGGAGACCTCTTCGGCCGGACGCCGCCAGTTCTCGGTCGAGAACCCAAACACTGTCAGGCATTCGATGCCGAAGGCCGGCGCCGCCTGGACGGTGCGTTTCAGCGCCTGCACACCCTCGCGATGACCCATGGCCCGGGGCAGACCGCGAGCCTGAGCCCAGCGACCGTTGCCGTCCATGATCAGTGCGACATGCCGGGGCCCCGCTTCAGGGGCTGGCGCGCCGCCGGAGGGGGCCGTCATCCGATATCCGTTCTGTCGAGGCTTGAGGGAGGCCTCAAACCTGCATGATCTCAACTTCCTTGGTCTTCAAGGTCTCGTCGATGCGCTTGATGGCCGCGTCGGTGTCCTTCTGGACCTCGGTTTCCATCTTCTTCTGCTCATCCTGGCTGATGTCGCCCGCCTTCTCGGCCTTCTTGAGGTCGTCGTTGGCGTCGCGACGCACATTGCGCACGGAGATCTTCTGCGTTTCGGCGTATTTGCCGGCCAGCTTGGCCAGGTCCTTGCGACGCTCTTCGGTCAGGGGCGGCACGGGGATACGCAGGGTCTGGCCATCGACGATGGGGTTCAGGCCCAGACCGGCGGCGCGGATGGCCTTCTCGACCGGTCCGACCATCGTCTTGTCCCAGACGCTGACCGAGATCATGCGCGGCTCGGGCACGCTGATCGCCGCCACGGCGTTCAGCGGTGACGAGGAGCCGTACGCCTGCACCTGAACGGGATCTAGCAGACCAGCATTGGCGCGGCCGGTGCGCAGGCCCTGGAATTCTTCCTTCAGCGAGGACACAGCCTTGTCCATACGGTCGCGATAGGTCTTCAGATCAGGCTTGGCCATCGGGGTCTCCTCATTCTTGGTCTTGTCTCAGGCGGCTTTGGGCGGAGCGTCACTGATCACGGTGAACGTTCCCTTGCCTTTCAGCACCTTGCGCAGTGAATCTTCCTCGCGGATCGAGAACACCACAATCGGAATCTTGGACTCGCGCATCAGGGCAATGGCGGCGGCGTCCATGACCTTCAGGTTCTGCGACAGCACGTCCTGATAGGTCAGGTGGTCGTAGCGGGTCGCGGTCTTGTCCTTCTTCGGGTCAGCGGAATACACGCCGTCCACGGAAGTTCCCTTCAGCAGGGCGTCGCAGCCCATCTCGGCGGCGCGCAGGGCGGCGGCCGTGTCGGTCGTGAAATAGGGGTTGCCGGTGCCGGCGGCGAAGATCACCACCCGCCCCTTTTCCATGTGGCGCACGGCGCGACGACGGATGTAGGGCTCGGCGATCGCGGCCATCGGGATGGCGCTCTGCACCCGAGTATCGACGCCGATCTTCTCCAGGGCGTTCTGCATGGCCAGGGCGTTCATGACGGTGGCCAGCATGCCCATGTAGTCGGCGCTGGCGCGCTCCATGTCCGCGGCCGCCGTCGACAGACCACGGAAGATGTTGCCGCCGCCGATCACCAGGCAGACCTGGGTCCCGCCCTTGACCACCCGGGCGATGGCCGCGGCCACGGTATCGACCGTGTGCATGTCGATGCCATAGCCCTGCTCGCCCATCAGGACCTCGCCCGAGACCTTCAGCAGCACCTTCTTGTATCGCGGGGGGGCGCTGTCAGCAGGCATGGGGGTCTCGTTTCACGGGAATCGGGCGGGCCTTTATAGACGAAGGGCGCGTCCGGCTTCAAAGCCGAACGCGCCCCGATAGTCACGCAGTATGTATGGTTAGACTTTCGGAGCCATCATCGAGGCCACTTCCGAAGCGAAGTCCGGGCCCTCGATCTTCTCCACGCCCTCGCCCAGAGCCAGGCGGACGAAGCCGGCCAGGTGCAGGCCAGGAGCGCCCAGTTCCTTGCCCTTGTCGGCGACCAACTGTTCGATGGTCACATCCGGATTCATCACGAACGGCTGCTTGGTCAGCACCACGTCCCTCTGGAACTTGTTGATCTGGCCTTCCACGATCTTGGCGATCATGGCTTCCGGCTTGCCTTCTTCCTTGGCCTTTTCGGTCAGGACCGAGCGTTCCTTCTCGACGGCGGCCGGGTCCAGATCGTCCGTGTTCAGCGACAGCGGAGCAGTCGCGGCCACGTGCATGGCGATCTTGCGGCCCAGTTCGCGCAGGGCAACCTTGTCGCCGCCGCCGTGCAGGGCGACCAGCACGCCGATGCGGCCGAGGCCCGGAGCCACGGCGTTGTGGACGTAGGAGGCGACGACGCCTTCATCGACCGACAGGCGAGCCGCCCGACGCAGCTGCATGTTCTCACCGATGGTCGCGATCATGTTGGTGACCTCGGCCTGGATGGTGTTGCCGTTTTCCAGCTCGGCGCCGTGCAGGGCCTCAACGGAGTGGTGCTCCAGGCCCTTCTGGGCGAAGGCCTTGGCGGCGTTCTGGAACAGCTCGTTGCGGGCGACGAAGTCGGTTTCCGAGTTGAACTCGATGGCGGCGCCGATTTCGCCCTTGCCGTCTTCGCGGCTGGCGACGGCCACCAGGCCTTCGGCGGCGACACGGTCGGCCTTCTTGGCGGCCTTGGACAGGCCCTTGGCGCGCAGCCAGTCGATCGCGGCGCTGATGTCGCCGTCGGTTTCCTGAAGCGCCTTCTTGCAGTCCATCATGCCGACGCCGGATTTGGCGCGCAGTTCCATGACGAGGGCGGCGGTGATCTCGGCCATTTCTGGTCTCCTGAGGTCTGTATCGAATGCATGAGCGGCCGGGGGATTACCCCGGCCGCATGTCAGTTTTGCGGACGGTCCGGATCGCCGGACCGATCCGATCAGGCTTCGGTCTTCTCGGCTTCGGCTGCCGGTTCCACGGCAGCAGGCTCCGCGGCAGCAGGCTCTTCGGCAGCAGGCTCTTCGGCAGGCGTCTCTTCGCCCGACGCGGCCAGCATTTCCTCGGCGACAGCCTCGGCGCCCTCGGGGGCGAGATCGGCTTCAACCGGGGCCGAGGCCTCGGCCAGCATCGGCTCGACGGGGTTTTCCATCGCGCCCAGGTCGACTCCGGAGTTCGCGGCGCCGGCGGCCAGGCCGTCCAGGACGGCGTCGGCGATCAGGTCGCAATAGGTCTGGATGGCGCGCGCGGCGTCATCGTTGCCCGGGATCGGATAGGTGATGCCGTCGGGGTCCGAGTTGGTGTCCAGGATCGCGATGATCGGGATGTTCAGCTTGCGGGCCTCGAGGATCGCGATCGCTTCCTTGTTGGTGTCGATCACGAACATGATGTCGGGGATGGAACCCATGTCCTTGATGCCGCCCAGGGAAAGCTCCAGCTTTTCCTTTTCGCGCTCGAGGGTCAGCAGTTCCTTCTTGACCCGGCCTTCCCCGCCGCGCTCCAGCAGGCCTTCCAGCTCGCGCAGGCGGGCGATCGAGCCCGACACGGTGCGCCAGTTGGTCAGGGTGCCGCCGAGCCAGCGGTTGTTCATGTAATACTGGGCGCAGCGCTTGGCGGCCTCGGCGACGGGCTCTGCAGCCTGGCGCTTGGTGCCGACGAACAGGACGCGACCGCCCTTGGCGGCGACTTCGCGTACGGCCACCAGAGCCTGGTGGAACAGCGGCATCGTCTGCGACAGGTCGATGATGTGGATGTTGGAGCGCGAGCCGAAGATGTAGCGCTCCATCTTCGGGTTCCACCGGTGCGTCTGGTGGCCGAAGTGGGCGCCTGCTTCGAGCAGGGTGCGCATGGAGAAGTCAGGCAGAGCCATCTTGGAAGTCCTTTTTCCGATTATTCCGCCGCAGACGGTGAAAGGACCGGATGGTCCCTCGGAACGGAGCGCTTCAGGATGTCTCCCCGAAACGCGCCACGCCTGCGTGTGAAGTGGGCGAGCTTCTAGTCCTGGACGCGCGAGAAAGCAACCCTTCCCCGGCGGAAGAGGGTTCGAGCGCACAAGAGCGGATCGTTCATCCTTGCCCGCAGGAGTGAGGAATCCACAGAAAATATATATCCGGGCCGACCTCAGGCATCCTCCAGCATCAGCACCCCGGGCGCCGACTTCAGCGCCCCGCGCAGCGCCCCGTCCAGCCGATAGCGGCCGGGCAACCGCACCTCCACCTCGCGTCGCCCGTCCAACGAGGCGATCAGGGTGACCTCACCGCCCTTTCCTTGCGCCAGGGCCCTGGCCAATCGGACCTGGATCGCCGCCGGATCCGTGGAGCGCGCGGAGACGTGGACCCGCAGTCCCACCGACGCGTCGTCCACCAGCGTCTCCAGCCTGGAACAGTCATCGCCGAAGAACCGCACCTCGCCGTCCGACGACTTCGCCCGAACCCGCACCATCAGGGCAGCGCCCACCTCCAGCAGTTCGCGGCATTTCCTTAACTGTTCCGGCGGGAACAGACATTCGAACTCGCCGGTCGGGTCCGAGAAGGTGACGAAGGCGAACTTCTCGCCGGATTTCTGGCTGGCCCTTTCCTGACGGCGGCGCACAACGCCGGCCATCAGGAAGGCGTCGTGGCCCTGCTCCGCGCGCTGCACCGCCTCGGCGACGAAGGTCACGCGCTTGCGCCGCAGCGCGCCCTCCATGTCCTCCAGCGGGTGGCCGGACAGGTAGAAGCCGACCGCCGACAGCTCCTGATCCAGGCGTTCAGGCCCGACCCAGGGCTCCATGCTCTTGAGCCGGGGCCGCGACGCGCCGGCCTGATCGGCGCCGAACAGCGACACCTGCGACGAGGTCCGGTCCGCCGCCACGCTCTGGCAATAGGCCATCAGGGTGTCGGCCTGTTCGAACAGCTGGCGCCGGTTCGGGTGGATCGAGTCGAACGCTCCAGCCTTGGCCAGGCCTTCCAGCGCCCGCTTGTTGACCGCGCGCGGATCGACCCGCTCCAGGAAATCGAAGATGTCAGCGAACCGCCCGCCGGTCTCGCGCACCTCGACGACATGTTTCATCGCCTCCAGGCCCACGTTGCGGATGGCGCCGAGCGCATAAAGGACCGCCCCCTTGCCCTCATCCCAGCTGACGTCGAAGTCGGCCGAGGAGGCGTTCACGTCGGGCGCACGCACTGGCACCTCGAGCTTGCGCGCGTCCTGATAAAAGACCGCCAGCTTGTCGGTGTTCGACAGGTCGAGCGACATTGAGGCGGCGAAGAACTCGACGGGGTGGTTCGCCTTCAGCCAGCCCGTCTGGTAGCTGATCAGCGCATAGGCGGCGGCGTGCGACTTGTTGAAGCCGTAGCCGGCGAACTTGGCCACGAGTTCGAAGATGGTGTCAGACTGCTGTTCCGGCACGGACTTCTCGGAGGCGCCCGCGATGAAGCGCGCCTTCTGGATGTCCATCTCCTCCTTCTTCTTCTTGCCCATGGCGCGTCGGAGAAGGTCGGCCTCGCCCAGAGAATAGCCGGCCAGGATCTGGGCGATCTTCATCACCTGTTCCTGGTAGATGATGACGCCGTAGGTCTCCGACAGCGTCTCCTGCAGAGACGGATGCAGGTAATCGACTTCCTGTCGCCCGAACTTGCGATCGATATAGGTGTCGATCATCTCCATCGGCCCCGGCCGGTAGAGGGAGATCAGGGCCGTGATCTCCTCGATGGAGCCGCACCGCATCTTGCGCAGGGTGTCGCGCATGCCCTGGGATTCCAGCTGGAACACCCCGACCGTCTGGCCCGAGGCCATCAGCTCATAGGTCGACCTGTCGTCGAGCGGCAGCAGGTTGAAGTCCTGCGCGGCGCCCCTGCGGCTCAGATAGCCGTGCGCCCGGTCCAGCACGGTCAGGGTCTTCAGGCCGAGGAAGTCGAACTTCACCAGACCGGCCGGCTCGACCCATTTCATGTTGAACTGGGTGGCCGGAATGTCCGAGCGGGGGTCCTGATACAGGGGCGTCAGCTCGACCAGCGGCCGGTCGCCGATGACGATGCCGGCGGCGTGGGTCGAGGCGTTGCGGTAAAGCCCCTCGAGTTCCAGCGCCGTCGCCAGCAGATTCGCCACCGCCGGCTCGGCGTCGCGGGCCTCTTTCAGGCGGGGCTCGATCTCGATGGCCTGCGCCAGCGTGGTCGGATTGGCCGGGTTGTTCGGCACCATCTTGCAGAGCCGGTCGACC
Organism: Brevundimonas sp. SL161; assembly: GCF_049896985.1. Lineage (NCBI taxonomy): Bacteria > Pseudomonadati > Pseudomonadota > Alphaproteobacteria > Caulobacterales > Caulobacteraceae > Brevundimonas > Brevundimonas sp. SL161. Next base: position 26,055 of record NZ_JAFCVJ010000015.1, on the reverse strand, counting down.
TGGCCCAGCGGCATCTGCAGCACACGGCCGACGTCGCGCAGCACGGCCCGCGCCTGCAGGGTACCGAAGGTGATGATCTGGGCGACCCGGTCCTTGCCGTAGCGCTCCTGGACATAGGTGATCACCTCCTCGCGCCGCTCCTGGCAGAAGTCGATGTCGAAGTCGGGCATGGAGACCCGTTCGGGGTTCAGGAACCGCTCGAACAGCAGACCGAACCGCAACGGATCCAGATCGGTGATGGTCAGGGCCCAGGCGACCAGAGACCCTGCCCCGGATCCCCGCCCCGGCCCGACAGGAATCCCGTGCGACTTGGCCCATTTGATGAAGTCCGCCACGATCAGGAAATAGCCGGGGAAGCCCATCTGGGTGATGATCCCGACCTCCCACTCTAGTCGCGTCCAGTAGTCGGCCTCGGGCGCCGAGGGCGTGACCAGCTTCAGCCGCGCCTTCAGACCCTCGCGGGCCTGGTGCATCAGTTCGTCGGGCTCGGTGCGGCCGTCTCCGGCGTCGAAGCGCGGCAGGATCGGCGGGTGGGTCTTGACCAGGAAGGCGCAACGGCGCGCGATCTCGATCGTGGTGTCGCAGGCCTCGGGCAGGTCGGCGAACAGGGTCCGCATCTCTGGGGCCGACTTGAAGAAATGCTGGTCGGTGATCCGGCGCCGGTCTTCCTGGCCGGTGAAGGCGCCGTCGGCGATGCACAGCAGGGCGTCGTGCGACTTCGCCTGGTTCTGTTTGGCGTAGTGGACGTCGTTCGTGGCGACCAGCGGCTGGTCGTTGGCGTAGGCCCATTCGACCAGTCCACGCTCGGCGGCGGCCTCGTCTGGCAGGCCGTGGCGCTGCAGCTCGACATAGAAGCGGTCGCCGAACTCCCCGGCCATGGCGGCCAGGGTCGTGGCGGCCTCGCCAGGCTTGTTCTGCACGAGCAGCGGGTCGACGGGGCCGTCAGGGCCGCCGGACAGCAGGATCAGCCCTTCCGAATGGGCGACGACCTTGGCCCAGGGCACGTGCGGCTCCTCGTCGCCCGCATCGAGATAGGCCGAGGACGACAGGGCGCACAGGTTTCGCCAGCCGGTCTCGTTCTGGCATATCAGGACCACGGTCGGGACCTTGGCCCAGCGCTCACCGCGCTTTCCGCCGATGCCGGTGACCGGCAGCGCACAGGCGATCAATGGTTGAACACCAACGCTCTTCGAAGCCTCGGAGAACTCCAGCGCCCCGAACAGATTGACCCGGTCCGCCACGGCCACCGCCGGCATGCCGATATCCGCCGCCAGCCTGCCGACCTTGCCCGCCTTGATCGCGCCTTCAAGCAGCGAATAGGCCGAGCGCACCCTCAGATGGACGAAACCGGTCTCTGCGGGCGTATCGGTGATGGCCTGAACCTCGAGCGCAGGCCGGAGGCGACTCATCTCGCCAACAGGGCGACCTGCCAGACCATCCAGACAAAGCCGCCGCACGATGCAAGCGACAGCGCTTCCCGAACCACTCTTGTCATCGCCTTATCCCCAGATGTATCGTTCTGGTATTGTTCTATGTTGGCAGTTTGTTCTCGTCAACAGGGCGTGAAGCTTGGGCGGCGGCTATTGTGGAAAATCTCGCGTTGGAGGAGGACAGGCATCCGCCCTCCCGGCGGCGCGCGTCAGGAGTATCGGTCATGGCCAAGGGTCAAGTGAAGTCGAACAAGGAAGTCCGCAAACCCAAGGCCGAGAAGCCCAAGCCGGCGGTGTCGGTCGGAACCTCGCCCTTCACCCAGCCGCCCGGCAAAAAATAGGCGCTATTCGTCATCCCCCGGTCTGCGCCGCGAAGGCGTGGGGGGGCGGAGGATGCGAAAGCCAAGGTTACCCCCGCGAGCGTTCGACCGTATCCACGCTGGGATTGGCCCTCAGAGCGGCGATAATACTGGTGGCGTGTTTGGCGTCAGCGACCTCGACGTCGAGGTCCATGTCGAAGAAGTCCGACTGCCGGTGGGCCATCTTCAGGTTCAGGATGTTGCCGCCGGCCTCGCCGATCACTGTGGCGACCTGACCGAGCACGCCCGGCGCGTTCTGGATCGTGGCGCGCAGCCGGGCGGTGCCGACCACCCCCTGTTCGGCCTGCGGCGTCCACTGCAGGTCCTGCCAGACGCTGTCGTCGTCCGCGAAATCGGCCAGCTTCTGGCAGTCGATGACATGGACGGTCAGCCCCTTTTCGGGCTCGAGGATGCCGACGATCCGGTCGCCTGGCACCGGGGTGCAACAAGCGCCGAAATGGATGCTGATGCCCGGCGTCAGGCCTCCGCCGCGCACAAACAGCCTTGCGTGGGCGTCGCCGATCTTCTTGCGATCCGCGCCCGTCGTCAGCGTCCCCTTCAGCGAAGGGAACAGGATCTCGACGACCCGGTTGGCCTGGATCCGTCCCCGGCCGATGGCGTCGAACAGGTCTTCCTGCGTCCCCGTCGCCAGGGTCTCGACCACGACCTTCAGCGACACATCGGCCAACGACTTGCCCGCGCGCGTCAACGCCTGCTCCAGCGTCGTCTTGCCCAGCTTGTAGAATTCGTCCCGCTCCGACGAACGGATATGGCGACGAATCGCCGACCGCGCCCGGCCAGTGACGGTCAGGCTGCGCCAGTCGGCCGGCGCCTCGCGCTTCTTGCCGCGGATGATTTCGACCACGTCGCCGTTCTGGAGCGCCGTACGCATGGGCTTCAGCTCGCCATTGATCTTGACCCCGACGGCCGTGTCCCCGACCTCGGTGTGGACCGCATAGGCGAAGTCCAGCGCCATCCCGCCGCGCGGCAGGGTGATCAGGGCGCCCTTGGGGGTGAAGACGAAGACTTGGTCCAGGTACATCTCGAGCTTGGCGTGCTCGACCCAGTCCTCGCCCCCCTCCCCGTGCTCGATGACCTGCACAAGGTGCCGCAGGTTCTGCAGCGGGTCGCGCCCGCCATCCTTCTCCATCGCCTCCTGGTCAAAGCCATAGGACTGGTTCTTGTAGGCCCAGTGCGCCGCCACCCCGTCCTCGGCCACCCGGTCCATGGCCTCGGTGCGGATCTGCATCTCGATCCGCAGGCCGCCCGGTCCGACGACGGTCGTGTGCAGTGAGCGGTAGTTGTTCGACTTGGGCGTGGAGATGAAATCCTTGAACCGCTCCGGCACCATCGGCCAGGCGCGGTGGATGACGCCCAGGGCGCGGTAACAGTCGTCCTCGAACGCGACCAGAACCCGAAAGCCGTAGATGTCCGACAGGGACGAAAAGCCCACCGACTTGCGCTGCAGTTTCCGCCAGATCGAATAGGGAGTCTTCTGGCGACCATAGACGCGCGCCGCGATGCCGGCCTCGCTGAGCACCTGCTGGATCTCGGCGGCGACGCCTTCGGTGGCGTGGCCGTGTTCGAGCTTCAGCGCCTCCAGGCGCCGCTCTATGGCGGTCCGGGCCGTGGGATTCAGGTGTTCGAACGCCAGTTCTTCCAGCTCGGACGCGATCGAATGGATGCCGATCGACCGGCCCAGAGGCGCGTAGACTTCCAGCGTCTCCCTGGAAATCCGCTCACGTTTCTCCGGCTTGACGTATTTGAGCGTCCGCATGTTGTGCAGACGGTCCGCCAGCTTCACCAGCAGGACACGCACATCCTTGGAGATGGCCAGGATGAATTTGCGCAGGTTCTCGGCCTGGCGCGTATGCTCGGCCTGGAGTTCCAGCCGGCTCAGCTTGGTCACCCCCTCGACCAGCCCTGCCACCTCCTCGCCGAACATGGCCGCGATATCGTCGCGCGTCGCCGAGGTGTCCTCGACCACGTCATGCAGCAGTGCGGTGACGATGGTAGCTGTGTCGAGCTTGTAGTCGGTCAGAATGCCCGCGACCTGGATCGGATGGGCGAAATAGGGGTCGCCAGAGGCCCGCAACTGCGAGCCGTGCATTTTCATCGCATAGACATAGGCCCGGTTCAGCAAGGCCTCGTCGGCGGTGGGGTCATAGGCCTTGACCGCCTCGATCAGTTCGAACTGGCGCAGGACCGGAATGCGTTTCGCCGCCTGCGTTTCCACAGACGGCGAAGCGGTGTCATTGGCAATGATCTTTGGCGGCGGGGTCGTACCGGACCGCGCCGGGAGGATGGTGATACCGTTGGCGGGTACCGCCGTCAGTAGCGTTCCTCCTGGCCGCCGTCCCGGTCGCTCTGCAGCGCACGGATCAGCTCGGCCTCGGCCATGTTCATATGTTGCGGCTCGGCCAGCAGACCGACGATTTCCGCCTCGTCCTCGGCTTCCGTGCGCTCGTCGACGCGTTGCAGGGCGACGATGACGGTCTCAAGCAGTTCGGCCGGAACGACTGTGTCGTCGGCGATTTCGCGCAGGGCGACGACGGGGTTCTTGTCGTTGTCGCGATCGAGCGTCAGGGCGGCGCCGTTGGCGATCGCGCGGGCGCGGTTACCCGCCAGCAGGACCAGGCCGAACCGGTTCGGCACCTTCTCGATGCAGTCTTCGACAGTGACGCGAGCCATGAATTACCTCGGGCGGGGGGAGAACCGCGTTGCATACAGATAGGCATGCCTTTGTGCAACGCCACATCTGCACTCCCAGGGCGGCGGTTTTGCGGCGGCTACCGGTGCGAGCGCTCGAAGCCGGCCGGAATGTCGCGGCTCCAGCATGCCGCCAGCTGGCCCTCCGCGAACTCGACGAAGCCCTTGATCAATCCAGCCCCGCCGGCGATCATCAGATCCGTGAAGGCGCCATCCGCCGTCTGCGCCTGCGCCTTCACCCAGATCGCGTAGCTGTTTCCGTCCGGTCCCGGCGCGGCTGGATACAGGCCGGCCTCGGTGGGGATGCGCCGTCGCAACCCCCAGATATCGATCTGCGGCGGCTGGAAGGCATCCAGCGCGCGCATCACCCCCAGGACCTGCGGGCGGGTCTCTTCATCCGCCCAGACGATCTGCTCGATCCCCTCGGGATTGTTCAGCGACTTGCGGATGGCGAAGTGGCCGAAACCCAGTCCGTCCTCAGTGTCGGGAAAGGGTACGAACCGGCTGTAGATATCGTGCCGCCAGGTTCCATTGCGGCCCGACACAGCGAAGCCCCCCACGGGCCAGGCGTCTCGCGGCGCGGTCGCCTGTGCGACGTCGAGCCAGTCGGATTGGGCGAGCCCCGGTGTCGGCGCAGAGATCAGGACGAGAGCCAAAGCGCCAGCGAGACGACGCATGTTAACTCCGCGAAAGATGTGCATCTGTCCCGACGCTCGCCATCCGTGCAAGCTCGACCGCCTCTCCCCCATGCGGATGAACCCACCCCGGCGCGATCTCCGCCAGCGGCCCCATGACGAACAGCCGCTCGGCCGCTCTCGGATGCGGCAGGATCAGGCCGTTGCAATCGCCCTGCTCCCGGCCATAGGCGATCAGGTCCAGGTCCAGCGTGCGCGGCGCATTGGCGGCTGTGCGCCGTCGTCCGAACGCCTCCTCGATCCGGCCCAGGGCCGCCATCAGGGCGTGAGGATCATGGTCCGTGCGCACGATGACGACGCCGTTCACGAAGGGCGGGTCGCTCGGGTCGGGCCAGGCCTGCGACGTCCACCAGCTCGAACTGGCGATCACATCGATCCCTTCGAAGCGAAACCGGTGCAGCGCCGCTTCCAGCGCCTCGCGGCACGAGGGCCAGACCCCCTTGTCATTGCAGCCCAGGGCGACGATGACGGCGGCGTCCAGATCCAGGTCGACGTCGATATTGACGCTGACCGCCTGAGGGGCTGTGACCGATTCCGGGGACGCGATTTCCATGAGACTTTATCCGACCGACCGTCTGGCGCTGTTTATCGACGGGGCCAATCTGTATTCGGCGACCAAGGCCCTGAACGCGGACATCGACTTCAAGAAGATGGTCGATGCGTTCCGGGAGAAAGCCGTCCTGGTTCGCGCCTATTATTACACGGCGGTGACCGAGGGCGAAGAGTTCTCTCCGATCCGGCCCCTGATTGACTGGCTGGGCTACAACGGCTTCTCGCTGGTGACCAAGCCGGTGAAGCGATTCACCGACGCCCAGGGCCATACGCGCACCAAGGGCAATATGGACATCGAGATCGCGGTGGACATGCTGAAGCTGGCCCCGCGCATCGACCATGCCATCCTCTTCTCCGGCGACGGCGACTTCCGCCGGCTGGTCCAGGCGGTGCAGTCGAAGGGCGTCCGCGTCACCGTCGTCTCGACCCTGAAGAGCCAGCCGCCGATGATCGCCGACGAACTGCGGCGTCAGGCTGATGACTTCGTCGAACTGGTCGACCTGCTCCAGGACTACGGCCGCCCCCGCACGCCAGCGACCACGCCGACGGTGCGCACCTTCCCGGCGGACGATCGCGCATGACCCCGGAACCGCCCCGCGATTGCCCGCTTTGCCCCCGCCTCGTCGCCTATCGTGAGGAGAACCGGCGCCAGAACCCAGACTGGTTCAACGGCCCCGCCCCCTCGTTCGGTGATCCCAACGCCCGCCTGCTGGTCGTCGGCCTCGCCCCTGGTCGAACCGGCGCCAACCGCACCGGCCGCCCCTTCACCGGGGATGGCGCAGGCTGGATCCTCTACCAGACCCTGACGAAGACAGGCTTCGCGACCGGCGTCTACGACGCGCGACCCGACGACGGCCTGCAACTGGTCGATTGCATGATCACCAACGCCGTCCGCTGCGCCCCGCCGCTGAACAAGCCCCTGCCGATCGAGGAGAAGACCTGCCGCCCCTTCCTGATCGACCGTCTGACCGCCCTGCCCCGGCTGAAAGTCATCGTCACACTGGGCGACGTGTCGCGAAAGAGCGTGCTGAAGGTGCTTGGCGTCCCGGCCTCCGGCATGGCCGCCGGTCACGGCGTCGAGGCAAAGGTCGGCCCCTACACCCTGATCAACAGCTATCACTGCTCCCGGCTCAACACGAACACCGGCCGACTGACGCCAGAGATGTTCGTGACCATCTTCGCCCGCGCCCGCGCCGCCATCGAGGCCGACCCCGTTTAGGCGACTGTTGTTCGCCGGACACACCGAATCGGCGAGTCTTCCTGACGCGGAACCGGGCGGAACACTGCGGCGCAGCTTCCGTTGCAGGAGGGAGAGGAAGGTTCAGATGCGCAGACAGACCAACAACAAACCTCAACTGTTCACAGCAGGCGAGCGGAAGGTCGCGGGGCTCGCAATCCTGGCGGCGATCGTTCTCACGCTGTCGGGTCAGGTTCTGCAAGCGATGATCCGCCCGTCGCTCGGCCTCTATGACGCCAATCCGGCCGCCGTCGCCTCGATCCCGAATGTAATCGAGGCCAGCCCCTTGAGCCGCTCTGCGGGCTTCTAGCCCTTGTCGCGCATGAGCCGGGCCTTGTCCCTCTGCCAGTCGCGGTCGGCCGAGGCCTCGCGCTTGTCGTGCAGTTTCTTGCCCCTGGCCAGGGCGATCTCAAGCTTCGCCTTGCCGTCGTCATTCAGGTAGAGCCGCAGCGGGATGATAGTCTGGCCGTCCTTCTGGACCGCCCCGATCAGCCGGTCGATCTGCTTGCGATGCAGCAGCAATTTCCGCGGCCGGCGCGGCTCGTGGTTGAACCGGTTGGCCTGGGCATAGGGTGGGATGTCGGCGTTGATCAGCACGATCTCGCGCCCTTCCACCGCCGCATAGCTCTCGGCGATATTGGCCCGACCCATACGCAGGGCCTTGATTTCCGTCCCTAGCAGCATGATCCCGGCCTCGAGATTATCCTCGAGGAAATAGTCGAACCGCGCCCGGCGGTTCTCGGCGATCAGCTTGGCCTTGGTGATCGGAGCCTTGACGGTCGCGGCCGCCTTTTCCTTGGTGGTGGCCATCACAGACCCGCCGCGGCCATGGCCGCATCGACGGCCGGCTTGACGTCATCGCGCATCGGCACGAGCGGCAACCGCATTTCCTCGGTGCAAAGCCCCAGCCGGGCCAGGGCGTATTTCGTCGGTGCCGGCGAACTGTCCAGGAAAAGCGCTCTTGCCAGTCCGCTCAGCCGGTCCTGCCAGGACAGGGCCAGGGCTCGGTCGCCAGCCTGGATGGCGTTCCACAGGGCGACCATGCCTTCGGGAGCGACGTTCGACACCACGGAGATGATACCGCCCCCGCCGTGGGCCATATAGCCGGGGAAGCTCGCATCATCGCCGGTGATCAGGGCGAAGGATCCGCCGATGTTGACCCGCATCCAGCTCACCCGCGCCATGTCGCCGGTCGCGTCCTTGATGCCGACGATGTTCGGATGCGCCGCAAGCGCCGCCACGGTCGTATCGGCCATGTCCGCACCCGTCCGGCTGGGCACGTTGTAGAGCAGCAGCGGCAGTTCGACCGCGTTTGCGATGGCTTCGAAATGGGCCTGCAACCCCGCCTGCGAGGGCTTGTTGTAATAGGGCGTCACGACCAGGGCGGCGTCGACGCCGACGGTCTTGGCATGCCGGGTGTAACCCATGGCCCTGTCGGTCGCGGTTGAGCCGCAGCCCGCAATGACCCGGACCCGACCCGCAGCCAGCCGTACGCACAACTCGACCACCTGACGATGCTCGTCAGATGTCAGTGAGGCGCTCTCTCCGGTCGTGCCCATGGGGACGACGCCGTGAACCCCGGCGGCGATCTGGCGTTCCAGCAGGGCCTCGAAGGCGCCTTCGTCCACGTTTCCGTCACGAAGTGGTGTGATCAGGGCGGTGATCACGCCCTTGAACAAGGGGGCGGTCATTGAAACAAGAATACCTTGCGTGGGGGATGGGCGACGGGCGCCTGATACGAGACGCAAGAGGGTAGGTTGCCGGGCTCGAACCCGCAACCGGGATGAATGAGGATCGGACACATCATGCTCGCGACCAGCCTCGCGGCCGTACTGGCCGTTCTCGCGCCGATTCCGCAGACTGCCGACCTGAACCGTCAGCCGACGCCCTACGTCACCGGGCAGAGCGGCGGGTATCAGGCGCGCATCCTGGGCGACGCCGACACCGCCCTCTTCCGCCAGGGTCTGGCCGCCGCTCGCGCCCGCGACGTGATGGGCACGCAGAACGCCATCTCCGGCATTGGCGACCCGACGGCCAGGAAGCTGGTCGAGTGGGCGCTCGTCGATACTGCCGCGCCGCAACTGTCCTGGACCGAGCTGTCCAACGACGTTCAGGCGATGCGCGCCTGGCCCCGCGCCGAGGCCCGGATCGCTGCCGGCGAACAGGCGCTGGAACGCGCAGGCATGGGCGCCAATGCCGCCCTCGCCTTCTTCAGCGCGTCGCGTCCGACGACGGTGCAGGGCGCCATCGCCCTGGCCGATGCGCTGGACCAGCGCGGCCGTTCCGGCGAGGCCCGCCTGCTGATCCAGGAATGGTGGCAGACCCAGTCCTTCGACGAGGCGACCCAGAGCCGCATCCTCACCCGCTGGGGCAACACCCTCACCCAGCGCGATCATGACGCCCGGCTGAACATGCTGCTGACCGGCCCGCATGGCCCAGCGACCCGCGCCATGCTCGATCTGGTCTCGCCGGAGCGCCGCGCCACCGCCAATGCCGCGATGACCCTGCGAAGCGCCTATGCGGCCGACAGCGTCGTCGCCAGCCTGTCGCCGTCACAGGCCGCTGACCCTGCAGTCGTCCTGGAGCGAGTCCGTATCCTGCGAGCGGCCAATCGCCAGACCGAAGGCTTCGCCCTTCTGTCCGCCCTGCCTGCCGCGCCCCTGCACGCCGACGGCCAGACCGCCCTGTGGAACGAGCGCCGCAACTATTTCCTTGACGCGCTGGAGCGCCGCGAGTGGCGCGCGGCCTATGACGCCATGGCCGGTCACGGCTTCCCGTCAGGCGAGCGCAAGGTCGACGCCGAGTTCTTCGCCGGCTGGGTCGCCCTGACCAAGCTGGGCGATCCCGCACGCGCCGCCGGTCACTTCGAGACCCTGCGCCAGTCGTCCTCCACCCCGATCACCCAAGGCCGCGCCCTCTACTGGCTGGGTCGCGCGGCGGAAGCCCAGGGCGACCAGGCCCGCGCCCAGGCCTTCTATCAGGGCGGTGCCCGTCACATTCAGACCTTCTACGGCCAGCTGGCGGCGGAGAAGGCGGGGATGACCACCCTGACCCTGCCGCCCGAGCCCGTCCCGACCCGGAACGACGTCGCATCCTTCGAAGCCAATGAGGTCGTTCGCGCCGCCCGCATCCTGGGCGAGACGGGCGAGACGAGCCTCTACCGCGTCTTCGCCTACCACCTGGACGACACACTGCCGGGCATCAACGACCTGGCTCTCCTGATGGACATGACGCGCGGCTACGGCGACGGCTTCGGGGCCATGATGGTCGGTCGCGCCGCCAGCCAGCGCGGCTTCCTGCTGCCCGAGCGCCAGTACCCGATCCGCATCCCGCCCGAGGTTGCCGGCGCCGCCCCCCTGGCCTTCACCATGGCCATCACGCGTCAGGAATCCAGCTTCGACCCGCGCGCCCGATCGGGCGCTGATGCGCGCGGCATGATGCAGTTCCTGCCCTCCACCGCCTCCGGCGTCGCCCGTCGTCTGGGCATGTCCTGGTCGGCCGAGCGACTGTGGGATGCCGACTACAACATGACCCTGGGCAGCTATCATCTGGGCGAGTTGATGAGCCAGTTCCGGGGCTCGATGCTGCTGACCACCGTGGGCTACAACGCCGGGCCCGCACGGGCTCCGCAATGGGTGGCCCGTTGCGGCGATCCGCGCGGCGGCTTGGCAGCCGGCGGGGTCGATCCGATCGACTTCATCGAGTGCGCGCCCTTCACCGAGACGCGCAACTACATGATGCGGGTGATGGAGAACATGGCAGTCTACAAGGCCCGCCTGAACGGGGGCTCGGCCCCGCTCACCACCTCGGCGGACATCGCGCGCGGCACCGGCGGACCCCAGCCCTACCAGCCTTGATCGCCTCGAGCCTGATCGTTTGAGACGGAAGCGCTTCGCGCTTCTGTCGAAAGCATGAGTCAGGCTCTCGCTGATCTCTGGAGCAGGATCAGGGCTTGAGCAGTCCGGCGAACAGGGCGTCGAGCATGGTCCGGGTCAGCAGGCTCCGATCGACCCACTCGAAATAGGGCTTCGTGATCATCAGCGAGATGACCCCGTGCGACCCCGCCCACAACGCCTGGGCCGAGGCGCGCGCATCGCCCCGCAGTCGACCGGCCGCACCCGCCTCTTCCACGATCGCCTCAAACGCCCGGAACAGTTCGCCGCCCAGCATCTGGGCCGCGCTCTGGGCCCCGTCCCGCGCCTCGATCGGGCGGGTCAGATAGGTCAGGCGATAGGCGTTGGGGTTCTCGAATCCGAAGTCGACATAGGCCTCCATCAGCTTGCGCAAGACGACCTCGGGCGGCCCTCCCTCGGCGATGACCGTCGCGTTCGCCGCCTGCAGCCGGGCGAAGGCCAGGCGGCAGATCTCGTGCAGGATCTCGCTCTTCTCGGAGAAGTGCATGTAGAGCGCCGTCGATGACAGGCCGACCTCGTCAGCGATCCGGCGGATGGTCGCGCCCTCGTATCCGACGTCGACAAAGATGCGTTCCGCAGCGGCCAGAATCTCGGCGCGGCGCGCGTGACCCTCGCCCTTCGGCTTGCGGGTCGAGCGGGACGAAGCGGTTGAGGGTATTACGGTTTCAGCCGACACGCTGAACTCCTTGAAGGAGAACCGGCGCACCAACAGGGCCCGCCTCGACCTTGCATAGCGCCATTGCCGCAGGCGCGCCAACGGCTTGCCGGAGACACCACCCTAAGCTAGCATAATAACCATGGCGGGTATTCGGGGCAGCACGCAAGGCGCGATCCGCGGGTATCCCCACCGCGCGGACATGCGGTCGTTCGGCCTCGGCCAGTCGATCATCTTCGTGATCAGCCTCGGTGCCCTCATATGGGGAATGGCGACGAACGGCCCGGTCACCGGCGCCTTCCTCATTCTGCTGGCCCAGGTCGTCTTCCTTGCCGCCGCTGCCTGGCGCGTCGTCCTGATTCTGGTGAGTCTCCGCCTCGCTCCCGATCCCGAACCGGCCGCCGATCTGCCTCGCTACACCATCCTCGCCGCCCTGCTCGACGAGGCGGAAATCCTGCCCCAGTTGGTCGAGCGCCTCGACGCGATCGACTATCCCCGCAAGCTGCTGGAAGGATTCCTGCTTCTGGAGGCCCACGACCACGCGACCCTTGCCGCCGCCGCTCAGTGCGCACTGCCGGCCTGGCTGAATGTGCTCGTCGTTCCGCCTGGCAGCCCGCGCACCAAGCCGGCCGCCCTGAACGCCGGGCTCGCGGTCGCGTCCGGCGCGCTCCTCACCGTCTATGACGCGGAGGACGATCCCGACCCGCGTCAGCTGCGCGAGGCCGCGGCCCGCTTCGCCGCCGATCCGACCGGCCGGCTCGCCACCCTTCAGGCGCCCCTGCGGATCCGCGCGCAGGCCGGCTCCGGAGGCGGCTTCCTGGAGCGCCAGTTTGCGGTCGAGTACGCCGCCTGTCCGAGGTCACCCTGCCCGCCTTGGCGCGGCTCGGTTTGCCGTTCCCGCTCGGTGGGACCAGCAATCATTTCAGCGTCCAGGCCCTGCGCGCCGTCGGCGGATGGGACGCCCACAACGTGACCGAGGACGCCGATCTGGGCTTTCGGCTGTGGCGGTGCGGCTATCGGCTCGGCACGCTCCGACAACCGACCTACGAGACGCCGCCCGGCGACATGGTCGACTGGCTGCCCCAGAGGACGCGCTGGCTGAAGGGATTCATGCAGACCTGGGGCGTGCACACCCGATCGCCGGCAGGACTAGGCTGGCGCGGCGTCCTCGCCCTGATGACGACCTTGGGACTGTCGCTCGCGGCCGCTGCCGCCCATGCACCCTCCGTGGCCTGGGTCATCGCCACGATGGCCCTTGCGACGGCGGCAGGCCTGCCCCCGGAGACTCCCCGGTTCGCCCTCGCGGTTCTTGTCCTCGGCCTTGTCGCCGCCTGGCTGAACGGAAAGGTCGGCGCACGACGGGCGGGGGTGTCCTATACCGTGGCCGACATGATGGTGGCTCCCGCCTACTGGTCGTTGCTGACGCTCGCCTTCGGGCACGCGGCATGGCGTCTGGCGGCCGAGCCTTTCGCCTGGGACAAGACCCGCCATCGGCGCGATCCGGCCCTGGCGATCGCCGCCCAGGCCGAGGTCGAAGCTGGACGCGAGGCCGCATGACGGAATAAGGCCATGCCGATGCCGCCCGTCCTGTCCTCTTTGCCCGAAACCCTCGTCACGCGCGGATGGTCGGACTACGCCCTGCTGGACAGCGGCGACGGCAGGAAGCTGGAACGCTACGGCCGCCACACCGTGGTCCGCCCCGAGCCTCAGTGCTTCTGGAAGCCGCGCGACCCGGCCGCCTTCACGCGCGCCAACGCCGTCTTCGATCCCCAGCAGGAGGAAGAGGACGCCGGCCGCTGGCGCTTCGACGAACAGGGCACGATCGACGCCTTTCCGCTGATTTGGCGCGACGTCCGCTTTGTGGGCCGTTTCACCCCCTTCCGACACTTGGCGTTTTTCCCCGAGCAAGCGGCCAACTGGGAATGGCTGGAGGCGCGGATCCGCAACCTGCAGCGCCCGAAAGTTCTCAACCTCTTCGGCTACACTGGCGTCGCTTCCCTGGCAGCCGCTGCAGCCGGCGCCGAGGTGACCCATGTTGACGCTTCCAAAAAGTCCGTGGCCTGGGCGCGGGAGAACGCCGAACTGTCCGGCCTGTCCGACAGGCCGATCCGCTGGATCGTCGATGACGCCCGCAAATACGTCGCGCGTGAGGTTCGCCGGGGAGCGAAATACCAGGGCATCATCCTCGACCCTCCGAAATACGGGCGCGGCCCCACGGGCGAGGTCTGGCGCCTGTTCGAGGACATGCCGGGCCTGCTCGCCGACTGTGCCGCCCTGCTGGCCGACGACGCCGACTTCCTGGTGTTGAACGCCTACGCCGCCCGCATCTCGGGCCTGTCGCTGGCCCACCAGATGAAGGAGGCCACGGCTGATCGCGGCGGCCGGATCGACTGGGGCGAACTGGCGCTGTCCGAAGAGGGTCCCGACGCCCGCGCCATCGGCCTCAGCTTCTTCGCCCGATGGTCGGCGTCGTGAGCGAAGACCGCCTGATCACCTCCCTGACCAACGACACGGTCAAGGCCGTCCGCGCCCTTCACATGCGCAAGGAACGCGACGCCACAGGCCTGTTCCTGGCCGAGGGTCTGAAGTTCGTCGGCGAGGCCCTGGACCAAGGTCGTGCCCCCAGGACCCTGCTCGTCGGCATGGAGGCGCGGCCCCACCCCCTGCTGGAGCGCGCCCGCGCCGAGACCCTGAAGGTCGGGGGCGAGATTGTCGTCGTCACCCATCCGATCCTCGAGAAGATCAGCCGTCGCGAAAACCCCCAGACAGTGCTCGGCGTCTTCGAACAGGCCTACACGCCCCTGTCGGCGCTGAGGCCCGAGACCGCCCCGTGCTGGGTCGCCCTGGAACAGGTACGCGATCCCGGCAACCTCGGCACCATCATCCGAACCGCGGACGCGGCGGGGTGTGGCGGAGTCATCCTGATCGGCGACTGCGTCGATCCCTTCTCGGTCGAGGCCGTCCGCGCGACCATGGGCTCGGTCTTCGCCGTCGCCATCACACGCTGCACGCCGGATGCCTTCCTGGCCTGGCGCGGCGCCTGGCCCGGCAGCGTCGTCGGCACCCGTCTGGACGCCACGGTCGGCTACCGCGAGGCCGCCTACGCGAGACCCAGCCTGATCCTGATGGGCAATGAACAGGCCGGTCTGACCGACGCCCTAGCCGCCGCCTGCGACGTCAACGTCAAGATCCCGATGCGCGGCCGCGCCGACAGCCTGAACCTGGCCATCGCCACGGGCGTCATGGTCTATGCGGTGACTGACTAGACCTCGTCCTTCAGCCGCGACATGCCGATCAGGGCCAGCACCGTGATCGCCGCCGTCGCCGCCAGATAGAGCCCCACCGCCGGGACGCCGTAGGTCTTGGCCAGCGACGTCGCCGCATAGAGCGCCAGCGACGCTCCCGCGATCCCCGCCAGATTGAAGGCCATCGACGCCCCAGTGTAGCGGACCGCCGCCCGGAACGGCCGCGCCATGGCGGCGCTGAGCGGACCGTAGGTGGCGCCCATCAGCGCGAAACCCAGTGAGAAGAAGATCAGCAGTCCGGTGAGGCCGCCGGTGAACAACGGCGCGATCAGGAAACCGAACAGGCCGATCGCGACCGAGGCCGCGATCAGCACCTTGATCTGTCCGAACCGGTCCGCGGCCAGGGCCGAGATCGGGATGAAGGCCCCGAAGAAAATCACCCCGACGAGCTGGATCGGCAGGATGTCGGCGCGGGTGAATCCCATGGTCGTCGTCGCCCAGCTCAGGGCGAAGACCGTCATCAGATAGAACAGTAGGAAGGTCGTCGTCGCCCCGAGAGTCCCCAGGATCAGCGCCCCCTTGTATCGCGTCAGCAGCGTCAGCACCGGCGTTTTCACCCGCTCGGCCCGCTCGATGACCCGGCTGAATTCCGGCGTCTCGGTGATTCTCAGCCGCACCCACAGGCCGACGAACACCAGCACCGAACTGGCCAGGAAGGGCGTGCGCCTTCCCCACGACAGAAACGCCTCTTCGCTCATCAGCGAGGTCAGCAGGATGAAGGCCCCGGTCGACAGGATGAAGCCGATCGGCGCGCCCAGCTGCGGGAACATGCCGAACCAGGCCTTGCGTCCCGGCGGCGCGTTCTCGGTCGCCAGCAGCACAGCCCCGCCCCACTCGCCGCCCAGCCCCAGCCCCTGTCCGAACCGGCACACCGCCAGAAGCAGGGGCGCGATCACCCCGACCTGCGCATAGGTCGGCAACAGACCGATGGCGATGGTGGACAAGCCCATCGTCATCAGGGCCGCGACCAAGGTCGCCTTGCGTCCGATCCGGTCGCCGAAATGGCCGAACACGACGGCGCCCACCGGCCGTGCGAAGAAGGCCAGCGCGAAGGTGGCGAACGACTGCAGTTGCGCCGTCAGCGGATCGCTGCCGGGGAAGAACAGGGCTGGAAACACCAGCACCGCCGCCGTGGCGTAGATATAGAAGTCGAAAAACTCGATCGTCGTGCCGATCAGGCTGGCGAACAGGACGCGGCCCGTCGAGGTCGGGCTGGGTGCAATCAGTAGTGCAGGTTCGGTCAACGGTAGTCCCCCAGGTCGTCGACCATCGTTGCGTCTGACACCCTCGGCTGGTCAAGCCGGTCAGGTCCCGCGCGGCTTCACCCTGTTGGTCGGCGGCGCCTCGGCCGGATTCTCGGGCCAGGGATGCCTCGGATAGCGACCGCGCATCTCGGAGCGCACGTCTTTCCATGAGCCACGCCAGAAGCCGGGCAAGTCCCTGGTCAGCTGGATCGGACGCCGCGCCGGCGACAGCAGGGCCAGCGTCAGCAGAACACGCCCCCCGCCCACGGCCGGATGGGTCGTCACCCCGAACAGCTCCTGCACCCGGATATCCACGCGCGGCCCGCCCTCGGCCCCATAGTCGATACCCGCCGACCCGAGCGGCGTCGTCAGCCGTGCGGGCGCCAGCTCGTCCATCAGCCGCCGCCGATCCCACGGACTCAGGGATTCGAGCCCCTGCGCCAGGGCCTCATCCCGGATCTGAGACAGGTCCTGAACGGTTTCCAGCAACGGCCACAGCCAGTCCGCGCGCCGCTCCATCAGGGCCGCGTCCGACATGTCCGGCCAGTCCGCGTCCAGCCCATGCAGAAAAGCCAGCCGCGCCCGAACCGCGCTCGACCGCTCGCCCCACTTCAGGCCTCTTAACCCGTCCGTCCCGACCTCGTCATGAAGCGCCTTCGTGATCGCTGCCCGATCCGGCGCCCCGGTGATCTTCTCGTCGAACACGATCGCGCCCACCCGGCGGATGCGCCGCACGACCATCCGCCCGGAAGGCTCGCGCACCAGCCGGTCCTCGGTCGTCAGCCGTGGCTCCAGCCCGGCCGGGTCCAGCGGCGCCGCCAGCCGGATGCGATCCTTCGCATCTCCGCCGCCGAGGTCGGCCACCGCCAGCCACGCCTCCCGCGCCAGCCCGTCCGTCGGATCGAGAAACGCCCCGCGCCCCGACGCCAGCAGCACCTCGCCAGGCCTGCCCCTTGCCCTGGCGACCCGTTCGGGGAAGGCCTCCGCCAGCAGTTCGCCGACCTCGACCTCTCCCCCGCCGCCGGAACCGCCGCCCGCCGCCCTCGCCCATCGCTCGACCAGCTTCCTCGCATCCTGCGCCCCTGCCGACCGGTCGCGTTCAAACCCGCGCAACCGGTCTCTCAGGTCAATGTCGTTTCCGCCCAGCCCCGGCTCGCTCAGGACCGCGGCGATGCGCGCGCCCAGCATCGCCGCGCCGGCGTCGGCCGCCGCCGCCACCAGATGCGCCAGCCTCGGCGTCAGCGGCATCCGGGTCAGCCGCCGCCCGTGCTCCGTCAACCCGCCCTGCCCGTCCAGCGCCTTCAACCGCGTCAACACCGCCCGCGCCTCCGCCAGCGCCCCCGCCGGCGGTGCATCGAGCAGCGCCAGCCCCTCGGTCGTCCGCGCGCCCCAACGCGCCAGATCCAGAGCCAGCCCGGTCAGGTCGGCCTCCAGAATTTCCGGTCGCTGATGCGGGACCAGGCCGCGCGTCGCCTCCTCGTCCCACAGTCGGTAACAGATACCCGGTTCCGTCCGCCCCGCCCGACCCCGGCGCTGCTCCGCCGATGACCGGCTGACCCGCACCGTCGCCAGCCGCGTCAGCCCGCTCAAGGGTTCGAATCGGGGCACGCGCGACAGGCCGCAATCGACGACGACCCGCACCCCCTGAATCGTCAGACTGGTCTCCGCCACCGAGGTCGCCAGCACGATCTTCCTCCGCCCGGTCGGCGACGGCTCGATGGCCCGATCCTGGGTCTCCTTGTCCAGGGCGCCGTACAGGGCGACCACATCAACGTTCGAATCGCGCAGCCGTTCGCCGATCCTCTGCGCCGTCCGATGGATCTCCCCCTGGCCGGGCAGGAAGGCGAGGATCGACCCGGACTGGTCGTCCAACGCCGTCAGACAGGCGCGCGCCACGGCGTCCTCAATCCGCTCGACCGGATTGCGACCCAGGTAGAGCGTTTCCACCGGAAACGCCCGCCCCTGCGCCTCGATCACCGGCGCCCCGTTCAGCAGCTTGGACACCCCGACGATATCCAGCGTCGCGGACATGACCACCAGCTTCAGGTCGTCGCGCAGCACCGACTGGCTGTCCCGCGCAAGCGCCAGTCCCAGGTCGGCGTCGAGGCTGCGCTCGTGGAACTCGTCGAACAGGACGGCGCCTGCGCCCTCCAGACCCGGATCCTCCAGAATCATGCGGGTGAAGACACCCTCGGTGATCACCTCGATCCGCGTCTTCGGCCCGATCCGGCTCTGCAGCCGGGTGCGATAGCCGACCGTGTCGCCGGCCTTCTCGCCCAGGGTCTGCGCC
This sequence comes from Brevundimonas sp. SL161, assembly GCF_049896985.1. NCBI lineage: Bacteria > Pseudomonadati > Pseudomonadota > Alphaproteobacteria > Caulobacterales > Caulobacteraceae > Brevundimonas > Brevundimonas sp. SL161. The sequence continues at coordinate 7,665 of NZ_JAFCVJ010000015.1, read as the reverse complement.
ATCCGCTCCGCCGCCGCCCGCGCCGCCAGCCGACGCGGCTCCAGCAGCAGGATCTTGCGCCCGCCCAGCCAGTCGGCACCCAGCAGCGCCAGCGGCACGACCGTGGTCTTGCCGGCGCCCGGAGGGGCGGCAAGGACGACCGCCGGATTAGCGGCGACCGCGGCCTTCAGGTCATCGAGCACGGCGTGGATGGGCAGGATCATCCGGGGTGCACTAGCCCGACATCGGCGGCCCACCAAGGAATGTGCGTTCGGACGGCCACGCGTCGGGTCACGAAACCGTTGCAGCGCCTTCATGGATCGGAAACCGCGTTGCGCCTGCGTTGATCCGTCGCTAGCGTCCCGCGCTGGAAGGCGGCCCCGGGGAGGGGCCGCCGTGTTTTCGTATCGAGGGGGCGCGACGTATGTCCGCAGATGGCCTTAGGCCCAAGGGGAACCGACTGTTCCTCAGAAAATCCGTAGCGCAGATCCAGAAGGAAGCGGCCAAGAGCGAGCTGAAGCGCACGCTCGGTAAGTGGAATCTGATGAGTCTGGGCATCGGCGCCATCATCGGCGCCGGCATCTTCGTTCTGACCGGTCAGGTGGCTGCGGCCAACGCCGGTCCGGCCATCATGCTGTCCTTCGTCGTCGCCGGCATCGCCTGCGGCCTGGCCGGCCTCTGCTACGCCGAACTGGCCTCGACCATGCCGGTCTCCGGCTCCGCCTATACCTATGCCTACGGCACCCTGGGCGAGGTCTTCGCCTGGATCATGGGTTGGCTGCTGGTTCTGGAATACGGCGTCGCGGCCTCGACCGTGGCGGTCGGCTGGTCCGGCTACGTTGTCTCGATCCTGACCGACTTCGGCATCAGCCAGCAGATCTTCCCGACCATCGCCTACGCCGGCGGCGAGGGCCCTCAATGGGCGACGCCTCTGGTTCAACTGGTCCAGGAAGCAGGCGCCACGTCCTTCCCGATGACCGGCACGTTCAACCTGGTCGCCGCCATCGGCATCGCCGCCGTATGCGGCCTGCTGGTGCTGGGCGTTTCGGAATCCGCCAACATCAACAACGTCATCGTGGTCATCAAGATCATCGTCCTGCTGACGTTCATTGCGGTGGGCATCGGCTATGTGAACCCCGACAACTGGGTGCCCTTCATCCCTGAACCGACAGGAGTCGCCGGCCAGTACGGCGTCGGCGGCATCTTCAGGGGCGCCGCGATCATCTTCTTCGCCTACGTCGGCTTCGAGGCCGTCTCGACCGCCGCCGCCGAGGCCAAGAACCCGTCCAAGGACGTGCCCTTCGGCATCCTGGGCGCCCTGTTCGTCTGTACCCTGATCTATATGGCCGTCGCCGCGGTCATGACCGGCGTGGTTCCGTATATGGAGCTGGCCAGCCCCGCGCCCGTGGCTGTCGCCATCGACCGCATGAGCCTGGAATGGGCCAACACGCCGATCATCCTGGCGAGTGGTCAGCCGCTGAACGTCATCAGCTTCATGATCAAGATCGGCGCGATCACCGGCCTCAGCTCGGTCATGCTGGTGCTGTGCTACGGCCAGACGCGGATCTTCTACACCATGGCCCGCGACGGTCTGCTGCCGCGCGCCTTCGCCGTGATCCATCCGAAGTTCCGCACCCCCTGGATCGGCACCATCCTGCTGGGCGTGCTGATCGCCATCGCGGCGGCCTTCCTGCCCATCTCGATCCTGGGCGACCTGGTCTCGCTGGGTACGGCCACGGCCTTCTCGATCGTGTGCCTGAGCGTGATCTTCCTGCGCATCAAGCACCCGGAAATGCCGCGTCCGTTCAGAGTCCCGGGCGGCATCTTCACTGCCGTCCTGGGCATCCTGGCCTGCCTGTTCCTGGCCAGCCAGAACCTGATCCCGATGTTCCAGCACGCGGCGGAGGACAACCCCCTCCCGCTCATGCTGCTGGGCGGCTACGCCGCCGTCGGTGCGGTCATCTACGCCGTCTACGGCTTCTGGAACTCCAAACTGGCCAAGGGCATCGACATCACCGAGGAGACCACCATGTCCTCCCCGGCCGAGGCGATGGGCTCCGGCGTCGACAACCAGAAGGACTGAGGTCTCTCTAGTCCAGACAAACGGAAGGCCCGGGAGCAATCCCGGGCCTTTTGTTTTTTGGGCTGCACACTGAACGCAGCCGGCTAAACCCCAACCGTGCACCCCGGCGACGGCCGGCAAGACTGGTGCTTTGAACGGTTTGAGGCGGCTGATCCGTGCCGCCGACGGCTGCGATCTGGCCCCCGGCCTTCGCCGGGGCGCACGGGGGATTGGGGAATCCGCGCCCAAACAGCGAGGCTCCGCGAGCCAAGCGATAGCGCCCAAAATGCGCTCAAGCAGTGAGCCGCAGCGCGGCGAGCGATAGCGCCCTAAAAAAGATGGTGCGGATGAGAGGACTCGAACCTCCACATCTTGCGATGCCAGAACCTAAATCTGGTGCGTCTACCAGTTTCGCCACATCCGCGTGGCGGCGGGTTTAGGACCTGACGGCGCCTGCGACAACCGTCATGTCAGTTCAGTCTGGGCTAACTGATCCGCCGTCCCCTAGGACGGCCCCGCCCGATCCGGCCGGGCGCCGTGACTGCCCGGCGAGATCGATGATGACGCCCGGAGCGATCGCTGTCCTGTCTCTCAGCATGTCCACGGACGCCTTCGCCGCCGCCGTGGGGCGCGGCGCCGCACATCGGCCGTCGTGGTGGTCGGCGGTCAAGGCGGGCGCCGTCTTTGGCGTGATCGAGGCCATCACGCCCCTGATCGGCTGGAGCCTCGGCCTGCTCGCCGCAGGCTTCGTCGAGAGCGTCGATCACTGGATCGCCTTCGTCCTGCTGGCCGCCGTCGGCGGCAAGATGATCTGGGAGGCCTCCCGACCCTCCGAACCCGATGCAGCCCCGACGCGGTCCGGCCCATGGGCCCTGATCGCCACCGCCGTGGCCACCAGCATCGATGCAGCGGCGGTCGGCGTGGGCCTGGCCTTCCTCGGCGTGAATATCTGGGTCATCGCCCTCAGTGTCGGCCTGACGACCTTCGCCCTGACGACGGCGGGCATGTTGATCGGCCGGGCCGTCGGCGCCCGCTTTGGCAAGATCGCGGAAATGATCGGCGGCGTCGCCCTCATTGCCCTGGGGACGACGATCCTGCTCGAGCATCTCGGGTTTCTCGCCGCCTGAGGCGACTACGAAACGTCGCATTAACCTTGATCATCGACGGTCGGTTCAGTTCCCGTGAGCCCGAGTCGATGAACGCCAGCGATCGTCCGATCATCATCAAGAAGATCAAGAAGGTGGTCGGCGGCGGCCATCATGGCGGCGCTTGGAAGGTCGCCTACGCCGACTTCGTGACCGCGATGATGGCCTTTTTCCTGTTGATGTGGCTGATCAACACGACCGATCCGGAACAGAAGAAGGGCATCGCCGAATATTTCGCGCCCGCCAGCGTCTCCCAGACCACATCCGGATCCGGCGGCATCCTGGGCGGCACCTCTCTGGGCGAGGACGGCTCCAAGAGCTCGGGCTCCCAATCGGTTCTTGAACAACAGGCCCCCGAAGCGCCCCTGAACGCGCCCGAGGAGGCGGGGTCCAGCGCCAACCTCGGCGCCGCATCCGAAGAGGAACTGCGTCAGGAGATCGCCGCCCGCGAAGCCGCCGAGTTCGCCTCCGCCGCCGAATCCCTGCGCCAGGCCATGCAGCGCATGCCCGAACTGGCCGAGCTCTCGAAACAGCTGATCATTGACCAGACGCCCGAAGGCCTGCGCATCCAGCTGGTCGATCAGGAAGGCCGCTCGATGTTCGAACAGAACTCGACCCGTCCGAACGCCCGCGCCCAGGTCCTGCTGCGGGCCATCGCCGGGGTCGTGAACCGGTTGCCGAACCGCATCTCCATCTCGGGCCACACCTCGGCGGTCGCCGGCTCAGGCCGCGCCTCGACCGCCAGCGACTGGCCCCTGTCGGCCGGCCGCGCCGATGCCTCTCGCCAGATCCTCCAGGGCGCCGGGATCGACGCCGACCGGGTCTATTCGGTCGCGGGCAAGGCGGGTTCTGATCCTCTGTATCCGGACGATCCGTCCCTCGCCGGCAACCGCCGGATCGCCATCGTCCTGCTGCGCGAAGCGCCGGTCCTGCCCACGGACACCAGCCTGTGAGGGCCGCGCCGTTCGGTTACGGCGCGAACCGGCTTGCGGCGCAGCAGCGATTGGCGGCAAATCGTCCGTTGAACACGGCCCTGCCCTACGCCGGACGACAGCGGATGCGGACCTGACGCCGTGACGCAGCATGTTCCGACACGTCAGCTTCGCTTCTTCATGACGGCGGTCGCGCCCTGCCCCTATCTGCCGGGCATGACCGAGCGGAAGGTGTTCGCCAACCTGCCCTTCTCGGACGGCGCACACGTCAACGACGAGCTGACCCACGCCGGCTTCCGGCGCAGCCAGAACATCGCCTACCGCCCGGCCTGCGAAGGCTGCGACGCCTGTATCTCCGTGCGGCTTCCGGCGCCGGAGTTTCAGTTCTCGCGCGGCCAGCGCAAGGTCCTCGCACGCAACGACGACCTGTCGCGCGATCTCGTCGAGGCCGAGGCGACCCAGGAGCAGTTCGCCCTGCTGAAACGCTACCTCGCCCATCGCCACCCGGGCGGCGGCATGACCGACATGACCTGGCCCGACTATATCTCCATGGTCGAGGACACGGCGGTCCGCACCCATCTGATCGAATACCGCCTGCCCTCGACCGACGAGGGTCCGGGCGATCTGGTCGCCGTGACCCTGGCCGACCTCCTCTCCGACGGCCTATCCATGGTCTACAGCTTCTTCGATCCGGAGATGGTCAAGCGGTCGCTGGGCGTCTTCGCCATCCTCGACCACGTGCGTCAGGCCCAGGCCGTGCGCCTGCCCTTCGTCTACCTCGGCTACTGGGTCGAGGGCTCGCCCAAGATGGACTACAAGGCCCAGTTCAGGCCGATGGAAGTGCTCAAGCCGCTCGGCTGGACTCGCATCGACTAGGCTTTCCGCAGCCGCACCGGACTGCCCGGCCCGCGCACGATGATCCCCTTGGCCTCGAGATCAAGCTGCACGCACTTGGCCCACCAGCCGGCCGTCGCCCCACCGGGGAACAGGTCCTGAGACAGTTTCGGCGTCAGCGCCGACTTGATCTCGGCCGGCGTCATCCCCGGCGCCTCGCGGATCAGCACCGACATATAGGCGTCGCGAGTCGCCTCGTACTTGTCCGCGTCGACCGACTGGACGTGGCCAGGGCTGACGGCGTTCTCAACCTCGATCTTGCGCTTGGCCACGGAGGAACCTCTCAGCTGTAGGGAACGGCGGTCGATCTGGTCTGCGGAACCGCTGTCCTGTTGCCCCTCATCGGTCCGTCGAAGCCGTCCCACGGCCCCGGATCACGCCCGCCGCCGAACTTCACCAGAGCCGCGATCCGCTTGTCGATCGACGGGTGGGTGGCGAACAGGGCGTCGGTGAATCCGGCCCGTTCGTTGTCCAGGAACATGCCCTGCACGTCATCGGGCGCCTCCAGCTTGGATCGCCCCGACACCTTCCGCAGCGCGGAGATCATGGAATCCGGGTTCTTGGTCAGCTCCACCGCGCCGGCGTCCGCCACATACTCCCGCGTCCGCGACAGCATCAGCCGGATGACGATGGCGAACACATATCCGATGGCCGCGATGGCGAACCCGATCAGGATCAAAGGCAGTGCGTTCTTGTTGTCCTTGCCGCCTCGCACATAGAACAGCCCCCGGAACACCAGCTGGCAGATCACGCTGATGATCCCGGCGAAGATCGAGGCGACCACCATGGTCCGCACGTCCTTGTTGATGACGTGGGTCATCTCGTGCGCCAGCACGGCCTCCATCTCGTCGCGATCCAGGGCGTCGATCAGCCCCCGGGTTACCGTGACGCTGTAGTGGCCCTCACGGATGCCCGAGGCAAAGGCGTTCAGGCTCTCCGACTCGATGATCCGCAGTGCCGGCGTCCTCAGACCGCGGGAAATCGCCAGGTTCTCCAGCAGGTTATAGAGCTCCGGCGCGTCCTGCCGCTCGACCTTCCGCGCCCCGGTCATCACGTCGATCATTGCCTGATTGCCGAACCAGGCGATGGCGAACCAGATCAGGGCCACGACGACCGCCAGCGGAATGGTCCCCGCCAGCATCCCCACGGCGTAGTTGATGTCGACGCCCAGCGTCCCGCCCGAGTTGGGCAGGACGCCGAATCCCATCAGCACCAGCTCCAGCCCGAACAGGACCAGGCTCAGCATGACTGGGAACCCGATCAGCAGCAGGGTCGACCGGGTGTTGTTCGCCCAGATGTGGGTCTGGAGACCGACAGCGGCCATGTGGACCTAGAACTTCACCGACGGCGGAGCGGCGGTCATCGCAGCGCGATCCGCGGCGTCCACGGCGAAGAAGGGCTTCTCGGTCCCGAAGCCGAACATCCCGGCGAACAGCACGGTCGGGAACTGTGCCCGCACCGCGTTGAACTCGGCCACGGCGTTGTTGAAGAACCGGCGCGCGGCGGCCAGCTTGTTCTCGATGTCGCTGAGCTCGCGCTGCAGCTCCAGGAAGTTGGTGTTGGCCTTCAGGTCCGGATAGGCCTCGGCCACGGCAAACAGCTTGCCCAGGGCGCCGGTCAACATGTTGTCGGCTGTCACCTTGTCGTCGACGGTGGTGGCTCCCGCGGCGGCGGCGCGCGCCTGGGTCACGGCGTTCAGCGTCTCCTGCTCGTGCGAGGCGTAGCCCTTCACCGTCTCGACCAGGTTGGGGATCAGGTCGTTCCGCTGCTTCAGCTGCACGTCGATGTCGGCGAACGACTGGTCGGCCTTCTGATCCAGCGCGACCAGGCGGTTGTAGGCCCCCATCACCACGAAGATCAGGATAACGACGATAACGCCGATGACGATGAGTGTGATCATGACAGCTCCTCTGCGAAGGCTGAGATTATCGCGCGAAGGGCGAGCCCTGGATAGTGAAATCGGCGTTAGTGGATCGCGAGCTCACGACGAAATTGTTCTTGCTTTGTTCCGTTCTGGAACCTAGCCTCCCCCCATGTCTACTGCTCCCTTGCCGAGGAAAGGACGCGGCGCCCGCACCAACGCCACCGGCCGGTTCGAACCCGTCGTGCACGAGGATTTCGACGATGGCTGGACGGCGGAGGACGACACGCCGGCCCCGCTCCGAACGACCCTGACGCCTGAACACGCCCGCAAGATCATCACCACCAATACCAGTCCCGACGTCAATTTCGACCGCTCGATCAACCCCTACAAAGGCTGCGAACATGGCTGCATCTACTAACCTGTTACACACGGGCGCAGTGCAGGCCCGGCCTATCCCCACCTGGGCTTACCACGCGCTCATCTGAAGCTTTACGACGGTGACGCCGGCCAGCGCCGCGTCGCCTGCAACAGGCCGTCGGACCCGTCGGCCCAGGCTTGTTGATAACCCCCTGGCTGACGACGCGGCCAGTCGTGTCAGGCCGTCGCGGGAATGTCCGCTTTGCGGCGGCATGCCAAGTTCGCAAATCGACCCTTAGCGGCTCTTGCGATGGTCCGCTTCGGAAACACCATTGGCAGATTGCCCCGGTCCCGCTTTAAATGATGGATGAGAAAAACTCAGCTTATGGGCCGTCTCGCCGCCGAATATCCGCATCTCGGCACGGAGGGGGC
>NZ_JAFCVJ010000014.1:0-88602 GCF_049896985.1 Brevundimonas sp. SL161 | reverse complement strand
CGACGCACGCTCGCCGTCGCCATCTGGCAGAGCGAAAAGAGCGACGGCGCGGCGCTGAACCCCTCGACCATCAACTGCACAGCCGCCAGCGGATCCGTGACGAAGGCATCGTCGGTCGCGGTGGCCTCGAACTCCAGGACCAGATCGCCGTCGACGCGGTGCGCGCTGGCGTCGAGCGGGGCGCCCCCCGCGATGCGCAGAACCGGGTCGAGCAGGTGGCGCGGCTTGACCAGGTCCGGCTCCTGGCTCAGGGCGCGAATGCGATTGATCTGTTCGCTGGAGAACAGGTGGTCGAGCGGTCGGGACAGAAGGGCGCTGACGGGGCGACCGAGCAGGCCTTCGGTGTCTCCCGCCGCCTGGAGCACGCGAAGACTGGCGCCATCGAGCACCAGCATGGCTCCGTGCGGCAGGATCGCGCCCGGGATGTGGATCGGTTCTCGGTCGCAATTGGTGAGGTCGACCTGGTCACGGGCAAGGACGGAGTCAGTCATCGGTATCGTTCCATCCGCCAAGCCAGCATTCGAACAGTGCAAAAGTCGTCGTCGCGGTGGAGATGATCGTCGCCTGCTGTTCCGCCGTCCAGTCTGTGGCCGATAACCGGGCGAGATAGGCGCGCCATGCGCGACCCGTCTCGGCTTGATGTCCGGTGAAGAAGCGACGCCCGTCCAGAACGCCGACGCCAACGAGCCCCTCCAGGCCTCGCGCCAGGGTGACGCCCCCGAGGGCAGAGCCCTCGACGACGTAGAGCGCACCGAGGAGCGCTTCAGGCAGGGCCAGGGCCGGAAATCCGCGACAGAGGGGCAGGGCGGCCCTGCGCTCGGGACTCATCCCCAGCGCCGCGAGGTCCTTCTCAAGCCAGACGCTCCGTTCCGGCTTGAGCCGGGCGGCGCGTTCGAAGGCGATATGGAATCCGTACAACCGCGCCAGGAGGCGACGGTAGGCCAGGCTGTCGATGGCGCCATCCTGAACGGCGGCCAGAGCCGGATGCTGATGGAGTCGCTCATGGATCTCGTTCGTCGCGGCGCGCACGGCCTGGCGCACGACATCCGGGGGTCGGTGGGCGACGCGCACAGGGTCACGTGCATCAGAAGACGCAAGATGGTCCGTGGCCATTGAGCCTACGAAAAGCACGTTTTCCCCGCCTCAGCGAGGATCACCGGGATACGGTGAGAAATCTACGCCAATCGCGAATCGGCGAAGCTGCAAGAGGGTTCCCGCGAAGGCGGTAAAACTGGAGTTCCTCTCTCGACCCACGGCCGACATGTCGAGATCGCCAGACCCTCGATGGGGGCGAATGCCCCGGTTCAATCCTTCGTCGGGCTGACCGCATTCACATCCCCATAGGTCAGGGCCAGGAACACGTCCTCCAGGTCCGGGTCCTCGGTGGTGATGTCCGAGATCGTGATCCCGGCGGCGCGCACGGCGGCCAGAACCTGTTCGACCGACGACTGGCCCTTCCTGTAAGAGATGGCGAAGGCGCCGTTGGCCCGGGCCACGACGTCGAACCCGGCCACGGTCGGCAGCCCGTCCAGGGCGTGTTCCGGCGTCACCACGACGTTCCTCGTATCCAGACGGCGCAGCAGCTGCGGCGTCGGCTCGCAGGCCACGACCTCGCCCCGGTTCATGATGGCGATGGTGTCGCAGAGCTCCTGCGCTTCCTCAAGGTAGTGGGTGGTCAACAGGATGGTGACGCCCTCGGCGTTGATGCGCCGGACATACTCCCACAGCTGGCGACGCAGCTCGACGTCCACCCCCGCCGTCGGCTCGTCCAGGATCAGGATCGGCGGATTGTGCACCAGGGCCTTGGCCACCATCAGCCGCCGCTTCATCCCGCCCGACAGGGCCCGCACATAGGCGTTGGCCTTGTCCGACAGGCCAAGGGCCGCCAGCAGCTCGTCCGAACGCCGCTCCGACTTCGGCACCCCATAGAAGCCGGCCTGCACCTCCAGCGCCTCGCGCGGGGTGAAGAAGACGTCGGCGACGATCTCCTGCGGCACGACGCCGAGCGCGGCGCGTGCGTCACGCGGCCGTTCGTCGATGTCCCGACCCCAGATGGCGGCGGTCCCGCCGGTCTTGTTGACCACACCCGCCAGGATGTTGATCAGCGTCGACTTGCCCGCCCCGTTCGGGCCCAGCAGGCCGAACATCGACCCTCGCGGGATGACCAGATCGACCCCGCGCAGGGCCGTCTTCGGCGGCGACTTCTTCGAGCCTGCATAGGTCTTTTCCAGCCCGCGCACCTCAATGGCGTTGACGGGCAGGGCTTCGGTCTCGGTCATAAGGGGCTTTCGGCGCGGGAGCAGGCCGTCTAACTAGGCGTCGCGCCCCTCCACGCCAAGACCACGGAACGATCCATGCCGCCGCGCCACCCCGATCACCTCGTCCTCCCGCCCGAGGAAATCACGGTCGCCACCAAGCGCGTGGCCTGCGACGGCGGCGGCGTGCTGGGCCATCCCCTGGTCTATCTCGACATGGGCGGCGAGAATTTCGTCGAATGCGGCTACTGCGACCGCCGCTTCGTCCTGTCGGCCCACCCTCATTCCGAGAACGAATACCTCGACCCGGCGGCCCGGCCGCCCGAGGCGCACTAGCAGGCCTGCCCCGCCGCCCAGCCAGAGCTCCACGCCCACTGGAAATTATAGCCGCCCAGCCAGCCTGTTACGTCCACGACCTCGCCGATGAAATAGAGGCCCGGCACGGATTTCGTCGCCATGGTCTGCTGGTCCAGCTGGTCCGTCGCTACCCCGCCGAGCGTCACCTCGGCCGTCCGATAGCCCTCCGACCCCACCGGCTTGACGGTCCAGCCGTTCACCGCCGCATCCAGCCGCGCCAGCACCTTGTCCCCGACCTCGGCCAGCTTGCCGTTGGCGCCCTCGCGCGCGGTCAGCACCTCGGCCAGCCGCCGCGGCACGATATGGCCGAGCGCCGTGTGCACCGCCTGTTTGCCGCCGTTGTCGGCCTTCGCCGCCTTCAGCCGCGACAGCACATCCACGCCCGGGGCCATCTTCACTGTGATCGCCTCGCCCTCGCGCCAGTAGGAGCTGATCTGCAGGATCGCCGGCCCCGACAGCCCTCTGTGCGTAAACAACATGGCCTCCTCGAACCTCGTCTTCCCCGCTGAGACCACCGCATCGACCGCCACCCCCGCCAGCGGCGTCGTCTGTTCCAGCAGCCCCGCCTCCAATGTCAGCGGCACCAACGCCGGCCGCGTCTCCGTCACCCGCAAGCCCATCTGCCGTGCGAGGTCATAGCCCCACCCCGTCGCCCCCATCTTGGGGATCGACTTGCCGCCCGACGCCACGACCAGCGACGCGCAGCGCACCACCGACCCGTCCGACAGCGCCGCCTCGAATCCCTCGCCGACCCGCTCGACCCGGTCGACCCCGACGCCCGTCGACAGGACCACGCCCGCCGCCCGCATGTCGTCGGTCAGCATGCGGATGATCTGTTTGGCGCTGTCGTCGCAGAACAGCTGGCCCAGGGTCTTCTCGTGCCAGGCGATGCCCGCCTCATCGACGCGCTTGATGAAGTCCCGCTGGCTGTAGCGCTTCAGCGCCGAGGCCGCGAACATCGGGTTCTCGCCCAGAAAGTTGGCGACGCTCGTGCCCGTATTGGTGAAGTTACACCGGCCCCCGCCGCTGATGCGGATCTTCTCGCCCGGCGCCCGCCCATGATCGACGACGCGGACGCTGCGCCCCCGCCGGCCCGCCTCGATCGCGCACATCATCCCGGCCGCGCCCGCGCCGACCACCAGAACATCGAAGGTCTCAGTCTTCATCCCCGCCGCTTAGCATGCCGCGGGCCCGGGATCAGGGTGTCCGGCGCCGATCGATGCGCCAGTGCGCCCAATGGACATGACCGCTTCCCGACCTTCGCAATCGCGAGCCGGGCCGGGGCGGCGTCCGCCTGGGCGCCCTCGACGCGGGCGTCGATTTTGTGGAAGCGGCGCCGGGGTTGCGTCAGGACTTGTGTGGCTGCATCGCCACACCCAAGTCTTGCCCCAGATCAAGGCGTCGCTTCACACAAGGACGCACGGATCCTGTCCGCCTTTCCGGGGAAACCGACCTCTCATGAACCTCGACCTCTATTCCGACCGCGCCAAACAGGCCGTCCAGTCCGCCCAGTCGCTGGCCCTCGCCCGCAAGCACCAGCAGTTCGCCCCCGAGCACCTGCTGAAGGTGCTGCTGGAGGAGCGCGACGGCCTGGCCCGAAATCTGATCACCGCCGCCGGCGGCGACCCGGCCAAGGCCTCCGAGGCCGCCGAGGCCCTGCTCAAGAAACGCCCCCAGGTCGAGAGCGCCACCAGCCAGCTCTATCTCGACGGCGCCACCGCCCGCGTCTTCGCCAATGCCGAGGAGACGGCCAAGAAGGGCGGCGACGCCTTCGTCACCACCGAACGGATCCTCGCCGCCATCGCCCGTGAAGGCGGCCCCGCCGGCGACGCCCTGAAATCCGCAGGGGTCACGGCCGAGAAGCTCGACGCCGCCGTCGCCGATGTCCGCAAGGGCAAGACCGCCGACAGCGCCGCCGCCGAGGACGGCTACGACGCCCTCAAACGCTACGCCCGCGACCTGACCCAGGCCGCCCGCGATCAGAAGATCGACCCCGTCATCGGCCGCGACGAAGAGATCCGCCGCACCATCCAGGTCCTGGCCCGGCGCACCAAGAACAATCCCGTCCTGATCGGCGAGCCCGGCGTCGGCAAGACCGCCATCGTCGAGGGCCTGGCCCTGCGCATCGTCAACGGCGACGTGCCCGAGAGCCTGAAGGACAAGACCGTCATGAGCCTCGACATGGGCTCCCTGATCGCCGGCGCGAAATACCGCGGCGAGTTCGAGGAACGGCTCAAGGCCGTGCTCGGCGAGGTCACGGCCGCCGAGGGTCAGATCATCCTCTTCATCGACGAGATGCACACCCTGGTCGGCGCCGGAAAGGGCGACGGGGCCATGGACGCGTCGAACCTGCTGAAGCCCGCCCTGGCGCGTGGCGAACTGCACTGCGTCGGCGCCACCACGCTCGACGAATACAGGAAGCACGTCGAGAAGGACGCCGCCCTCGCCCGCCGCTTCCAGCCCGTGTTCGTGGCCGAACCGACGGTCGAGGACACCATCTCGATCCTGCGCGGCCTGAAGGAGAAGTACGAGGTCCACCACGGGGTCCGCATCTCTGACAGCGCCATCGTCGCCGCCGCCACCCTGTCGAACCGCTACATCACCGACCGCTTCCTGCCCGACAAGGCCATCGACCTGATCGACGAGGCCGGTAGCCGCGTGCGCATGGCCGTCGATTCCAAGCCCGAGGCCCTCGACGAGATCGACCGGCGTCTGGTCCAGCTCAAGATCGAACGCGAGGCCCTGAAGAAGGAGACCGACAGCGCCTCGGTCCAGCGGCTGGAGAAGCTGGAAGACGAAATCTCCGACCTCGAGATCGAGTCCGACGACCTGACCGCCCGCTGGAAGGCGGAGAAGGACAAGGTCGGGCAGGGCGCCCAGCTGCGCGAGACCCTCGACCGCCTGCGCGCCGAACTCGCCGCCGCCCAGCGCAACGGCGACCTCGGCCGCGCGTCCGAGATCGCCTACGGCCAGATCCCGCAGATCGAGAAGCAGCTGGCCCAGGCCGAGGCCGACGAGAAGACCGGCTCACCGCTGACCCCTGAGGTCGTCGATGCCCAGCAGATCGCCGCCGTGGTCTCCCGCTGGACCGGCGTCCCGGTCGACAAGATGCTGGAGGGCGAGCGCGAAAAACTGCTGGCGATGGAGGACGCGCTTCGTGGTCGTGTCGTCGGTCAGGACGCGGCGCTGGAAGCCGTCGCCGACGCCGTCCGCCGGGCGCGCGCGGGCCTCAACGACCCCCACCGCCCGCTCGGCTCCTTCCTGTTCCTCGGCCCCACCGGCGTCGGCAAGACCGAGCTGACCAAGGCCCTGGCCGCCTTCCTGTTCGACGACGAGACCGCCATCACCCGCATGGACATGTCGGAATACATGGAGAAGCACTCGGTCTCCCGCCTGATCGGCGCCCCTCCGGGCTATGTCGGCTATGACGAGGGCGGCGCCCTGACCGAGGCGGTGCGCCGCCGCCCCTATCAGGTCGTCCTGTTCGACGAGGTCGAAAAGGCCCACCCCGACGTCTTCAACGTCCTGCTCCAAGTGCTCGACGACGGCCGCCTAACCGACGGGCAAGGGAGGGTCGTCGACTTCCGCAACACCCTGATCATCATGACCAGCAACCTGGGTTCGGAAGCCCTGGCCAACCAGGGCGAGGGTGACGATGTCGAGGCCGTCCGCCCCTATGTCATGGAGGCCGTCCGCGCCCACTTCAGGCCCGAGTTCCTGAACCGCATCGACGAGATCATCCTGTTCAGGCGTCTGGGCCGCGACCAGATGGCCGGCATCGTCCGCATCCAGCTGTCGCGTCTGGAAAAGCTGATGGCCGACCGGAGACTGACCCTGTCCATCGACGACGGCGCCCTGGCCTGGCTGGCGGACAAGGGCTACGACCCCGTCTATGGCGCGCGGCCCTTGAAGAGGGTGATCCAGAAGGACCTCGTCGACCCGATGGCCAAGAAGCTGCTGGCCGGAGAGCTGGAGGACGGGTCCGTGATCGCCGTGTCAGCGGGGGCGGACGGGCTGGAGATCGGGAAGGCGCGGGTGCATTAGGGGCCGTCTGCGACCGCTCACTCCCTTCCTTCTCCCTGTGGGAGAAGGTGGCAAGCGCAGCGAGACGGATGAGGGTCGGGCCTGTCCGTCGCCGAAGCCGTCGCACGGACGGGGAAAACCCCATCCTTTCGTCATCCTCCGGCAAGCCGCGCCTTCGCGGCGCAGACCGGGGGACGCAGCGGCGCGCGGGAGCGCGAACCTGTCGCGGACACCCTGCTTCCGACATCGTGCCTGAACAGGTCGCCTTCGGCGCCGCTGCGTCCCCCGGTCTTCGCTTCGTTACGCCGGAGGATGACGAAAGGGGAGGGAGGAAGCGGGGGCAGAGGATGACGAAAGGAAGGGGTGCGCATAGGTTGTGCGAATGGGGACCCATCGCACCTTTATCGCGACCTACATCATGGCCAGCGGACGGAACGGCTGGGTCTATGTCGGGATGTCGTCGAACCTCCACGCGCGGGTGTGGAAGCACAAGAACGGGACCTACGATGGCTACACGGCCGAGCACGGCTGCGACCAACTGGTCTGGTACGAACAGCACCAGTGGGTGACCGAGGCGATCCGGCGCGAGAAGCGGCTGAAGAAATGGCTGCGCGACTGGAAACTGAAACTGATCGAGACGGCGAACCCGAACTGGCTGGACCTCGCGGCCGACTGGTATCCGGTGAACGATCCGAACTGGGTCCCGCCGACGGAAGACGACTGATACCCATCAACGGACGCTCGGACTCCGCCCGTGATTTCAACGGCCGGCCCTGACGAGGGGCTTTTTACGCGACGCCCCTCGCAGCGGGTTTATCCTGCACAAGGTTCCGAACCCGGCCGAACGCTTCGGACGGTGTTTTGCCGTCCGGCCAGACTCCATGGACGCTCCACACTCCCTTTGCGGAGTCTGGCTCACCCACACCCCGCCTCACCGACGACGGCAGTGACGACGCCGGCGAAGACGCCCTAGTTCCGGGTCAACCGGCTGGCCCCGCCCCGGATTTCGCAGGCGTAGTCGGTCTGGGGCCGGCCCGTCTGGGCGCCCGAGATGGGGCTGAGGATACCGCCCCGCTCGCGGCAGTCGGCGGTCAGCTGGTCCAGCTCCTGTCCATAGGTCGGACGGGAGCTCGAGGTCATGGCGCAGGCGCTCAGGGAGGCGGCCAGCAGCAGTGATGAAAGGAGGATACGCGCGGTCATCGGCAAGTCTCCGGTGGAGGATCAGCCCCGGACCGCATAGTGCGCCCGAACGGCTCCGCTGGCCACCGGTCCATTGACGCAGGGAGGCGCGCAGAGGTGTTCGTTCGCGCTTCGCCAGCGGTCACAGGCCGCCGTTCACGAAGCCGGACCGTCCGTCGCCGCAAGTCCGCTGGCGGCCGGGGCGGAGCGGGGCGATCGTCGGGGCATCGAGATCCCCACGAGGCCTCACCTGACGCCTCTCCTCACAAGGACCGCCAAGATGATCCGCACCGCCGCCTTCGCCCCCTTCCTGCTCGCCACGACCCTCCTGACCGCCGCCCCCGCCCTGGCTTCCGACCCGGCCAGCCTCGCCCTGACCTTCGACACCGGAGCGAACACCGGGGCCGTGATGGTCGCCCTCTATGACGAGACCAGCTACGCCGGGGGACAGCCAGTCCGCGCCGCCCGCATCGACGTCGCCGGCGGCGAGCACAGCGTCACCTTCGAAGGTCTCCCGGCCGGCGACTACGGGGTGAAAGCCTTCCACGACCTGAACGGCAACGGCCAGATGGACACCAACCCCTTCGGCATGCCGGTCGAGCCCTACGCCTTCTCGAACAACGCGGTCGGCAACATGGGCCCCGCCAGCTGGGATCGCGCGAAGTTCAGCGTCTCGGGCGCCGCCAGCCAGACCATTTCGATCCGCTAGGGAACAGCCGACATGACTCCCTCCCGCCGTCATTTCCTGATGGGCGCCGCGGCCCTGTCCGCGCCCGTCGCCACCCCCGAGAGGGTCCGTGCCGCGATCGCCCAGGAGGTCGCCGCTCCCTGGGCCCTGGCCACCGCCGATCTCGAAGGCGACATCGCGCCGCGCCCCATGCGACTGGTCCACGGCCGGGCGCCGGCGGGGCTGGATGGGACCCTGTTCCGCAACGGTCCGGGCAAGTTCCGCCGGCCCGGCGGCAGCGCCACCCACTGGTTCGACGGGGACGGGCTGATGCGATCGTTTACGGTGAACGACGGCGCGGTGACCCTGGCGGCCCGCTTCGCCGACACGCCCAAGCGCCGCACGGAGACCGAACTCGACGCCGTCGTCACTCCCGGCTTCGGCACGGCCGGCGACGCCCGCGCCCGGGTCGGCTCGGCCGACGATGCCAGCGCGGCCAACACCGCCGTCATGGTCACGGGCGACAAGGTCTGGGCCCTGTGGGAAGGCGGTTCGCCGCTGGAGATGGACGCCGCGACCCTCGCGACGGAACAGTTCGTCACCCTGCGCGACGACCTGAAGGGCATGCCGTTCCAGGCCCACCCCCGCTTCGCCCCCGACGGCACAGTGTGGAACGTCGGCATGAGCGGCGACCAGGCCATTGTCTGGCATCTGAACCGCGACGGCTCGCTGATCGACGCCGGGGTCCTGAGGCTGCCGCGCGCCAGCTATCTGCACGACTTCACCGCGACGGAGCGGCATCTGATCTTCGTGCTCCAGCCCTGGGTCTTCGATCACCGCGGCATGCCCTATGCGACCCAGTTCGCCTGGAAACCCGAGCTGGGGACCCAGGTGCTGGTCGTCGACAAGGCCGACCTGACCTCGACCCGGATCTTTGAACTGCCGACCTTCAGCTTCTTCCACCTCGGCGACGGCTGGGAAGAGGCCGACGGCACGATCCGCTTCGACGTCGCGGCCGGCAGGGATGTGGCCTTCGCCATCGCCGGGGCTCGGGTTCTGGTCGAACAGCGCGGCACGGTCCCCGGCGAACATGCCGTGCTGAAACTGGTCACCCTGCACACCAACGGCCGCGCCGAACTGGCCTCCAGCGGCGTTACGGCCGAGTTTCCCAAGGCCGATCCGCGTCGCGCCGGCCTCGCCCGTCGCCTGACCGCCCACGTCGCCGGTGAACGCCCGGACCGGCCGCTCCCGACCGGTCTGGCCACATGGGACTGGGACGCGGGCCGATCCGACCGCTTCCTGTTCGGCGACGACCAGATCATGGAGGAGGCGGTCTTCGTCCCGAAGCCGGGCGCCTCGGCCGAGCGCGACGCCTGGCTGATCGCCCCGTCGATCAACCTGGCCGAGGGCGTCACCGAGTTGCACGCGTTCGACGCCGCCCGGGTGTCCGACGGGCCGGTCGCGACATGGCGGGCCGACGTGGCCCTGCCGGCCGGATTTCACGGGTCGTGGAGGGGGTAGCCGGCGCAAGTCGCGCGACCGCGCGGTCGCCGGGGGATCAGTACCAGCCGGCCTCGCGCAGGGCCCGGGCGTAGCGGCGGCTCACCGGCGCGGTGACGCCGCCTTCGAGGGTCAGGGTCGCGCGACCGTCCCCCCGGGCCACGTCGCGGACCGCGTCCTTCGCCACCCACCAGCTGCGATGGGTCTGGGAGCCTTCGAGGCCTTCCAGCTCCTCCAGGGCGTCCGACAGCCGCATCAGGATCAGGTCCGATCCCCGGTCGGTATGGATGCGGAGATAATGATCCTCCGCCTGCACCGCCCGGATCGCCGCGCCGCGCAATTTGACCGGCAGGCGGTCGGGGAAGCGGGCGGGGGCGGCTCCGACCGGGGCCGCATGGGTCTGGACCGGCTGCGCCCTGGACACGAAGACGTTGATGGCGCTCAGGACGCTGGTAATGGTCAGCACCGGGCCGACCATCAGCGGCAGGGTCGCCAGCGGGTAGACGTCTCCGTCGAACACCAGGCCGGTGACGAACCAGACCAGGACCGAGACCGGGCCGGTGATCGCCCCGGTCAGGGCCGCCACCGCGAGCCACGGCCGCTCGTCCATGTCGATCCAGCGATCGATCAGCAACGAGCAGACCTGCCCCCACATCGCCCCCGCCAGCATCACCGGCATCCAGTAGACGAGCCTCACCCAGAGGGGCGAATTGATGGTGTGGAACGCCCCGGTCAGCGCCAGAACGGCCCCGGCCGCCGCGGCGATGGCCAGGCTCCGCGCCAGTCCGACCATGATGGTGCGCGCCGGTGAGCGAACAGAGGCGACGGTGGCGGTCATGGCTGGACGAACCTCTCCGGCGCGTGTCTCGTGGCTGGGCTATCCCATCCACGAAAAGGCGTTTCGATGAAGTTGGCAATCTTGGCCGGCGTTTTGGCGACGTTTCTCGCCGGTTTGGCGTCGACCGCAACCGCCGCTGACCTGACCCTGGACCTGTCCACGCGAGGCTCTGGCGGGCGGATTGCAGTGGCTGTCTATCGCGACGCCGAGGCTTTCCGGCGTGGCGAGGGACCGGTCGCCAGCCGAATGGTCGACCGCACCGGCGCCGTGACCTCCGTCGTCATCACCGGCCTGCCGCCCGGACGCTATGCGGTGGCGGCCTTCCACGACACGGACGGAAACGGCGACCTGACCCTGTGGCCGATCGGTCTGCCGAGGGAGGCCTATGGCTTCTCCCGCAACGCGCGCGGTCGCTTCGGCCCGCCGAACTTCTCCGCCGCCGCCTTCGACCTCCCGGCGGCCGGAGCCCGGCAGGCGTTCGCGCTGCGCTAGGCTCAGACCGTCAGAGACCGCGTCGCGAGAGCGATAGCCCCTAGGGAGATGGAGGGCACACCGCGCGGAAGCCCGCCGAGGCGAATCGCACCATGTAGTCGCACGCCGTCTCCAGATCGCCCGACCGGCACAGGCCGCTCGACAGCCGGTCCAGCCGCCCCGTCTCGCCCAGCGTCAGGGTCAGGGCGCCCGACAGGTTATGCCAGGCCCAGTACAGGTCGACATCGCGGGCCTGCGGCAGGATCAGCTTGATCAGCTCGATCAACCGCCGGATGGCCGGGTCATAGTATCGGGCCATGGTCTCGCCGCCGAAGGTGGGGTTGGCGTTGGTCTGCGCGACCAGGGCGGAATAGTGTTTCCATCCGGGTCCGCCCTTCAGCGACCACTGGAACGGCGGCTCCAGGAAAGCGCGCAGCAACCCTTCCAGCGTCATCGTCCCGACATTCGCCAGGGCATAGCGGTTGATCGCCTCGACCCGCTCATTGTTCCAGACCTCGGCGCGCCTCAGGAAGACGGCGTCGAAGAGGCCGCGCTTGGCCCCGAAGTAATAGTGGACCAAAGCCGTATCGACCCCGGCCTCACGCGCCACCTCGCGGATCGTGACGCCATAGAATCCATGTTTTGAAAACAGGTCTTCAGCCGCGTCCAGGATGGACTCCCGGGTGTCGCCGCCGACGCCCTCGGCCTTGACCTTTGGCGGGCGGCCGCGACGGGTGGGGGCGACGGGAACCGGGGCCGTGACGTCCAGCTTGCTCATGAAGCCAAGCTAGTCACGAAAACCCCCTTCGGTGCAACGGCGCCACAGACGAGCCTCGACGTGACGCCTGGCAAGCTCTGCCGTTTGACACCGGGGCCAAAGGTCGTCAGTTTCCCGGTAAATCATCGAACGCTGAATAAAAGCGTCTCGGCTGGAAACATCATTGGAAAAGGGTTTCGCATGAACAGAGTCATGAAGAGCGTGCTGCTGGCCGGGGCCGCGTGGAGCGCCGCGTCATCGATGGCGATGGCGCAGGACGCCGCGCCGCAAAACGACCAGACCGCGCTGGACGACGTCGTCGTCACGGCCCGTCGCCGCGACGAACAGCTGAAGGACGTTCCGGTCGCCGTTTCGGCCCTGTCGGCCGAACAGCTTGAGCGCACCGGCGCCGCCGACATCACGGCCCTGCAGCAGCAGACCCCGAACGCCACGGTCCAGATCGCCCGCGGCTCCAACTCGACCCTGATCAGCTTCATCCGCGGCGTCGGCCAGCAGGATCCGCTGTGGGGCTTCGAGCCCGGCGTGGGTCTTTATATCGACGACGTCTATGTCGCCCGCCCACAAGGCGCCGTGCTCGACATCTTCGACGTGAACCGCATCGAGGTCCTGCGCGGTCCGCAAGGCACCCTCTACGGCCGCAACACCATCGGCGGCGCGATCAAATATGTGACCAAGCGTCTCGGCGACGAGTTCGCGTTCATGGGTCGTGGCACCGTCGGCAGCTATAACCAGCGCGACGCCCTGGTGTCGGCCACCATCCCGCTGGGCGAGACCTTTGCCGTCGGCGGCGCCTTCGCCAAATACGACCGTGACGGCTTCGGCACGAACCTGTTCACCGGCGAAGAACAGTATGACAAGGATGTCACCGCCTATCGCGCCAGCGCCGAGTGGACCCCCACCGACCAGTTGTTCGTGCGCTTCGCCTGGGATCGCGTCGAGGACAACTCGGCCCCCCGTCACGGCCACCGCGAAGTGAATTCGACCACTGGCGGCTACACGCCCCCGGCCAACATCTATGACACCAACGCCGGCGTTCAGGGCAACCAGGAAGTCCAGACCCAGGGCACAGCCGTCACGGTCGAATATACTGTCAACGACACCCTGACGCTGAAGTCGATCTCGGCCTGGCGCAGCGGCGACACCGCCACCGTCATCGACTTCGACCAGACGCCCCTGCCGTTCCTGGACGTTCCGGCCGTCTACGCCGACGAACAGTTCACCCAGGAGTTCCAGGCCCTGATGCAGGGTGACAACTGGTCGGGAGTCGCCGGCCTGTTCTACCTGGACGGCAAATCCTCAGGCGTGTTCGACACCATCGCCGGCAACCTCGGCCTCGCGATCGCCGCCGCCGGCTACGTCAACACGGAGTCGTTCTCGGCCTACGCCGACTTCAGCTACGACTTCTCGGATCGCCTGCACGCCTCGCTCGGCGGCCGCTACACCCAGGACAAGAAGGACGCCGGCGTTCAGCGCTTCTTCTACCTCGGCGCCGCCCGCACGCCGCTGACCGGCGGCGCGGCCCGTCCGATCTTCGCGACCCGGACCAACTATACGGCTGACGACACCTTCGAGAAGTTCACGCCCCGCGCCAGCATTTCGTATGATCTGACCGAGGAAATGACCGGCTATGCCTCGATCAGCCAGGGCTTCAAGTCCGGCGGCTGGGACATGCGCGGCGACGCGGCCCTGGTGCCCTCGACCGTCAACGGCTATCAGCCCGAGACCGTCACCACCTATGAGCTCGGCCTGAAGGGCACGGCGTTTGATCGCCGCATGTCGTTCGCCTCGGCGGCCTTCTACTCGGACTTCCAGGACCAGCAGATCACGACCCAGCAGGTGGCGACGCTTCCCGCCGTCGGCATCGCCTCGGTCGTCGACAACGCCGGCGCCTCGACCATCTACGGCTTCGAGTTCGAGGGTCGCGCCTTCATCACCGACAGCATCACGTCCAACGTGTCGGTCGGCTATCTGAAGAATGAGTTCGATCGGTTCATCACCCGGGTGACGGGCGTGCCGGTCGACATCTCCAACCTGCGTGAGCCACAGAACTCACCGGAATGGTCGGCCTTCTGGGGCGTGACCTGGACGGGCGATGTGGCCGGCGGCGAGCTGAACATCACCCCGTCGATCTCCTACCGCTCGGACTACCACCTGTTCGACGCGCCGGATCCGATCCTCGACCAGGCCGCCTACACCCTGGTTGACCTGGCCGCGATCTGGACCGCTCCGAACGGCCACTATCAGGTCGCCCTGACCGGCCGGAACCTGACGGACGAGGAATACAAGGTCGGCGGCTACAACTTCGCCGGCGCCACCTTCAACAACTCGATTTCGGCCTTCTACGGCCCGCCGCGCACCTTCTCTGCGTCGGTCACCGTCCGGTATTGATCGCCGAATGACGAAACTGGGGCGGCGGTTCGACAGAGCCGCCGCCCTTTTTCTTTTGCAGCCTGCGCAGCCACGGCTACGGTTCGCGCAAGGAACGAGAGTCCACAGGAAACCCAGATGACGGATACGGTCGCAGCAGTCCCGGCGAAGCCCGGCTATCGCTACTACGTGCTGGCGGTCCTGATTCTGGTCTACATGCTGAACTTCCTGGACCGGCAGATCATCGGCATCCTGGCCGCCCCGCTGAAGGCCGAGTTCGGCCTGTCGGACAGCCAGTTCGGCCTGCTGGGCGGCATCGCCTTCGCCTCGGTCTATTCGACCCTCGCCATTCCGCTGGCGGCGCTCGCGGACCGGGCCAGCCGGGTATGGATCATGACCGGCGCCCTGGCCGTCTGGTCCAGCTTCACCGCCCTGTGCGGCGTCGCCGGGTCGTTCAGCCAGCTCTTCCTGTTCCGCATGGGCGTCGGCGTCGGCGAGGCGGGCGGCGTGGCCCCGGCCTATTCCCTGATTTCCGACTATTTCCCCCCGAACCAGCGGGCGCGCGCCCTGGCCGGCTTCGCCTTCGGGATTCCGCTCGGCACGGCCGCCGGCACCCTGGTCGGAGGCCTGCTGGCCGCGAGCTACGGCTGGCGCACCGCCTTTATCGCGGTGGGCCTTCTGGGCCTCCTGATCGCCCCCCTGCTGCGCCTGACCGTGAAGGACCCGGTCCGTGGCGGCACGGACGCCGCCCGCCCGCCGCAGACCGTCGCCGAGGCTGCGGCCCCGCCCGTGGTCGTGTCCGACAAGGTCGGCCGCACAGCTTCCCTGATCCTGCTGGGCCTCGGCGCCGGCTGTCTGATCCTGGCCGCGCTCAACCAGTTCGCCGGTGTCGCCGTCGGCAACGCCCTGGTCCTCGCCTTCGGCGGACTGCTGGCCATGGTGATCGGCGTGTCCTTCTGGATCGCCAAGAAGACCGCCTCTATCGTCCTGCCCAAGCGCAGCTTCTGGCTGCTTGCTCTCGGCGCCGCCTCGTCCTCGGTCTGCGGCTACGGCGTCGCGGGCTGGCTGCCGCTCTTCTTCATGCGCAGCTTCGGCCTGACCCTGGCCCAGACCAGTTGGTACTATGCCGGCATCGCCCTGATCGGCGGCATGCTCGGCATCTGGCTGGGCGGTTCCATCGCCGACAAGCTGGCGAAACGCGGCAAGGGCGCCTACCCGCTGACCCCCGCCATCGCCTTCATCATCTCGGCGCCCTGTTTCATCGCGGCGATGAACTCGCCCTGGCTGATCGGCCTCGTCCTGCCTGGCGGCGGGTCGAACGCCCAGCAGCTGATCCTGGCCTTCCTGATCTTCCTGATCCCCACCGGGCTGAACCTGGCCTGGCTGGGCCCGATCACGGCGGCGATCCAGCATATCGCCCCCGCGCCGATGCGATCCACCGCCTCGGCCATCTTCCTGCTGTTCAACAACCTGCTCGGGATCGCGGTCGGCTTCTATTATTTCGGCTGGATGAGCGACCTGCTGGCGCCGCGGTTCGGCGAGGAGAGCCTGCGCTGGGCCATCTACACCGGCATGGGATTCTATCTGATGGCGGCCGTTCTGCTGTTCGGCGCCTCGCGGACCCTGAAGCGCGATTGGGTCGACTAGTTCGCCGGTGATTTCGGCCAGTCATTCCCTGCCAATTCCGGTGAATTCGACCATGCATCGACTGCAGTTTTCGGCGAATTCGGCTACGGCCAACGTCGCCAAAGGAGCGAAAACCGCAGTCTGAAACCGCAGGGACCGCCATCCCACCAGCCGGTCGGGGCCGGTCTCTGTCCGAGACGGTTGCGCCTGCGAAGGCGGCCCGCCTATAAGCGCGGCCAACTTCTCCCCAGCGATCGCGGCGGTCTCCCCATGAACATTCACGAATATCAGGGCAAGCAGGTCCTGAAGGGCTTTGGCGCGCCGGTCGCCGAGGGCGTCGCCATCACCTCGGTCGACGAAGCCGAGGCTGCGGCGCGCTCGCTGCCGGGCCCGTTGTATGTCGTGAAGTCCCAGATCCACGCCGGCGGCCGCGGCAAGGGCAAGTTCAAGGAACTGGGGCCGGACGCCAAGGGCGGCGTGCGCCTGTCGCGCTCGATCGAAGAGGTCGTGGCCAATGCGAAGGAAATGCTCGGCAACACCCTGGTGACCGCCCAGACCGGCGACGCCGGCAAACAGGTCAACCGCCTCTATATCGAGGACGGGGCTGACATCGACCGTGAACTCTACTGCTCGCTCCTGGTCGACCGTGAAGTCGGCCGCGTCGCCTTCGTCGTTTCGACCGAGGGCGGCATGGACATCGAGGCCGTCGCTCACGACACGCCCGAGAAGATCCAGACCATCGCCATCGACCCGGCCACGGGCGTCACCGACGCCGACGTCGCCAGGATCAACGCCGCCTTCAAGCTGGACGGCGCGGCGGCCGAGGACGGCAAGAGCCTGTTCCCGATCCTGTACAAGGCCTTCATCGAGACCGACATGGCGATGCTGGAGGTCAATCCCCTGATCGTCATGACCGACGGCCATCTGCGCGTGCTGGACGCCAAGGTCAGCTTCGACGGCAACGCCCTGTTCCGCCACGACGACATCAAGCTGCTGCGCGACGAGACCGAGGAAGACGCCAAGGAGATCGAGGCGTCCGAGTGGGACCTCGCCTATGTCGCGCTGGACGGCAACATCGGCTGCATGGTCAACGGCGCCGGCCTGGCCATGGCGACGATGGACATCATCAAGCTGTACGGCAAGGAGCCGGCCAACTTCTGCGACGTCGGCGGCGGCGCCGGCAAGGAGAAGGTCGCGGCTGCCTTCAAGATCATCACCGCCGACCCGGCCGTCCAGGGCATTCTGGTCAACATCTTCGGCGGCATCATGAAGTGCGACGTCATCGCCGAGGGCGTGGTCGCAGCCGTGAAGGAAGTGGGCCTGAAGGTGCCGCTGGTCGTCCGTCTGGAAGGCACGAATGCCGAACTGGGCAAGAAGATTCTGAACGAGAGCGGCTTGGCGATCACGGCCGCCGACGACCTCGACGACGCCGCCCAGAAGATCGTCGCGGCGGTCGGCTGAGGCTGACGCCTCGCCACCGACCGTCCCGCTGACCGAATAGCCAGAGCAGACCCATGTCCATCCTCGTCGACAAGAACACCAAGATCATCGTCCAGGGCCTGACCGGCAAGACGGGCGGATTCCACACCGAACAGGCCCTGGCCTATCACGGCACCCAGATGGTCGGCGGCGTGCATCCGACCAAGGGCGGCCAGACCTGGACCGGGTCGCACGGCGAGACTCTGCCGATCTACGCCTCGGTCGCCGAAGCCAAGGAGGCCACGGGCGCCGACGCCTCGGTGATCTACGTCCCTCCGGCGGGCGCAGCGGCCGCCATCATAGAGGCCATCGACGCCGAGATCCCCTTCATCACCTGCATCACCGAGGGCATCCCGGTGCTGGATATGGTCAAGGTCAAGCGTCACCTCGAGGGTTCGAAGTCGCGCCTGCTGGGCCCCAACTGCCCGGGCGTCCTGACCCCGGACGAGTGCAAGATCGGCATCATGCCGGGCTCCATATTCAAGAAGGGATCGGTCGGCATCGTGTCGCGTTCGGGCACCCTGACCTATGAGGCCGTGTTCCAGACGACCAACGAAGGCCTGGGTCAGACGACGGCCGTCGGCATCGGCGGCGACCCGGTCAAGGGCACCGAATTCATCGACGTGCTGGAGCTGTTCCTGGCCGATCCGGAAACCACCTCGATCATCATGATCGGCGAGATCGGCGGCGGCGCCGAGGAAGACGCCGCCCAGTTCCTGATCGACGAGGCGAAGAAGGGCCGGTCCAAGCCGATGGCCGGCTTCATCGCCGGTCGTACCGCACCCAAGGGCCGCACCATGGGCCACGCCGGCGCCGTCGTCTCGGGCGGCAAGGGCGATGCGGAATCCAAGATCGCCGCCATGGAGGCCGCCGGCATCCGCATGTCGGAATCGCCGGCGCGGCTGGGCAAGACGCTGGTGGAAGTGCTCAAGGGTTAATCTTTCTCTCCGTGCACCCTGGCGAAGGCCGGGGCCCAGAACGCGGACCCAGACGGCCTGGATGTCTCGCCGCGCTGGCTGCTTCTGAGGCTCGGCCTTCCATCTGGATCCCGGCCTTCGCCGGTATGCACGGTGAAAGATCAGGCGGGCCGCGCATCGATCGTGCGGCGAAATGACATCAAAGACGTCCCCGGTTCGCGCAGGGGGCGTTTTTCTTTGGGGTTTCAGAGAATTTCTTCGCCCTTAGCCCCGGTTCGGTCATGACCCATAAGGAAACAGCGCCTATATGAACCGCGCCAGCCTCACGCGGATGTGACCGCTCAGAAACCCGAGGCCGAAGCGGGACGACGAATACTATGGCGGACGATGCCGGTCGGCTGAACCAGGTCTTTGCCGAGACCAGCTTCCTCTACGGCTCCAATGCCGCCTTCATCGAAGGGCTTCACGACAAATGGGCGGCCGATCCGTCGAGCGTCTCGGCCGAATGGCGCGGCTTCTTCGACCAGCTTCGCGACACCGCCGCGACCGTGCAGGCCTCCTCGGCCGCCGGAAGCTGGGGCCGGTCGGGGGTCTCCGAGCCGACTGAAGAGACCGGCGTCTTCGACGGCCGTTGGCCCGCGCCGAAGCCCGATCCCAAGGCTAGGCCCGCCGCCGCTGCTCCGGCCGCGCCCGCCGCCGCCTCTCCCGCCCCGTCGGGCGCTTCGGCGGCCGAAGTCCGCGCCGCCGCCCATGATTCGATCCGCGTCCTGATGCTGATCCGCACCTACCGCGTGCGCGGTCACCTGCAGGCGACGCTGGACCCGCTGGGCATCGAGGCGGCGACCAACAATCCCGAGCTGTCGCCGGAGTTCTACGGCTTCACCGAAGCCGACATGGACCGTCCGATCTATCTGGACGGCGTACTGGGTCTGGACACGGGCACCATCCGCGAGGTGATGGCCGTCCTGAAGCGCACCTACTGCGGCAATATCGGCATCCAGTTCATGCATATCGCCGAGCCGGAGGAGAAGTCCTGGCTCCAGCAGCGGTTCGAGGGCCCTGACGCCTTCGAGAAGAACGGCTTCACCAATGAAGGCAAGATCGCCATCCTCAACAAGCTGATCGAGGCCGAGGGCTTCGAACGCTTCCTGCACAAACGCTTCCCCGGCACCAAGCGGTTCGGCCTGGACGGCGCCGAGGCCATGGTCCCGGCCATGGAGCAGATGATCAAGCGCGGCGGCGCCCTCGGGGTCGACGACATGGTCTTCGGCATGGCCCACCGCGGCCGTCTGAACATGCTCGCGGCCGTCATGGGCAAGCCTTACCGGGCCATCTTCCACGAGTTCCAGGGCGGCTCGACCGTGCCGTCGGACATCGAGGGATCGGGCGACGTCAAATACCATATGGGCGCCTCGTCGGACCGCGAGTTCGACGGCAACCACGTCCACCTGTCGCTGACGGCCAATCCGTCGCACCTGGAGATCGTCAACCCGGTCGTTCTGGGAAAGGCGCGCGCCAAACAGGCGTTCGACATCCGCGAGGCCAACAAGGGCCTGCCGGAAAGCCAGTGGGCCCTGGACCGCTCCAAGGTCATGCCGGTCCTGATCCACGGCGACGCGGCCTTCGCCGGTCAGGGCGTGGTCGCCGAATGCTTCGCCCTGATGGGGCTGAAGGGCTACCGCACCGGCGGGACGATGCATTTCGTCATCAACAACCAGATCGGCTTCACGACCTCGCCGCGCAACAGTCGCTCGACGCCCTATCCGTCGGACGTCGCCCTTATGGTCCAGGCGCCCATCTTCCACGTCAACGGCGACGATCCCGAAGCGGTCGTCTTCGCCGCCAAGGTAGCTACGGAATACCGCCAGAAATTCAAGAAGGACGTGGTGGTGGACATGTTCTGCTACCGCCGCTTCGGCCACAACGAAGGCGACGACCCGACCTTCACCCAGCCGATCATGTACGCGAAGATCCGGTCGCTCCCGTCGACGCGCGAGATCTATTCCAGGCGGCTGGTCGAGGAGGGCGTGATCACCCAGGCCGAGGTCGACGCCGAGCTGGCGCGGTTCGAGGCCTATCTCGACGCGCAGTTCGAGGCCGGCAAGACCTTCAAGGCCGACAAGGCCGACTGGCTCGACGGCCAGTGGAAGGGCGTGGGCCTGCCCGACGGCGAGGAGCGACGCGGCGAGACCGCCGTGCCGGAAGCGAAGCTCAAGGATCTCGGGCATCGCCTGACGACAGTTCCGAACCAGGTCGACATCCACAAGACGCTGAAGCGGGTCATCGAGGCGCGCCGCGAGATGATCGACACGGGTCAGAACATCGACTGGGCCACCGCCGAGAGCCTGGCCTTCGGCTCGCTGGTGTCGGAAGGCTTCCCTGTCCGCCTGTCGGGTCAGGACTCGATGCGCGGCACCTTCTCCCAGCGCCACTCGGGCATCGTCGATCAGACGACCGAGGAGCGTTACGTCCCGCTGAACAACCTCGGCGGCGACCAGGCCCATTTCGAGGTCATCGACTCGGCCCTGTCGGAAGAGGCTGTGCTTGGCTTCGAGTACGGCTACGCGCTGAGCGACCCCAACACGATGGTGATGTGGGAGGCCCAGTTCGGCGACTTCGTAAACGGCGCCCAGGTCGTGATCGACCAGTTCATCTCCTCGGGCGAACGCAAATGGCTGCGCATGTGCGGCCTGACCATGCTGCTGCCCCACGGCTATGAGGGCCAGGGTCCGGAGCATTCCTCGGCCCGCCTCGAGCGGTTCCTGCAGCAGTGCGCCGAGGATAATATGCAGGTCGCCAACTGCACCACCCCGGCCAACTATTTCCACATCCTGCGTCGCCAGATGCACCGGCCGTTCCGCAAGCCGTTGATCATCATGACGCCCAAGAGCCTGCTGCGTCACAAGAAGGCGGTCTCGACCCTGAAGGACATGGCCGAGGGCTCGTCCTTCCACCGCGTCCTGCACGACGACGCCCAGACGCGGCCGGACGTCTCGGGCATCACCATCAAGGGCGACAAGGATATCCGCCGGGTGATCCTGTGCTCCGGCAAGGTCTATTACGACCTGCTGGACGCGCGCGAGAAGAAGGGCGTCAACGACGTCTACATCCTGCGCCTGGAACAGTTCTATCCGTGGCCGATCAAGTCGGTTTCGGCCGAGCTGGCCCGCTTCCCCAACGCCGAACTGGTCTGGTGCCAGGAAGAGCCCAAGAATATGGGCGGCTGGACCTTCGTCGATCCGTGGCTGGAACTGACGCTGGAAAAGATGAGCCTGAAGTCCAAACGCGCCCGCTACGTCGGTCGCCCGGCGTCGGCCTCGACCGCCGCCGGCCTGATGAGCCGACATCTGCAGGAACTCGAAAAATTCACCTCCGAGGCCCTCGCCTGATTATGCGGCGTCAGGCGGTCTCCCGCCCGACGCCGTTCTCCCCTACCTTGCTGACACGTTGAACGACCGGAACCGACCATGGCCGACATCCTGACCCCCGCCCTCGGCGAATCCGTCTCCGAGGCGACCATCGCCAAGTGGAGCAAGAAGGTCGGCGATCCGGTCCGGAAGGACGAGGTCCTGGTCGAGCTGGAAACCGACAAGGTCTCGCTGGAAGTCGTCTCGCCCTCCGACGGCACGCTCGGCGACATCAAGTTCGCCGAGGGCGACACCGTGATGCCGGGCGCGATCCTGGGCTCCGTGACCGAAGGCGCCGCCGCCGCGAAACCGGCCGCCGCAGCACCCGCCGCTCCGGCCAAGGCTGAAGCCGCTCCGGCCGCCGTCGCTCCGGCGCCGGCCGCCGCCGCGTCCGCCTCGGTCGACATCACCATCCCCGTCATGGGCGAGAGCGTCGCCGAGGGCGCGATCGGCAAATGGTCCAGGAAGACCGGCGATGCGGTCAAGAAGGACGAGATCCTGGTCGAGATCGAGACCGACAAGGTCGCGCTCGAAATCGCTTCCCCCGCCGACGGCGTCCTGACCATCTCGGTCGACGAAGGCGCGACGGTCACGCCGGGTCAGGTCATCGGCTCCATCTCGGGCTCGGGCGGGGCTGCTGCCCCGGCTCCGGCCGCCGCCGCTCCGAAGGCCGCCAGCGCCAACGCCGGCTCGGCCCAGGTCTCGAACGACACCCTGTCGCCCGCCGTCCAGCGCGTGGTCGCCGAGAACAACCTCGACCCGAAGGCGATCGCCCCGACCGGTCCGAAGGGCAACATCACCAAGGGCGACGCGCTCGCCGCCGCTGCCTCGCCCGCCCCGGCCGCCGCGGCCCAGGCCTTCACGGCTCCGACCCCGGCGCCCGTCGCCGCCGCCCCGGCCGCCCCGCGCGCCGACCAGCCGCGCGAGGAGCGGGTCAAGATGACCCGTCTGCGCCAGACCATCGCGCGCCGCCTGAAGGAATCGCAGAACACCGCCGCCCAGCTGACCACCTTCAACGAGGTGGACATGACCAACGTCATGGCCCTGCGGAACCAGTACAAGGAGGCCTTCGAGAAGGCCCACGGCGTCAAGCTGGGCTTCATGTCCTTCTTCACCAAGGCCGTCGTCGCGGCCCTGAAGGAGATCCCGGCGGTCAACGCCGAGATCGACGGCACCGACATCATCTACAAGAACCATTATGACATCGGGGTCGCCGTCGGCACCGAGAAGGGCCTGGTCGTTCCGGTCCTGCGCGACGCCGACACGCTGTCGCTGGCCGGTATCGAGAAGGGCATCGGCGCGCTCGGCAAGGACGCCCGCGACGGCAACCTGACGCTGGACCAGCTGCAGGGCGGCACCTTCACCATCACCAACGGCGGCACCTACGGCTCGCTGATGTCGACGCCGATCCTCAACGCGCCCCAGTCGGGCATCCTGGGCATGCACAACATCGTCCAGCGCCCGATGGCGGTGGACGGCCAGGTGGTGATCCGGCCGATGATGTACCTGGCCCTCAGCTACGACCACCGCATCGTCGACGGCAAGCAAGCCGTGACCTTCCTGGTGCGCGTGAAGCAACTGCTGGAAGACCCGGCGCGGGCGTTGCTGGACCTGTAAGCGGTCCACGAGACAGAGACATGGACGGCGGGGTCGGAGACGACCCCGCCGTTTTCGTTTGCGCTACCTGAGCGCGCCCAGAACGTCGTCCGTATCGGCCCCCAATGCCGGCGGGGCGGTATCGTAGCGCACCGGCGTTTCCGAGAGCCTGATCGGTGACGCGACCGTCCGCGTCGGCGCGGACAGGTCGGCCCGCTCCAGCGTGATCTCCAGCCCGCGATGCTTGGCCTGGGGCTCGTCGAAGACCTGGTCGATGGTGTTGACGGGGCCGCAGGGGACGCCCGCCGGCTCCAGTCGCGCCATCAACTCGCCCATGGTCCAGCCGGAGGTGATCGCCGAGAGGGCCGCGACCAGTTCGATCCGGTGCTCGATCCGCCCGGCGTTGCCGGCGTAGCGTTCGTCCGTCGCCAGGCCCTCCAGGTCCAGCAAGCCGCACAGGGTCCGGTACTGACCGTCGTTGCCGACCGCGATCACCACCATGCCGTCGGAACAGGGGAAGGGCTGATAGGGGACGAGGTTGGGGTGGGCGTTGCCCATCCGGGTCGGGGCGACCCCGGAGACGAAGTAATTGGTCGCCTGATTGGCCAGCATGGCGGCCTGGACGTCGAACAGGGCGATGTCGACATGCTGGCCCTGACCCGTCGCCCGCGCATGCAGCAGGGCGGCGAGGATGGCGTTGGAGGCATAGAGGCCGGTCGCCAGGTCGACGACGGCGACCCCGACCTTCATCGGTTCGGCGCCGGGCGCCCCGTCCGGCTGGCCGGTCACGCTCATCAGACCGCCCATGGCCTGGATCATATAGTCGTAGCCGGCCTGACCCGCGCGCGGACCGGTCTGGCCGAAGCCGGTGATCGAGCAATAGACGAGTTTCGGGTGGGTCGCCCCGAGCGAGGCGTAGTCGAGGCCGTATTTCTTCAACCCGCCGACCTTGAAATTCTCGACCACGACGTCGCAGGTCGCGGCCAGATTGCGGATTGTTTCGGCGCCTTCGGGCGAGGCGATATCGAGCTCGACGGACTTCTTGCCCCGGTTGGCGCACAGGAAATAGGCGCTGTCGCCGCGTGAGCCGTCGGTCTTCGTGGTGAAGGGCGGGCCCCAGGCGCGGGTGTCGTCGCCGACCCCGGGGCGTTCGATCTTGATCACCTCGGCGCCGAGATCGGCCAGGGTCTGGGTCGCCCACGGTCCCGCCAGAACGCGCGACAGGTCGAGGACACGTACGCCCGCCAAGGCTTGAGGCGCCATTGCTAGAGCCCGGGATCGAAGGCGCCGGCGTCCCGCATCCGGGTCTCGCGGGCAACCTCGGCGCGATAGCCCAGTTCGTCGGCCATCCGCTTGATGTCCGCCGACACCGTCGTCTTGTGCAGGCCGGGAACCACGGCGTGGATGAAGGCGCAACCGGACAGCTTCGCGAGCCGCATGCCCATGCGCGTGGCCACGCCCGCGTGGTGCACATAGGTTTCCTCGACCTCGCGCGGGTGGTCGACGAACAGGGATTTCAAGGCGCGGATCATCCAGACAGCCTAGCTTGAGACGAGCCTCGTCTCTACCCGTCACGCGCATTCTGGCCTAAACCGGCGCTCGAACCAGGGCCGGCGCGTCACGCGCGCGTGAGAAGCCCCAAAAGACGCAACCAGCGATCAGAGGACGATCCCATGGCCGACGGCGCCGCACCCGTGACCCAGACCTTCAAGTGGGACGATCCGTTCGACATGGAGAGCCGGCTGACGGAGGACGACCGCGCCATCCGCGACGCGGCCCGCAGCTATGCCCGCGAACGCCTGTTGCCCCGCGTCGTGGCTGCCTTCAGGGACGAGGTCTTCGACCGCGCCATCATGACCGAGATGGGCGAGATGGGCTTCCTCGGCGCCATGCTGCCCGAACAGTATGGCGGCTCCGGCGTCAGCCACGTCGCCTATGGATTGATCGCGCGCGAGATCGAGGCGGTCGACAGCGGCTATCGCAGCGCCATGTCGGTGCAGTCGTCCCTAGCCATGTACCCCATCTACGCCTTCGGCAATGAGGAGCAGAAGATGCGCTTCCTGCCCCGGATGGCGGCGGGCGAACTGGTCGGCTGTTTCGGCCTGACCGAGGCCGACGGCGGGTCGGACCCGGCCTCGATGAAGACCAATGCCGTGGCCGTGGACGGCGGCTACACGCTGAACGGCGGCAAATACTGGATCACCAACTCGCCGATCGCCGACCTCGCCATCGTCTGGGCCAAGCTCGACGGCGTCATCCGGGGCTTCATCGTCGAGCGCGGCATGGAGGGGTTCACCACCGGCAAGATCGGCGACAAGCTATCCCTGCGCGCCTCGATCACCGGCGACATCGGGCTCAACGACGTCTTCGTGCCCGAGGCCAATCTGCTGCCGGGCGTGAAGGGTCTGCGCGGTCCGTTCTCCTGTCTGAACAAGGCGCGCTACGGCATCAGCTGGGGGGCGATGGGCGCGGCCGAGTTCTGTTTCCATGCGACGCGCGACTATGTCGGCGAGCGGATGCTGTTCGGGCGCCCGCTGTCGTCGCGCCAGCTGGTGCAGAAGAAGCTGGCCGACATGCAGACCGAGATCTTCCTCGGCCTCGAAGGCGCCTATGCCCTGGGCCGTCTGCTCGACACCGGCGCCTGGGTGCCCGAGGCCATCAGCCTGATGAAGCGCAACAACTGCGGCAAGGCTCTGGCCATCGCCCGCGAGGCCCGCGACATGCACGGCGGGGCGGGGATCACCGGCGAACTGCATGTGATGCGCCACGCGATGAACCTCGAGACGGTCAATACCTATGAGGGCGCGCACGACGTGCATGCGCTGATCCTGGGGCGGGCGATCACGGGCGAGAGCGCGTTTTAGGCTACAAGAATCCACGCGAGATCTATGGCCGCAGAGGCGATCAGAATCGCCGGCCACGCCGTTCGCAGATCCCAGCCGGCGAAGTAGCCGATTGTGAACATGCCTGCGGCGAAGATCAGCCAGCGTATCAGGAGCGGCTTCCAATATCGTCGAAGATATTTGGCGCAGGTCATCGCTACCCTTGGCACCCCGTCGTGCGCTGGTTCCAGGTGAGGCCGGCAATGAGCCAGACGCCGTCCTTGCGGATCAGGTCGAAATGGTCCGAGCCGCAGTGGCTGATCGCGCCGTCGATCTTGAACAGGTAGCGGCCCCAGACCACGGCGACATCGCCGTCGATGACGATGATCGGGTCGGGCATGACCTCCTCGAGAGCCGGCCCGCCGGGCTGGAGACCGCCAGCAAACTCCGCGCCGCTCATCCGGCGGATGATCTGGGTTCCGTCCGGCCGTGCGACCACGGCGGTCAGCCGCGCCTCTGGGTCCAGGTGCGGCGTGACCAGGGCGCCGTCGCGGGCGGCCAGGGCGGCGAAGACGGCGTTGACCGGGACCATGACGGCGGCGGCCTCGGCCGAGGCCGGGTCGGCGGGCATGGTGGTCTGGATCGCGAGGGCGGCGGCGAGGGCGAGCAGGGTCATGGCGATCTTCCCGTCCGGCGCCCGGGCGCGCCGACGGGGACGCTATCATGCCGCCCGTGGCCGACAAGCCGCGTCTCGTCAGGAAGGATCAGCGGCGCGGGCGGGCCGAAAGCTCCAGGATCACAGGGCCGGGCCGGTTTGTTCTGGCGACCGCGCAGACTAAGCTGGCGGGAAGTCGGGTCGGGGGAATAGGCGCATGAGCAGCACGGACATCGAACAGGCCACGGACACCGATCCCTTCGCGGCCCTGGCGGAGGTGTTCGCCGGCCGACGCGCCCTGGTGCTCGAGGACGATCCGGCCCTGGCCGAACATGTCTCCGACCGCCTGCTGCGCGCGGGCTTCGAGGCCGTGGACTGTGTCGATGCGGGCGAGCAGGCGCTGAGCGCGGCTGCGGCCCATGCCTATGACATTCTCATTCTCGACCGGCTGACCAAGGGGCTGGACGGTCTGGAGACGCTGAAGCGGCTGCGCACCTCGTCAGGTCCGTCCTCGGACGCGCCGGCCCTGATGCTGACCGCCCTGACCGGGGAGCGCCAGCGGGTCGAGGGCCTGCTGGGCGGGGCCGACGACTACCTGTCCAAGCCGATCGGCGACGAGGAGCTGCTGGCCCGGATCGCGGCCCAGCTGCGTCGCGTGGCCCGCCGCGCCAAACCGGCCAACGCCGACCTGATCAACGGCCCGTTCCGCCTGTCGCCGGGCGCCCGCACCCTGAAGCTGATGGTCGAGGGGGCCGAGGGGCTGATCGACCTGTCGCCGCTGGAGTTCGCCATCGTCTCGGAGCTGATGACCGCGCGCGGCCAGCCGGTGACCAAGACCATGCTGTGGGACCGGTGCTGGGTCGAATGGACCTTCCTGCCCGACAATTTCGTCAACATCATCGACGCCCGCATCTCGGCCCTGCGTCGCCGGCTGAAGGAACAGGCGCCGGAGCTGGGCGAGGACCTGCATCCCTTGATCGTCTCGGCCCGCAGCCAGAGCCTGATCTTCCGCGATCTCGACGCGGCGTGACCAGCAAAAGTGTCAGCGGTTTTGCGCCCGGGTCACGCCTTGGGAAATGCGTGAGTCTTTGAGTCGACTGGCCGCGATCTGGAAAAGAATCCAGCCGTCCGGCCTCGTGGCCTGGATGGCGCGCCGGACCCTGACCCAGCTCGCCTCCGGTCTGGCCATCCTGGCGGCCGTCGCCCTGACCGGATCGCTGGTGGTGACCGGGCAGGCGGCGCGGCTGGACCAGCGCCAGCAGGCGGCCCTGTCTGCGCTCGACGACTTCGGCGCCATGGCCTCGAAGCTTCCCGCCGACACCAGCATGGACGTCGGGGATATGACCGAGGGCGACGCCGCCTATATGTCGGCCTTCCTCAGCGCCTTCCAGGATGGGCCGACGCGCAACGTCACCACCCTGGAGCAGACCTGTCGCACCGGTCAGGGCGGGGCGGGCGTGCGCTTCATCCGCGCCCCGGTCGGCAAGCCCGCAGGGCTGCTGGCGCTGGAGACCACGCGGGCCGAGCGGATGACGCGGCTGGGCGACGGCGTCTTCCTGATCCGGCTCGAGGCCGGCCAGCTCTGCCTGACGCGCAGCGTCGACGTCATCGTGGTCAAGCGGCCGATCGGGTCGCTGTCCATCATCGTCGGCCGGGTGGTCGATCCAGCCGGTGTCGCCTGGCGCTGGGCTGTCCTGGCCGTGGCCCTGACCGGCGCCCTGATCCTGGTGTCCGGACTGACGGCGGCGCTGTTCGCCCGCCAGCGCCTGACCAGCGCCATCGCCGAGGTCAGCCTGGTGCTGGACCGCGCCGCCCTGGGCGACTTCTCGCGCCGCGCGCCCGATGTGGCTGTGGCGCCGGAGCTGACCCAGCTCTCGAACCAGGTGAACCGGACGCTCGACCGCCTCGAGGAGCTGTTGAGCTGGCTGCGCGATTCCGCCGACCAGCTGGCTCACGATTTCCGGACCCCGCTGGCCCGCGCCTCGGCCCGTCTCGACAAGCTGATGGAGACCGAGGATCCGGTCGAGCGGAAGCGGCTGGGCGAGGCGGCGGGGCGGGACATCGCCGAGATCACCCGGGCCATGAACGAGGCCATGGCGCTGCGCGACGGCGAGGCCTGGCTGTTCGAGAGCGTGCGGCTGGATGTGCTGGCCGAGGCGGCGGTGGAACTCTATCAGCCCATCGCCGACATCCGCGACATCCGGATTGTCGCCGAGGGGGAGCCGGTCTCGGTACTGGGCGTGCGGTCCCTGCTGCAGCGCGCCGTGGCCAACCTCGTCGACAATGCGGTGAAGTTCTCGCCCGACGGCGGCGTTGTGACGCTGCGCGCCTGGGACTGCGATGAGGGTCCGTGCCTCTCGGTCGGCGATCAGGGGCCCGGCATGTCCGGCAACCAGCCCTCCATGCCCCGCGCCAAGGACAGTCATGGCATGGGACTGGCCTTCGTGCGGGCGATCCTGCGTCGCCACGGCGGCCGGATGACGATTGATGACGCGCGCCCCGGAGCCATCGTCACGGCAAGGTTCTCACGCTAGGCTCCGATCAACCACTGGGGATACACCATGACGCGCCTTCGCCTCCTGACCGGTTCGGCCCTCGCCCTGACGCTGCTCGGAGCCGTCGGCGGCGTCGCCCAGGCCCAGACTGCGCCTGAGTTCCCCATCCCCTACGACAGCCGCCGCGGCGTGTTCAG
The DNA here is from genome assembly GCF_049896985.1 of Brevundimonas sp. SL161. Taxonomy (NCBI): domain Bacteria; kingdom Pseudomonadati; phylum Pseudomonadota; class Alphaproteobacteria; order Caulobacterales; family Caulobacteraceae; genus Brevundimonas; species Brevundimonas sp. SL161. Next base: position 58,973 of record NZ_JAFCVJ010000014.1, on the reverse strand, counting down.
CTTCGCGACCGGGCTGGAGCGGTCCCTGCCGGCCGTGGTCCAGGTGACGACACTCGGCATGTCGGCGGGGCCGACCACCGGCGAGACCGAACCGACCCCCGTCTCCAGCGGCTCCGGCGTCATCATCGACGCCGCCAATGGCATCATCGTCACCAACCATCACGTCATCGAGGACGGTCAGAAATTCCGCGTCGACATGACCGACGGACGTCTGGTCGACGCCACCCTGATCGGGTCCGACAAGGCGACGGATATCGCAGTCCTGCAGATCCGCGCGCCGGGCCTGTCGCAGGTGGAGACGGTGGATTCCGACACCCTGCGCACGGGCGACCTGGCCTTCGCGGTCGGCTATCCGCTCGGCCTCGACCAGACCCTGACCATGGGCGTGATCTCGGGTCTCGGCCGGTCCGGCATGGGCGACGCGGTCGAGGACTATATCCAGACCGACGCGGCGGTGAACTCGGGCAACTCGGGCGGTCCCCTGCTGGACAGCCGGGGCCGACTGATCGGTATCAACACCTCGATTCTGTCGGGCGACATCGGTGGCGGAAACGACGGCATCGCCTTCGCGGTCCCGACCCGCATCCTGCTTTTCGTGGTCGAACAACTGCGCGCCAACGGCGAGGTCACGCGCGGCCGCATCGGTGCGACCCTGGGCTCGCTGACCGCCGAGCGCGCGGTCGAGGCAGGCCTCGGCTTCGTGCGCGGCGCCATTGTCGAGGATGTCCTGCCCGGCTCTCCGGCCGAGCGCGCCGGCCTGCAGCGTGGCGACATCATCACCCGCATCCAGAACCGCCCGGTCGCCAACGCCGGCTCGGTGCAGGCCACGGTGGGCATCGCACCTCCGGGGACCCGGATCGCGCTCGTCTATCTGCGCGACGGGCACGAGGCGACCACGGCGCTGAACGTCGAGGTCCTGTCAACCGATCCGGTCCAGGTCGGCTCGACCTCGCTCCAGGCCTACGGCGCCAATTTCCGCGACGTGAAGTCCTCTGACGGGATCAGCGCATCGGGCGCCCTGGTCGTGGCGGTCGAGGGCGGTTCAGCCGCGGCCCAGCAGGACCTGCGCGCCGGCGACCTGGTCACCGCCGCCAACGGCATGTCGGTCTCGGGCTTTTCGGAGCTGGGCCGTGCGCTCGGCACGGGCGGCGGCGCGACTCTTACGGTCCTGCGCAGTGGCGAAGAGGTCGAGATCGTCATCCCTGCGGCGGACTGAGGCGTCCTCGACCGTGTGCCCCGGCGAAGGCCGGGGTCCAGACGGCGAACACCGATGGGCGTGGTGAAGACCAGTGCGTGATCCATGCTGACCGAATTCGTGATCTGGACCCCGGCCTTCGCCGGGGTGCATGGGGTGGGGGAAGCTGCGCTCAAGCAGCGAGACGCCGCGCGTCGAGCGGATTAGCGCACTAGAGAGAAAAGAGCGCCCACGGCGCGCGCCAGACAGCAAAACGCCCGCCATGCCGGAGGGGGGAGGGAGGCAGGACGGGCGTCTCGCTTTGGAGGAAGCGTCGGCCTGGCGAAGCCTAAATACGGCAACATCCAGGGGGGCTGGGGGGGGCTGTTCAGGATCCGGGACGCTTCCGAACTCCGTCAGGCCGACAGTCACTGTTTCGCTGTCCAACCGGGCCGACGAAGGACCGAAACGGGGCCATTTCGTGTCGTGGATAATTTGTTGGTCATGCGAGGGGTCTGGCGGCGCTGGCGTTTGTCCGAACCGCGCCTAGATTGATCGGGATGACCTTTGATCCCTCCTCCGCTGAAGGCGGCCCGCAACCGTCGTCGGTCTTCTTCGAGCGGCGCGAGCTGGACCTGATCCTTCGGGTCTACGGCCGCATGGTGGCCCAGGCCGAATGGCGCGACTACGCCATGGTCGGGGGCAGGGAGGCGGCCGAGTTCGCCGTCTTCCGCCGCTCAGGCGACGCCCCCGCCTATCGCATCGAGAAACGCCCGGCGCTCCAGACGCGCCAGGGCCAATGGTCGGTCATCGGCGAGGGCGGCGTGGTCCTGAAGCGCGGTCGCGAGCTGCCGCAGGTGCTGCGCGTCTTCGACAGCCGCAAATTCCAGTTGGTGGACTAGCAAAAAGCCCCGGCCTTTCGACCGGGGCTTTCCATTGTTCAGCCTGTGCGTGCCTCGCCGAGGCCCGCGACTTGAGCCTAGTTCCGGTTGCCGCCCATGAAGGCCAGCAGGAACTGGAACAGGTTCACGAAGTTGATGAACAGGCTCAGCGCGCCGAAGCCGGTGGCCACGCCCATCGCCGCGTGATCGCCGCCCAGCTGGTAGTAGGTCATTTTCAGACGCTGGGTGTCATAGGCGATCAGGCCTGCGAAGATCAGCACGCCCAGGCCCGAGATGATCAGGTAAAGCGTGCCCGACTGCATGAACATGTTCACGACCGAGGCGATGATCAGGCCGATCACGCCCATGATCAGGAACGACCCCATGGCCGTCAGATCCTTCTTGGTCGTGTAGCCGATCAGGCTCAGCGCGCCGAACGAGGCGGCCGTCACGAAGAAGGTCGAGGCGATCGAACCGCCCGTGTAGCGCAGGAACAGAACGCCCATACCTGCGCCGATCGAGGCGACGACAGCCCAGTACAGCAGGTTAACGCCGCCGGCGGTGGGGTTCTTCATGAAGAACATCGAGCCGAACAGCAGCACCAGAGGCAGGAACTGGACGATCATGCCCAGGATGGTCATGCCGATGCGGCCGTCGGCTGTCTGGAAGAACAGCAACTGCTGCACCGCCGGCACGTTGCCGGTGGCGTAGGCAAGGGCGCCGGCGACCACGAGGCCGAGCGCGAGCTTGTTGTAGACGCCCAGCATGAAGCTGCGCAGGCCCGCGTCCACGGCCATATCGGCTTTGGCCGGAGCCGGCGTCGAGTAGCCGTTTCTGAAGTCGCTCATCGCGAGTGTCTTCTCCTGTTGAGGCGGCGGGAAACTCCCGGCGCCCATATCAGAAATATCGGGGTCTGGACCCCACTGCGCAAGGGATTGATCGCCGCAGGGGTTCTCGCCGCTTCCCGCCTTTCGCGCCAGACGCTACGAACGGTCGCATGCTGCGCCTGTTTACCGCCGTTCCGATCCCCTTCGACGTGGCCGAGACGCTCGGCCGCCGCCAGACCGGCCTGCCCGGCGCGAAATGGCGGGGGGCGGAGGCGCTCCACGTTACCCTGGCCTTCTACGGCGGTGTGGACGAGCGCCGCGTAGACGATCTGGCCGCCGAACTGGCCCGGATACCGGGCGGCGTCTTCGATATTGAACTGAGGGGCGTCGGCGCCTTCGGCGATGCGCATCGCAGCCACACATTGTGGGCGGGCCTGGAACCTTCAGAGCGACTCAACGTCCTGGCCGGTCGTTGCAAGTCGGCGGCCGAGCGCGCGGGCGTCACCATGGAGCCCCGACTCTATCGTCCCCACGTCACCCTCGCCTACCTGAAGACCCAGACCAATCCGGACAGGATCGGGGCCTGGATCACCAACCACAACCTGCTGCATTCGCCGCCGATCCGCGTCGATCGCTTCGGCCTGTATTCCAGCGTCCTGAGTGACGACGGCAGCCACTATGAACTGGAACGGGAGTATCCGCTGTGACTATGCCCGGCCCCACGATCGAGACCCAACGCCTGATCCTGCGCCCGACGGCGATGGAGGATTTCCCGCGCTGGTGCGATTTCCAGGGCGACGCCGAGACGACCCGTTTCATCGGCGGTCCCAAGAGTCCGGCCGAGGTCTGGCGGGTCCTGATGTCGGTGGCCGGCGCCTGGGCCCTGACCGGCGAAGGCTTTTTCTCGGTGATCGAGAAATCGACCGGCCAGTGGATCGGCCGCATCGGCCCGTGGAACCCGCACGGCTGGCCGGGGCCGGAGGTGGGCTGGAGCCTGCACCCTGACGCCATGGGCAAGGGCTATGCGCTGGAGGCGGCCGTGGCGACCATGGACTACGCCTTCGACGTGCTGGGCTGGGACGACGTCATCCACTCCATCCATCCCGACAATATCGCGTCCCAACAGCTGGCCGCGCGCTTGGGCTCGGCCAATCGCGGCCGGGGTCGACTGCCGCCACCGTTCGAGGAGTCCTGCGTCGATCTGTGGGGTCAGACAAGGGCGGAATGGGCCGTGAATCGGAAGCGGTTCACGGCTTGAAGGCGGAACGCAACCGGAACATAAGTGTCGGATGCCTGCCGCTGCTGTTCATCTCGAACTCGTCTTCAGCCGTCCTGAGACCACCCTCGGCGTCACGCGCGGGGCTGCGAGGCTGCTGGCCGACATGGGCTATGCCCCGCTGCTGGAGGTGTGTCTGCCGAACGGCCGTCGCGCCGATGTCATGGCTCTGGGACGCAAGGGCGACATCGTCATCGTCGAGGTGAAGTCGGGGATCGCGGACTATCGTGTCGATCGCAAATGGCCGCAGTACGCCCCCTTCTGCGACGCCTTCTTCTTTGCGGTGGCTCCCGAGTTTCCGGAAGGGGTGCTGCCGACTGAGCCGGGTCTGATCGTCGCCGATGCGTTCGGCGGGGCCGTGGTGCGGGATGCGCCGGTGCTGACCCTGGCTCCAGCGAGGCGGAAGGCGCTGACGATCGCCTTCGGACGCCTGGCGGCGATGCGGACGGTGCGAGACCCTCTCCCATAGGGCGAGGCCGATCCTGCTCTAGCGCGGCGCGCGTTTCGCCAGGATGCGTTGCAGCGTCCGGCGGTGCATGCCGAGGCGGCGCGCAGTCTCGGAGACATTGTGGTCGCACAGCTCGTAGACCCGCTGGATATGCTCCCAGCGCACCCGGTCCGCGCTCATCGGGTTCTCGGGCGGTTCGGGCGAGTCGCCGGTGGCGAGCAGGGCCTTGACCACATCGTCGGCGTCGGCGGGCTTGGACAGATAGTCGACGGCCCCGGCCTTCACCGCCGCCACGGCTGTGGCGATGGCGCCGTAACCGGTCAGCATGACGATCCGGGCGTCCTCGCGGCGTTCGCGAATGGCCTCGACGATCTTCAGGCCGTTGCCGTCCTCCAGCCGCATGTCCAGCACGGCGAAGGCCGGCTGATAGGTCCGGAGGAGCTCGGTCGCCTCGCCGACCGATCCGGCCGTGGTCACCTGGAACCCACGAGACTCCAGCGCCCGGCCCAGACGCGTGCGCAGCGCCTGGTCGTCGTCCAGCAGCAACAGGGAACGGTCCTGGAGCCCGGCGATGCGGTCTTCCATGTTGCCGGAGTTGAGAGGCGCGCTGGTGGTCGTCATGGCGAAGTTTCTCCTAGCCACCAAGTCGGCTTCCCGCGCAGGCGGGTCAAGCGGTGCGGCGATGGAGCGCAGGCCAGCCGGGTCTCACGGGACCAGTTCCAGCGCACGACGGTCCCAGCGCACAGTGACGCGTGCGCCCCGGTTGGCGCCCGGTCCGCCCTCGCCCTGACCGACGACCACCTTGCCGCCGGTCCGTTCCAGAAGGGTCCGCGCGATGAAGAAGCCCAACCCCATACCGCCCTGGCTCGGAACGATGTCGGGCTCCAGCGGAGGCGGCGCAGGGGTCTTGCCGCGCCGGGGCGGTCGTGCGGCGGCGGCCAGTCGCGCGGCCAGGGCCTGACGCGACTTGCCGAGTGGACGGCTGGTCACATAGGGCTCGCCGAGACGCGGCAGGATCTCGGGAGCAAAGCCCGGGCCGTCGTCCAGGACCTCGACTGTGATCCACTGTGCGTCCGCCGTCGCCCGGACCCGGACCGTCGAGGCGGCGAAATCGGCCGCGTTCTCGACCAGGGCGGACAGGCCGTGGACCACTTCCGCCAGTCGTTTCACGCGCGGCTCCGCCAGGCCTCCGCGCGTGTGGACGGCCACCTTGATGTCGAGGTCGAAGCCCAGATGCGGATCGACCACCTCGTTCAGCAGGGCCTTCAGCCCGATCTCCGTATAGAGGGGGTCGCCGTCCTCGGGTCGTTGCGACAGCCGCTTGAGGATCTCGCGACAGCGTTCGGCCTGTTGCAGCATCAGCCGCGCATCCTCGGCGATCGGCCCGTCGGACGGCGAGGCGCGCAGCAGCTCCTTGGCCACCACCTGGATCGTCGCCAACGGGGTGCCCAGCTCGTGCGCCGCCGCCGCCGCCAGTCCGCCCAGCGCCGCCAGCCTCTGTTCCCGTTGAAGCACGTCCTGCGTCGTGGCCAGCGCCAGCTCCAGTTTCTCGGCGTCCGCCGCCACCCGCCAGGCGTAGGCGGCGGTGAACACCACCCCCGTCGTCAGGGCCAGACCGACGCCGAACTTGTAGAGAACCGGCAGGTCGATATCCGCACCGTTCTGCCAGGGCAGGGGCATGGACCAGAAGAACAGGGCCGTTGTCGAGGCCAGCACCATCAGGCCCAGTGTCAGGGCCTGACGTCCCGGCAGGGACGCGGCCGCCACCGTCACCGGCGCGACGAGCAGCAGGCAGAAGGGATTTTCCAGCCCGCCGGTAAAGGCCAGCAGGGCCGACAGCTGCAGGATGTCGAAGCCCAGATGGATGCCGGTCTGGCGCCCGTCCGGCAGGCGGCTGTCGACTCTCTGCAATCGAGCCATGGCCAGCAGGTTCACGATCACGCTGGCCAGGATGACCAGCAGGCACTGCCATCGCGGCAGGGGGAAGTGGAACATCGTGTCCAGCACGATCAGTGTCGCCGTCTGGCCCACGATCGCCAGCCAGCGCAGGATGATCAGCGTCCTGAGCGACAGGCCCCGGCTGCGGCGCGGCAAACTGGCCCAGTTCGGCGGCGCCGGCGGGAACTGCGACATGACGTCCTCGGGAGAGGCGTCGGGATGGGGACGGACTTCGCTCTGGTTCACACGGCGTCTATAGACCGGTCTCGCGCCCCTGTCGGCCCGGAGAGACACGATGCCACGCCGTTCCATCTTCCTGTTCGCCGGCGCCTGTTTGGCCATCGCTATCGCCCTGGCGACCGTGACGGTGGTCGTCGTCACGGGACGGGACCGCGCACAGGCCGTCGCCGAGGGGACCGCGACGGGTCAGCCTGCCGTCGGCGGTCCGTTCCAGCTCGTCAACCAGGACGGCCAGGCGGTCGACCAGACGATGCTGGACGGCCGGTGGAGCCTGGTCTTCTTCGGCTTCACCTACTGCCCGGACTTCTGCCCCACGACCCTGACCTCGCTGGAGGCGACGCGCACCCTGCTGGGGTCGGCGGCCGACAACCTGCAGATCGTCTTCGTCTCGATCGACCCGGAGCGCGACACGCCCCGGGCGCTGAAGGACTATCTGTCGTCCGACGGCTTCCCGCCCGGCGTCATCGGCCTGACCGGCACGCCGGAACAGGTCGCCGACGCCGCCAAGGTCTATCGCGCCTATTTCCAGAAGGTCGGCGACGGCGAGGACTATACGATGAACCACTCCCTGACGGTCTATCTGATGGGCCCCGACGGCCAGTTCCGCTCCGCCCTGGGTCACGATCTGGGTCCGGAACGCTCGGCCCAGCTGATCCAGCGGGTCATGGCGCGGGGCTGACATCCCCAGGGATCGTGGGCTGCGAATATAAATCCTTTTGCAGTGCAGCGCGTTCTATGATGGCATCACCGCTTCGGCGGGGCCGATCACAGGATTTCATGCTCTACTCCCTCCACGAGCTCGCCTATCAGTCGGCGCAGCCTTTCCGGCTCGGGGCGCAGTTCGCCCGCAAGTTCTGGACCTCGCCCTTTAACCCCGCCTCGCAGACGGCTGTCGGACGCACGGCCTATGCCTCGGCCGAGCTGTTCGAGAGCGTCACGCGCCGCTACGGCAAGCCGGCCTGGGGCCTCGAGGTCGTCACCATCAACAACCAGCCGGTGCGCACCACCGAACAGGTCATCTGGCAGAGCCCCTGGGTTCGCCTGGTGCGGTTCGCGCGCAACGTCGGCGACCTGAAGCGGGCCCGGAAGCCGGTCGCGGCGCCCAGTGTGCTGATCGTCGCGCCTCTGTCCGGGCACTACGCGACCCTGTTGCGCGGCACGGTCGAGACCTTCCTTCAGGATCACGACGTCTATGTCACCGACTGGGTCAACGCCCGTCAGGTGCCGATGCTGGAAGGCCGGTTCGACTTCCACGACTACATCGACCACGTCCGCACCATGCTGGCCCAGATCGGCCCGCGCGCCCACGTCGTCGGCGTCTGTCAGCCCGGCCCGCCTGTGCTGGCCGCCGCCGCCATCATGGCGGCCGAGAACGATCCAAACCGCCCGGCCTCCATGACCTTCATGGGCTCACCGATCGACGCGCGCCTGTCGCCCACGGTGACGAACCAGCTGGCCGAGGCCAAGCCGTTCGCCTGGTTCCAGTCGAACATGATCCACACCGTGCCCTGGCCCTACCCGGGCTTCGGCCGGGAGGTCTACCCGGGCTTCGTCCAGCTCTACAGTTTCATGTCCATGAACGAGCAGAGACACACCGACGCCCACCGGGAGTATTTCCGCCACCTGGTCGCCGGCGATGGCGACGAGGTGGAGAAGCACGAGGAATTCTACGACGAATATCTGTCGGTTCTGGACCTGACCGAGGAGTTCTATCTCCAGACCATCGACATCGTCTTCCAGTCCCACCTGCTGCCGCGCGGCCTGCTGGAACATCGGGGCGCACCGGTCGATCTGACGAAGATCACCGACATCGGCCTGATGACCGTCGAGGGCGAAAAGGACGATATCTCGGGCGTGGGCCAGACCCAGGCCGCGCATACCCTGTGCACCAACATTCCCGACGGCCGACGGGTGCTTTACGTCCAGCCGGACGTCGGCCACTACGGCGTCTTCAACGGGCGGCGGTTCCGCGAGGAGATCTACACCCGCACCCGGGACTTCATCGCCGCAAATGAAAAGCTCTGCGCAGTATCAGACCGGTCAGCGGCTGCCGCTTGAGGGCGGCCACGCCCTTCGCCTGAGCGTCAATCCGCGCGCCCGGCGCATCTCGATCCGCATCGATACGCGGAAGGGTGAGGCCGTGGCCATCGCCCCGTCGGAGCGGCGGCTGGCCGATGCGGTGGCTTTCGCGCGCACCAAGTCGGCCTGGATCGCCGAGCGGCTGGCGGCGCGGCCCGGCGGGACGGCGATCGAACCCGGCGCAGTCATTCCCTATCGCGGCGGCACGGTCGTGCTGGAGGCCGCGGGCGGCGCGGGGGCGGCTCGGCTGGTGGAAGGCCCGGACGGCCTGCGCATCGTTTCGGGCGGCGAGGGCGAAGCGTTCGTCCGGCGCGTCGTCAACCTGCTGAAGCGGGCGGCGCGAGAAGCGCTCCAGACCCGAACCGATTTCCATCTTCGTGCCCTGGGCCAGAGCCCCGTGAGCCTGACCATCAATGACCCGGCGTCTCGCTGGGGTTCGTGCAGTCCGGTGTCGCGCTCGATCCGCTATTCCTGGCGGGTGATCATGGCGCCGCCCGAGGTGCTCGACTATCTGGCCGCCCACGAGGTGGCGCACCTGGTCCATGCCGATCACAGCCCGGCCTACTGGTCGGTGGTCAAGGGGCTGGTCGGCGACCACCGTCCCTTCCGCGCCTGGCTGCGCGACCACGGGGCCGCGCTGCACGCCGTGGGACGGTGACATCGATCCTTCTCCCCTCGCGGGAGAAGGTGGCAGCCGAAGGCTGACGGATGAGGGGTCACACCGGCGGCAGGATTGGTGTGATCAAGCGCTGACCTTCGAGGTCAGCGCGACCCCTCATCCGACCTCGCTTCGCTCGGCCACCTTCTCCCGCAAGGGGAGAAGGAAGCTCAGAAGAACAGCGGGTTGTTTTCTTTTTCCGGCCGAGCCTCGGGTTCGGGGCGCTGGTCCGGCGGGTCGTCGCGCCGGGGACGCTCGACGGGCGCGGGATCGCGGCGGGGTTCCTCGACGGACGCGCGCGGATCATAGGGCTCGCCCTGGTTCGGGTCGACGCCGCCCGGCAGGACAGTGGAGTCGCCGTAGGGATCCTCCACATCGCCGATCAGGTCGCCGATCGGATCGGGCGCGACCCAGCCGTCTGGCATCGGCGGACCGTTGGGGATCGGCTGGACGTTCAGGCGCGGCAGGGCCGCCTCCATGAAGCCCTTCCAGATCGCCGCCGGGGCCGCGCCGCCGGTCACGCCGCGCATGGCGGTGTTGTCGTCCTTGCCAACCCAGACGGCGGTGACGAAGCCGCCGGTGTAGCCGACGAACCAGGCGTCCTTGTAGTCCGAGGTCGTGCCCGTCTTGCCCGCGATGTCGCGGCCTGAGATCGCCGCCGACCGGGCCGTGCCTCTCGTCACCACGCCCCGCAGCATCTGGTTCATGTAGTAGAGCGACGGATTGTTGATCGCCTGACCGGCCGCCGCGTCACGGGCGCTGCGCTGGTAGATGACCCGACCCTGGGGGGTACGGATCCGGCTGATGCCATAGGCCTCGACCCGACGGCCGCCATTGGCGAAGGCGTCATAGGCGGTGGCCATGTCGATCGGCGAGACCTCGACGGCGCCCAGGGCCATGGCCGGCTCCAGCCCGATTCGGGACGAAATGCCGAGGCGCCGCGCGGCCCGGGCCACGCTGTCGCGACCGATCTGGTCGGCGACATAGGCGGCGACCGTATTGGTCGACTGGGCCACGGCGTTGGCCAGCGTCATGTTGCCGGCGAAGGTGCCGGAGTAGTTGCGCGGGCTCCAGTTGCCGATGCGGACAGGCTCGTCGACCACCGGGGTCTCGGGCGTGTAGCCGGCCTCCATGGCCGCCAGATAGACGAAGGGTTTCCACGCCGAGCCGGCCTGACGGCGAGCGTCGACGGCGCGGTTGAACTGGCTGTCGGCATAGGAGGCGCCGCCGATCATGGCGCGCACCCGGCCGTCGCCGTCCAGGGCGACGAGGGCCGCCTGCTCCACGCCGCGCGAGGCGTCGCGGTCCAGGATGCGGCGGACATTGCGTTCGGCCGCCGTCTGCAGGGTCAGGTCCAGGGTCGTCTCGACGATCATGTCCTCGGTCGGCTCGCCGACGAGGCCGCGGATCTCCTTGTCGAGCCAGTCGACGAAATACTGGGCGTGCTGGGTCGCCAGGGTGCGGGAGACGCGAACCGGCTCCAGCACGGCGGCGGCGCGCTGTTCGGGCGTGATGACGCCAGCCTCCGCCATCTCGTCCAGAACGACCGTGGCGCGGGCGGCGGCACGCTCATGTTCCGAGACCGGCGAATAGCGGGACGGAGCCTTGAGCAGTCCGGCCAGCAGGGCAGCCTCGCCGACGGTCAGGTCCTTGGCGCCCTTGTCGAAATAGCGTTGCGACGCGGCCTCGATGCCATAGGCGCCGGCGCCGAAATAGACGCGGTTGAGATAGAGGGCGAGGATCTCCTGTTTGGAGAATTTCAACTCCAGCCAGACGGCGAGCATCAGTTCCTGCACCTTGCGGCGCACGTTCTGGTCGGGCGTCAGGAACAGGTTCTTGGCCAGCTGCTGCGTGAGTGTCGAGCCGCCCTGGACGATCCGGCCGGCGCGCATGTTCGCCGCCATGGCCCGGCTCATGCCGATCGGATCGAAGCCTGGGTGCCAGTAGAAGCGGCGGTCTTCAATCGCGATGAAGGCAGCGGGCACATAGTCCGGCAGCGAGTCCAGATCGGCCGGCGGCGCCTGCTGCGAGCCGCGCGTGGCGATCAGGGCGCCGTTCCGGTCCAGATAGGTGATCGAGGGCTGGCGATCGATGTCGTAGAGAGCCGAGGTGTCCGGCAGTCCTCGCGCGAACACGGCGAAGAAGACCACCAGGAAGATTACGCCCCAGACGGCCAGCACCGAGCCCCAGTAGAGGACTTGCTGCAGGCGAGTGCGCGCCGGTCTGGCCCCGCCGCCCGCATTCCTGTTTCCGAACCCCGGACCGGCCATCGACATCCTCAGAAACCCCGGCCGTCATAGCCGTTCGCATCGCCTACCAAAACGCCGTTGTGGTGAACGGCGCGTGAAGACTTCACGTCAGCGTGATGGTCCTTTCGGCCGAAACGATGGCGCGGGTCTTAACGATCATCCATCGCGACGGGCGAACCAGACCGAGCCGTCGTCCGCCCGGACGCCGGATTCAATCCAAAACCCGTGCCCGGCGAGTTCCGCTTCATAGGCCTCGGGCTCCAGACTGCCGTGATAGAGGGGCTCGCCTCGCCATTCGCCCATGGCGTGGCCGAGGCGAGGGCCGGACGAGAACATCACCACAGACCTCGGCGCGCAGTGGGTTAGGAGACCCGGCAGGGCCAGCCGTTGATCCTCGGGCGAGAGATGGAACAGGCTGTGCCAGGCGAGAACGCCGGCGAAGGTCTGGCCGAGCTTCAGCGTGCGCATGTCGGCCTGAAGGAAACGGCCGGTCGGCAGGTCGGCCGCCGCGTGGGCGGCGAGCCCGGCCGAGGAGTCCACGCCCGTGACCGGGAACCCTCGATCCAGCAGGGCCGCCGCCATCGGCCGTCCCGAGCCGCAGCCGACGTCGAGCACGGTGTCGCCCGGCGCCAGAGAGGCGATGAAGCGATCCAGCCAGAGCCGGTCGGCTTCGGTCAGAACCGTGCCGCGATCGGCGATCCAGTCGCTGGACCGCCGATCGTAAAGGTCGACGATGTCGGCCGCAGCATCGAAGACGCCGGGGGCGACCGGATCGCTCATTCGGCGACGAAGGCGTCCAGGTCGGCGTAGAAGGCCTCGGGCTGGTCCAGGAAGATGAAGTGGGCGCTGTCGTCGATCCGCTTCAACGCCACGCCCGGCAGGCCGGCGAAGGAGGCCTGGTAGATCATGTCGGTGATCTCGTTGGTCATCCGGGCGTCGTTGAACTTCACGTACAAGACCTCAGTCGGGGCTGTAATGCGGGCCAGTTCGGGCCGCAGATCGGTCAGGATCAATTCGCGGAATGCGCGCGAGGAGACCTGCTGGTCACTGGTCGCCCCGTCTTCCAGAGGGCCGGCGCGCTTCGATTCCGTGTTGATCATGCCGGTGATCGAGGCGGCGCCGCGGGCGTAGTAATCTGCCGGGGCGGCGGTCGCCATGCCCTGATAGACCTGCTCGGCAACAGGCGCGATGCTCTCGGCCGTGGCGCCGGGCGCGCCGAACATGGCCCCCATGAAGGGCACCATGTCGACGACCATCAGCTTGCCGACCGCGTCCGGATGGCGGGCGGCGAGCATCATACCGATCGTGCCGCCCATCGAATGGCCCACGACCACCGGCTTATCCAGGCCCTGTTCGGAGATGTAGCGCGCGATTTCCTCGGCCACGGGCGCGGCCACGGGGCCCTCGGCGTTGCCCTCGACCGGCGCGCCGGCGAAGCCCTGGATATGGATGCGGTGGACGCGCCATCCGCTGCCAAGATGATCGACCGTGCCCTGCCACACCTCCGGCGAGGAGCTGAGGCCGGGAATCAGGATGATGTCGCGCACGCCCGGGCCGGCTTCGCCGTCCACGCGGACGTGCATGCGGGTCGACTCGAAGTCGGCGTGGTGGTGGCCGTGGTCGGCGTGCTGGGCATGACCGTCCTGGCTCAGGGACTCCATCATGTCCCCGGCGCGGGCATCCCCGACACCGGCGAAATTGGCCAGGAGGCCGAGGGCGGCGACGAGGCCGGTGAGTATCTGGCTGTCCATGATGCGTCTTCCTGACTTTGGCCTGACGATGCGCCGACCTTTCCGACCCTAGTCGTCGCAGTTGGCGACATCGGATGCGTTCGGCAAGGCGGGAGAATGACGAAAGCTCCGGCGGCGTCTAGACTGACGCCTATGAACCCTGCCGAAAGCCCCGCCGCCGTCCCCGAGGCGAAAGCCCCGCCCGCAGCCTTCGGCAAGGGGTTCGTGCTGGACACCTGGTATTTCGTGGCCCTGTCGCGCGACGTCGCAGAGGCCTCGCTGACGCGCCACGAACTGCTGGGCGAGCCGGTGCTGATCGGGCGGACGCGGGCGGGTCAGGTCTATGCCATGCGCGACATCTGTCCGCACCGCGCCGCGCCCCTGTCGGCCGGCCGTCTGGTCCAGAAGCCGGGCGAGCCCGAGACGGTCGAGTGCTGCTACCATGGCTGGCGCTTCCGCACCGACGGGGTCTGCGCCGCCATCCCGTCGCTGGTGGACGAACAACCGTTCGAGGTCGAACGGGTCCGGGTGCGGTCCTATCCGGTGGTCGAGAGCCAAGGGATGGTTTTCGTCTTCGTCCACGCCGATCCCCGCTCGGACGCCGAGCCCGATCATCCGCCGCCGACCTTCCCCGGCGTCGTCGGCGGGGAGGCGAAACTGGTCGAGTGGATGGATTTCGACAGCCATATCGACCACGCGGTTGTCGGCCTGATGGACCCCGCCCACGGGCCCTATGTGCATCAGCAATGGTGGTGGCGCTCCGAGCATTCGATGCACGAGAAGTCCAAGGCCTTCGAGCCTCGGGAGCTCGGCTTCGCCATGGTCCGTCACGCGCCGTCGTCGAACTCGCGGGCCTACAGGATCCTGGGCGGGGCGCCCGCGACCGAGATCACCTTCCGCCTGCCCGGCTATCGCTGGGAGCATATCCAGGTCGGAGCGAAGCAGGTCCTGGCCCTGACCTGTCTGACGCCCGTCACCGAGACGAAGACCCGGATCACCCAGATCTTCTGGTCCGACCACTGGGTGTTCGGTCTGGCCAGGCCCTTCCTGAGGATGGGGGTCGCCGCCTTCCTGAAGCAGGACGGCGGGATGGTGAACCTGCAGAACGAGGGGCTGCGCTACGACCCCGCCCTGATCTGGATCGACGACGCCGACAAACAGGCGAAATGGTACCAGCAGCTCAAGCGCGAATGGCAGAAAAGCCGCGCTGAGGGGCGCGGCTTCTCCAATCCGGTCAAACCGGCGATCCTGAAGTGGAAGAGCTGAAGGCTCTTCCCAGGACTATTTCGTGCTGACGCCGGCCAGCAGGGTGTCGACCTGGCGGGCGATGTGGTCGGCCAGCTGGTCCACGGTCCAGCCGTCATAGGCGGCACGGCGGTAGTTCGACAGATAGGCGTCCCAGGTCAGCTCGGTCAGCAGGGCGATATCGGCGTCCTGTCTGATCTCGCCGCCGCCGATACCGGCGCGCAGGATGTCGGAGATGACGTCGGTCAACCCTTGCGTCGCGGCGCGCTGGCGGGTCTCGGCAGCGACAGGCTGGAACCACGAGCGGGCGACGATGGCCTGGAACAGCGGCAGCTGGTCGATGGAGCCGTGGTAGCCGGCGGTCAGGGCGTTGACGAGGCGATCACGGGTCGAGCCGTCGCCTGCGCCGTTGAGCATGACCTGGCCCAGACCGGCCATGTCCTCGGTTAGGACGGCCTCGAACAGTTCGGCCTTGTCCTGGAAGTTGGCGAACACCGCACCGGTGGACATGCCCGCGCCCTTGGCGATGTCGCGGATGGTGGCGGGCTCGTAGCCGCGCTCCGCGAACAGGCCGCGAGCGGCGTCCAGAACCTTCTGGCGCGTGCGCACCTTGGCGGCCTGGCGGCGATTCAGCCGGGGCTGCTCGTCGAGGTTGGAGGGGGTGGCGGTCGACGCGGACTCACGCATGAACACGAATACTCTGTGGCTGACGCTTCACGGCGGGGGACCGTGAAGGAGATGGACAGAAGGGGCAGAGGCTGGATCGGTCACGTCACGGATACGGACGTGAGATAGCGACCCGTGCAACGCCGAGCCCCGGGGGAAGGCGCGCTTTCATCACGTAACGATGACCAAAATGGGTCGTGTTTCTGGTTAAGGCCTGGGGCCGGCCCGGAGCGCGCGGGTCTTGCGGTTGCGCCGGTCCTCGGGGATCGCCGCCTGGAACACCGCCCGGTACTTGTCGCGACGCTCGTGGATCGAGGCGAGCACCAGGCCCATCGGTACGCCAAGGTCGATCAGGGTGTTCTCCGCCAGCTGAAGACTGGCTTCGGTGGTCTCCGGCACGGCGTCGGTCACGCCGAGACCATAGAGGCGCGCCGCGTGGCGGTCGTCGCGGGCGCGGGCGATGACGACCAGATCGTCGCGCAGGGCGCGGGCGGCAATGACCACATCGTCCACCTTGGTCGGGGCGTCCATGGTGACGACCAGGGCCTTGATCGTCTCTATGCCGCACAGCGACAGCATCTCCGTTCGCGCGGCATCGCCGTAGGAGACGTCATAGCCGTCGCGTCGACCGGCGGCGACGGCGGAGGGGTCAGTGTCCATGGCGATAAAGCTCTGACCGTGCTCCTTGAGCATTTCGGCCACCAGCCGACCGACACGGCCGAAGCCGACGATCAGGACGGCGGCGTCAACCATCCCCACATCGCGCACCGGACCCAGGCCGAGCGCCGGATCCCCGGCCAGAGGGACGGAATTCGCACGAGCGCCTGCCAGCCTCTGTCCCAGCATCGCCATGAGCGGAACGGCGAACATGCTGATGGTGGCGGACACCAGAACGCTCTGGGTGAAGGCCGGGGAGGCGAGACCTTCCACCATTCCGGTATTCAGGATGACAAAGGCGAACTCGCCCGCAGGCCCCAGGACCAGGGCCGTCTCGATCGCCGAGCGTGCGCCCACACCCCACAGCCGGGCGAGCCCGAAGATCAGCCCCACCTTGATTGCGATAATGGCCAGCGCCAGGCTGAACACACCCAGCGGGTTGGCGGCGACCGCATCCAGATCGAGACCGATTCCGACCCCCACGAAGAACACCCCCAGAAGCAGGCCCTTGAAAGGCTCGATGTTGACCTCGATCTCGCGGCGATACTCCGTCTCCGCAAGCAACAAGCCGGCCACAAGGGCCCCCAGGCTCATCGACAATCCAGCCGCCTGCGCCGCCACGCCCGCGCCCACCACGATCAGCAAGCACAGGGCGACAAACAGCTCCTGCCGTCCGCCGCCGGATCTGGATCTGCTCTTGGCGACCGACCGGAACAGGGGACGCAGCGCCATCCTGCCGAACATGACCAAAAGCCCCAGGCCGATGGCTGCGGGCGCGAGGGTCAGCAGCGCCGGCCCAAGGACGCCTGGCTGAACGTCTCCGCCGCTGATCGCCAGCGTGGCCAGCACGGTGACGGTGATCAGGATCGGCGCAACGGCCAGGTCCTGGGCCAGGAGCGCGGCGAAGGTCGTCCGGCCGACCGCGCCCTTCATGCGGTTTCTTTCGGCCATGACCGGCAGGACGACCGCCGTAGACGACAGCGCCAGTCCCATGCCCAGAACCGCTGAGCCCGCCAGGGGCTGGCCCAGCAGGATGAAGCCCCCGGCCAGAACGGCTGAACAGAGGACGACCTGCATCAGGCCGAAGCCGAAGACGAGCCGGCGCATCGCCTTCAGCCGTTCCCAGGACAGCTCCAGCCCGATCATGAACAGCAGGAAGGCGACGCCCAGTTCCGACAATTGGGCCAACTGGTCGGCGTCGTCGATGGTCAGCCAGGACAGCCAGGGGACCCCGTCCGCGAACCGGCCGAGCCCGTCCGGCCCCAGCAGAACGCCGGCCGCGAGGAAGCCGAGTACGGGGCTGATCTTCCAGCGGTTGAACAGGGGTACGACCACCCCCGCTGCCGCCAGGAACACGACCAGGTCCTTGTAATCGCCGCCGCCGTGCCCGCCTGCCATTCGATCTCCTCGATGAGTGATCGTCACCTTAAAGGCTGCGCTTGGCGAGCCGTGCGATCAGATTCATGAACTTTTTTTAAGGCGACACCCTGTCGGCCGGGCGTAGGGTCCGCGCCGAGCGCGCGACAACGGCGCGGCGACGATCCGAAACCCCAGGAAATCCTCATGAAGTCTCTGCTTATCGGAGCGGCCCTCGGCGCGCTCCTGCTGCCGGCCGCCGCTTCCGCCCAGGACCACGACCACGGCTGTATCGACGAGGCCTGCACCATCCAGTCGATCTTCCAGGAGGGCGATGCGGCCTTCACCGGTTATCGCGGCACCGAGACGCCGCACTACGGGACCTGGGGCTTCGACGCCTCCGGCATGGATCGGTCCGTGTCGTCGGGAGACAATTTCAACCGCTTCGCCAACGGCCTGGCCCTGGATCGCACGGTGATCCCGGCGGACCGTTCCAGCTACGGCATCTCCTTCGGCCTGCTGCGCGAACTGTCGGACAACCGGGTCAAGGCGATGATCGACACCCTGGTCGCCCGCACCGACCTGCAGGCCGGCACGGACGAGCAGAAGATCGCCGACGCCTATCGCTCCTATATGGACACGGCGCGGATCGAGGCGCTCGACGCCCGGCCGCTGCAGCCCTTCCTGACCGCCATCCGCGCCGCCGACAGCCATGAGGCCCTGGCCGCCTATATGGGCCAGACGATCGGCGGACTGGGCGGCTCCTTCTTCGGCACCGGCATCACCACCGACCAGAAGGATCCGGACCGCTACGTCGTCTCGACCAGCCAGTCGGGTCTCGGCCTTCCCAACCGCGACTACTATCTGTCGCCGCTCTTCGCCGAGAAGAAGGTGAAGTACGAGGCCTATGTGGCCCAGATGCTGGAGATGATCGGCTGGGACGATCCCGCTGGGACCGCCGCCGCCATCGTGGCCATGGAGACGAAGATCGCCGAGGCCCACTGGACTCCGGCCGAGAGCCGCGACCGCGACAGGACCTACAACGAATATACGATCCAGCGTCTGGCCGCCGACGCGCCGGGCTTCGACTGGCAAGGCTATTTCGGTGCGGCGCGTCTGGGCGACATCCCGCGTCTGATCGTGCGCCAGAACACGGCCCTGCCGAAGATCGCCGCCATCTATGCCGAGACGCCGGTCGCGACTCTGCAGGCCTGGCAGGCCTTCCAGACCGTGGACCGCGCCGCGCCTCGCCTGTCGCAGCGGTTCTCGGACGCCCAGTGGGAGTTCCGCTCGCGTGAACTGTCGGGCGCCCTTGAACAGCGCAGCCGCGACAAGCGCGGCATCAGCTTCGCCGACGGCGCTTTGGGCGAAGCGGTCGGCCGCCAGTATGTGGCCGAATATTTCCCGGCCGAATCCAAGGCCCAGATGGAACAACTGGTCGCCAACCTGCGCACGGCCCTGAGCCACCGCATCGAGGGCTACAGCTGGATGAGCGCCGAGACCAAGGCGGCGGCCCAGACCAAGCTGGAGAAGTTCACGGTCAAGATCGCCTATCCCGACCGCTGGCGCGACTATTCGGATCTGGAGGTCCGCGCCGACGACCTGTTCGGCAACGGCGAACGGGCCAGCCGCTTCCGCTGGGAATACGACCTCGCCCGCCTGAATGCGCCGGTCGACAAGACCGAGTGGGGCATGACGCCCCAGACGGTGAACGCCTATTACAACTCGACCAACAACGAGATCGTCTTCCCGGCGGCGATCCTGCAACCGCCGTTCTTCGACCCGGAGGCCGACCCGGCCATCAACTACGGCGGCATCGGCGCGGTGATCGGCCACGAGATCGGCCACGGCTTTGACGACCAGGGCCGTAAGTCGGACGGCGACGGCGTGCTGCGCGACTGGTGGACCCCGGCCGATGCGACGGCCTTCAACGCCCTGACCACCCGCCTGGGCGCCCAGTACGGCGCCTATGAGCCCCTGCCCGGCCACTTCATCAATCCGGGCCTGACCATGGGTGAGAACATCGGCGACGCCTCGGGCGTGGCCGTGGGTCTGGAGGCCTATCAACTGTCCCTGAACGGCGCCGAGGCTCCGGTTCTGGACGGCTTCACCGGCGACCAGCGCTTCTTCCTCGGCTGGGCCCAGGTCTGGCAGTCGAAGTCGCGCGAAGACGCCCTCAAGAACCGCATTGCCACTGACTCGCACTCGCCCGACGAGTTCCGCGTCATCGGCCCGCTGCGCAACGTCGACGCCTGGTACGAGGCCTTCGAGGTCCAGCCGGGCACCCACTACTACCTGGCGCCGGAAGAGCGGGTTCGCATCTGGTAGGCGATCGTCAAACCGACCAACGGCGGCGATCAGATTCGCCAAGATGACCAGGAGGCCGGAGCTCACTGCTCCGGCCTTTTTCATGCGCGCCCTCGCCCCACCTCCGTCATCCTTGGACGAAGCGAAGCGGAGATCCGAGGACCCAGCATTCCGGGCGGGGAGGCGCGCACGTCGACATCACCGAGCTGGGTCGCCGGGTTTGCTGCGCGCCCCGAGGATGACGGAGAGACTGGAAGGCGTCGCGCCGATCACCAGACGTGAAAAAGCCCGCTGCGGGGGATACATCGCAGCGGGCTTTCACGCTCTCTAAGGAGCGGACGTTTCCTCCCCGAAACGCCTTCGATCAGCGGCTGCGCCTTGTCAGCGCCGCGCCGTTCGAGTGGCTTCAGATGACGCCACGGGCCGGTTCAAGTCAATCAAACCACAAGCGAAAACCGAAAGTTTCATGACTGAACATCGATAAGTCATCCGATGGGCGTCGTCATTCTCGAAGAAGCTTCGATAATGGTGCGAATGGTTCGCACGAGGTCTCCGCGAGCGACGGTCTGCTGGCCAGGACGCTCGGCCTTCCAGGCCTCGTTGTCCGCCAGACCGGCCGCGGCCGCGCGCCCGGCGTCGAGATCCTTGATGGTGACCTGGCCACCGGCGATCTCGTCGCCGCCCAGGAGGACGACGGCGGGAGCGTTGCGCCGGTCGGCGTATTTCATCTGGGCCTTCATGCCCGCGCGACCCAGATAGAGTTCGGCGGCGACGCCGGCGCCCCGCAGTTCGGACACGGCGTCGAGGTAGGCCTGCATGTCGTCCTGCGAGAAGACGATCACGACCACCGGGCCGCGCGCCGTCTCCGAAGTCCGGCCCGCCGCGCGCAAGGCCGAGGCCAGGCGCGAGACGCCGAACGAGAAGCCCGTCGCCGGGGTCGACTGGCCGGTGAAGCGAGCCACCAGATCGTCATAGCGCCCGCCGCCGCCGATCGAACCGAAGCGGACCGGCCGACCCTTGTCGTCGGTGGTGTCCAGCAGAAGCTCCGCCTCGAACACCGCGCCGGTGTAGTATTCCAGACCACGCACGATGGTCGGGTCGAACCGGACCGTCGCCTGATCGACGCGCATGGCGGTCAGGGCGCGGTCGATCCCGGCCAGCTCCTCCAGCGCCGCTTCGCCGGCTGCGCCGAGGCCGCCCGAGCGGGCGATGGCGTCGAGGGTCTCGGCGCGCGTGCCTTCGGACGCCGATCCGAGGAAGGCCTCGATGGTCGCGGCCACGCCGAGCGGCAGGTTGGCGCCCTTCGTATAGTCGCCGCTGTCGTCCAGACGGCCCTCGCCCAGCAGGGCGGCGACGCCCTCCCAGCCAAGGCGGTCGAACTTGTCGATGGCGCGAAGGGCGGTCAGGCGCTGGATCGGATCGGTGATCCCGCCCGCCTCGAACAGGCCGTCGAACAGTTTGCGGTTGGAGACGCGTACGACGGCCTGACCCTCGGCGAGGCCCGCGGCCTCAAGGCCCTCGCAGGCCATGGCGATGATCTCGGCGTCAGCCTCGGGGCGGTCGGAGCCGACGGTGTCGGCGTCGCACTGGACGAACTCGCGGAAGCGGCCGGGTCCGGGCTTCTCGTTGCGCCACACGGGTCCGAAGGCGTAGCGGCGATAGGGTTTGGGCAGGGTCTCCCAGGTCTGGGCCGCGAACCGGGCCAGGGGCGCGGTCAGGTCATAGCGCAGGGCCATCCACTGATCGTCGTCGTCCTGAAGGGCGAAGACGCCCTCGTTCGGACGGTCGGCGTCGGGCAGGAATTTTCCCAGCGCATCGGCGTATTCGAAGGCGCCGGTCTCCAGCGGCTCGAAGCCCCAGCGCTCATAGACCTCCGACACCTGGCGCACGATCCGGCGTTCGGCCGCGACCTCAGGCCCGCGCCGGTCGGCGAAGCCTCGTGGCCCTCGGGCTTCGGGGCGGGGTGCTGCGGGCGTTTCGGCGTCGGTCATGCCGGGCTTCTAGAGGCTCGACCGCCGGTGGTCGAGGCCCCGGACCTCAGGGCCGGATCGGCACCATCCGTCCGTAGGTCAGGCAGCGCCAGATCCACTCCAGCGGTCCCATGGTGAGGACCGACAGCCAGAGGGGCGACCAGATGATCTGGGCGGCCCAGATCGCGCCGACCACCATCCACATCTCGGCCGGACCCTGCTGGCCGAACCACATCGGCCCCCACGGCGCATAGTAGAGGGTGACCATGATCAGGGTCTGGGTCAGGTAGTTGGTGAAAGCCATGCGACCGACCGGCGCCAGCCAGGCGACCAGAGGCCTGAGGCCGAAGCGGACCAGCAGGATCAGGATGCTGGCGTAGAAGAGGGTGATCAGGAAGGCCGCGCCGCCGGCGGCCGCCGCCAGGCCCCTGGTCGGATCAGCCTCGCCGGCCATCGTGTCCTGCCAGCCCCAGATGGCGAAGGCCGCCAGATTGGCGCCGCCGAACAGGATGATCAGAAGATAGGTCCACAGCGGCGCGCGGCCGTGCAGATAGCCGGACTTGAACAGGCCCAGACCCAGCATCATCAGCGGCACGGTCACCGGGATCAGGAACGGGCTGGCCATCAGCTGGAAGGTCGCCCAGACCTCGATGTTCTCCATGAGACCGGCCGGCCAGCCGGAGCGGTAGAGGGCCACGGCCTCGGCGATGGCTTCGGGGCTCGCCACCGGGCGGGCGGCCTCCATCTGGGCGGCGACCTCGGCCGGCAGATTGGCCATGCCCCAGGAGGCGACCGCAGCGACGACGGCCCACAGCAGGGTCAGGCCGCCGCCGATCCAGAGCAGCCGGCGAGCGCTCCACGAGCGCATCATCATCATCAGCAGGCCGCAGTAGGCATAGTGCAGCAGGATGTCGCCGTACCAGAGCACCACGCCATGCAGCAGGCCGAACAGGCCCAGCCACAATAGACGTCGCCAGAGCAGCGCGCCCCGCGCCTCGTCGAACTTCTCGCCGCCGACGAGGAAGATCGAGACGCCGAACAGCATGGTGAAGAGGGTGCGGAACTTGTCGTGGAAGAAGACGTCTGTGACCCACACCCCGATCAGATCGGCCTGGCTGGTCGCGCCCGGAGGCGGCGCCTCGGACATCATGACCTGGAACGGCCAGGCGAAGGCGATGGCGTTGACGGCGAGGATCCCGAGGATGGCCCAGCCGCGCAGCACGTCGAGCTGGAAAATGCGGTCCCTGGTCTCGGTCGGCGCGAGGCCTCCGGCGGCGGTCCGAGGCTGAACCTCGAGTGCGGGCATGGCCATTATGCTTCCCCCAAAGCAATCATCCGTCGACTTTAAAGCAATGCTGTCAGGCGTAAACCGCACGCTGACCGCAGGGTCAGCGGCCCAAAACGCCCAGACGGTCCTTGACCTGCTCCGGCGCGGGGATGAAGGCGATGAAGGCGGCGCAGAGGCCGGCCCACAGGGCGTAGCTGACGCCGACCAGGATCGCGACCGGCAGGCCGGCGACGCCGTAGATCAGCAGGGTAGTTTCGGTGGCGCCGACGCCCTGGCCGAGGTCGCCCGACTGGACCCAGCCATAGACCATCATGCCCAGGGCGAGCACCGTCTGGGCTGCGGCGGCCAGCAGGCCACCATACAGCATGAAGCGCCACACGACGCCGAGGCGCGAGGCGGGGCGACCGCGACGGTCCCGCTCGCGCCGGATCGACCACAGGCCGGCGGGCACGGCGATCATGCCGATCAGCAGAACCGTCAGCCGCCAGTCGATTTCCCGACCCGGAATCCAGTTCTGGGGCGGCCAGACCAGCAGCGTCAGGATCAGCGGCGGCCACATGACGCCCGCCAGCGCGGCCAGAGGAATTGCCGCACGGGTTCGGCGCCAGATGACCGGCGCCTGACCGGGAAGATCGGCGGGGGTGTCGAACCGGGCCATCAGCGGGTCGGGACCGGAACGTCGCCGGAATAGTCGTAGAAGCCGCGTCCGGACTTGCACCCCAGCCAGCCGGCCTCGACATATTTCACCAGCAGCGGGCAGGGCCGGTATTTGCTGTCGGCCAGCCCGTCGTAGAGCACGTTCATGATGGCCAGGACGACGTCCAGACCCATGAAGTCGGCCAGCTCCAGCGGCCCCATCGGATGGTTGGCGCCCAGCTTCAGCGCCTTGTCGATCGAGGCGACGTTACCGACGCCCTCGTAGAGGACATAGATCGCCTCATTGATCATCGGCACCAGGATGCGGTTGACGATGAAGGCGGGGAAGTCCTCGGCATTGGTGGTGGTCTTGCCCAGGCTTTCGGCGAAGGTGACGGCTGCGTCGTAGGTCGCGGCCGAGGTGGCGATGCCGCGGATAATCTCCACCAGTTTCATCACCGGGGCCGGCTTCATGAAATGCAGGCCGATAAACCGGTCCGGCCGGTCCGTCGCGGACGCCAGCCGGGTGATCGAGATCGAGGAGGTGTTGGAGGCCAGCAGGGTGTCGGCGCCCAGATGGGGGACCAGTTCGGCGAACACCGCCTTCTTGGTCGCCTCGTCCTCGACGGCGGCCTCGATGACAAGGTCGGACTTCCCGGCCTCGGCCAGGGTCTCGACGCCGGAAATGTTGGCCAAGGCCGTATCGGCCTGGGCCTGGGTCACGCCGCCGCGCTCGACCTGGCGGGCCAGGGAGGCGGCGATGACGCCCAGCGCCGTGGGCAGCCGCTCGGCGGCGACATCGTACAGCCGCACCTGATATCCGCCCAGGGCCACGGCATGGGCGATGCCGACACCCATCTGGCCGGCGCCGATCACGGCGACTGTCTTGATCGTAGAGGTCATCTAGTCGTGGTCAAAAGCGGCGTCTCGCCCGGGCCGGGGCACCTTAAGAGCGTCCGGGCGCGGCGCAAGGCTGGAATGTCGCACTGCGGCGCCTGCGCCACGGCCCGGGGCGCGCCGACATCACCCCAGCAGGGCGATGATCGGGCCGGCGGCCATGTTGTTGAAGGCGATCCGCGCGAAATTGAGCAGCAGCAGCACGACGATCGGCGAGATGTCGATGCCGCCCAGCGGCGGGATGATCCGCCGGAACGGCTCCATCAGGGGCCGCGTCACCGCGTCGAGGAATCCGGCCAGCTGGTTCACGAAGCGGTTGCGGTGGTTGATCACATCGAAGGCGAACAGCCAGCTGAGGATCGCCGAGCCGATGATGAACCAGGTCATCAGGCTGATGATGGCGTTGATGAGCCAGACGATCGCCATTCCCATGCGGGGAACTCCTTCAAGAAATGAACGCCGCTTCTAGCGGGCCAATCGCCCGAGGCCAAGGATTCCCCGGAGCGACGGTGTGCGGCCCGTTGACACCGCGCCTTGCGCCCGACTATGTCCGCGCTCGCCTGTCACCCGGAAAACGGGGCCGTAGCTCAGTTGGTAGAGCGCGTCGTTCGCAATGACGAGGTCAGGGGTTCGACTCCCCTCGGCTCCACCAGGCTCGCAATATCAAGCACTTGGCCACCGCCGCGTAGCGCTGCTACTCACAGCTGCTACGCGAGGTTCTATGTCGCTAGTCACCAACGTCTTCCGACGCGGTGGTTCCTACTACTTCCGAGCCCGGGTTCCGGAGCGCTTCCGGGCGGTGCTGAGCCGCCGTGAACTTTGGAAGTCGCTCCGCACCGGAGACGCCTGGAAAGCTCGTCAGCGAGCCTCCCTGATAGCCCAGCTGACGCATCGCCTCTGGCGAGACTTGGAGCCTGTCATGTCGTCGAACAAGTCAATCACTCCGCTCGAGGCAAAAGCCCTGATCGACGACTGGCTAAGGGCCGAGCTGGACGAGGACTCCTATCTCAGGACCGCTCCTGAAGGCGAGATCCACATCGGCGTGATCCTTCATCGCCAACCTCCCGGCCAGTCTGATTCTATCGTCGCCTATTTGGATCACAGCGAGCTGACGGAACTCAACGAACTCGAGCCGGAAGAGCGAACGAAACGGCTTGGTCCGACCGGATACGTCCTGACTGGGGTCAGTGAACTCGACCTCCGGCGAGCTGCCCGTGACAAGCTCTTCCAAGGTGCAGATGAACGTCATCGATCGGGAGCCGACGAGGTTGCGACACGGGACTTGGACGCGGCTTTGAAACGAGCCGGGATCTCACTGTCACCGTTCAGCGAGACCTACGAAACGGCGACAAAGAGGATGGTCCGCGCTCATCAAGACGTGTTGACCTCGATTAAACGAAGAGACCAAGCGGAATGGCGTCCGGACCTCGACGACGATCCGGTCGCTGACCTCTTAGCGAAGTTGGCCCCACGCACGGCCGTCAGCGTCGATATGAAGGGTAGCGGAACCACTCTCACGCTCAGCGAGGCGGCGACTGCAGCCATCGCCGAGATGTCTCGAACTGAGGAGTTCAAGCCGAAGAGGATCGAGGACTACCGCAACGCTGTCGCCGTTTTCATACTGTGGCGAGGGCACGATCCGCTCTTGACGTCGATCAGCGGCTTGGATGCAGGGTCGTTCAAGACAGCGCTCAGCCACTACCCCGCCAATGCCAACAAGCGTCCCGGCTATCGCAATCTCAAGACCTTCCGTGAGCGCTCAGAGAGAGCGGCC
This sequence comes from Brevundimonas sp. SL161, assembly GCF_049896985.1. Classification (NCBI taxonomy): domain Bacteria; kingdom Pseudomonadati; phylum Pseudomonadota; class Alphaproteobacteria; order Caulobacterales; family Caulobacteraceae; genus Brevundimonas; species Brevundimonas sp. SL161. The sequence continues at coordinate 32,677 of NZ_JAFCVJ010000014.1, read as the reverse complement.
GCCGTTAGCGAGGAACGGCTGCTGGGAGCCGTCACGATCAACGGAAAGTATCTGACGCCCCTGAGACGGATAGTGGACTGGCAGGCCGGTGTCGGCGTCGGGGCAGCCGCAGACAACCCCTTCAAAGGCATCGTCATGAAGAAGCCCCGGCGGGTTGATGTTCACGAGCAGAGACGGGACTTCAGCACAGCAGAGCTTCAACGATTTTTTGATCGTCCCTTGTTCACCGGCTCCGAAGGCCTGCGGCAAGCGGCACTCAACCGACCGGGGACATTCCGTGTTCAGGACTGGCGCTTCTGGGTCCCGCTGATCTGCGTCTTCACGGGGATGCGCCTCAACGAGGCCTGCGGTCTTTCCCTGGCCGACATCAAGGTCCAAAATGACATCGTCTTCTTCCACGTGCGGGACGAAGCCGAAGGGCAGAGCGCAAAAGGGAATGCGTCTCGCCGGAAGGTGCCTCTGCATCACGAGCTGGTCACCTTGGGACTGATCGAGTGGGTGGCAAAGCGACGGGAAGCCGGTGGTGAGCGCTTGTTTGACGAACTCAACGTGGACAAGCACGGCTACTTCAGCAGGGAGCCGTCCAAGTTCCTCGGACGACAGATGGCGGGTATCGAAGACGCGGACCCTGACGAGCCCGGCAAACTCGTGTTCCACTCAACTCGACACACTGTGACTTCCCGGCTTCGCGCTGCTGAAGTCCGGAAGGACGTCGCGGAGGAGATTGTGGGTCACGAGAAGGGTGACACTCACTCGGGTTACGGCACTTACGACATGGCCACACTCAAAGCCGCAATCGACAAGATGGTCTATCCCGGCCTCGACCTTAGCCGTTTGATGATGCCGGAGACAGTGATGTCTTAGACCGAGCCGGGCCTGAGCCACCCGGGTGCAGTGGGTCAGCCGGTCTTTTTGGCCATACCCTTACCCCCCCCCGAGTCTGGGTGCAGTCATGGCGGCGGAGCATGGTCATGGCCGAGCGCCGGAACACTCGATGAATGCCGAAACACTCGGAATCACGTCGTAAACGCTCGCCTATTTTCCGGATTCGAAAGGCTGACTAGCGTCTGGAGTGATTTTTGGCACGGACGGCCCGCCTCGTGGTGGCGACAGCGGCCGGTGTAAGAGTTGCGAGGCGGTAATCAGTTACCGCGCAAAGACTGGGACGGTCGTGGAACCACGGAAGGGCGAAACAGTAGGTTCCTTATACCTGACATCAAGGGAACCGGACTATCAGGACCTTGTGTTGGGCCCGGCACCTCCCCGGTTGTTGGCGGTTTTATGCACGTCCGCAATCGGGCGTCAGGCCAATTAGGGGGTCCGACCCGTTGCGGACATTTCGAGGAGTTTGTGTCGAGGTCCGTAACTGACTCAAAGCGGTTGGGAGCGTCTGTTAGTCGCCATCATGCTCTGGCAAAGCCCGTGCATCGCGAGCTTCCGCAGCTACAGCGCGTATGGGAGGGTTGCTCAGGCATAGGCCACCCGATCGGCGTCTGGCTCCTTCGTCAAGATTGGCCACGGCTTTCCTGATGCGAGGTCTGGGTGGCGAGGTTCCGTTTCGGGCGCGCCGTAGCGGTCCCGCAGCTTGTCGATGTCGTTTAGGCACCGAGCGGCGCGATCGTCCGGGCCTCCATCTGATGTCAGCGCGAGCAAGGCCTTCCTCAGATCGACGGCCGGAGCCGGGACGACGTGGAAGGCACCCTGCCAGTCCTCCGAAGGGATCCGCGCGGTTGTGGCCCGTTCGATCGATCGCCAGTCGATCAAGGCCTCGCCAACCTGCGACTCTGACGCCACCAGGAACAGAATGTCCTCGGTCTCGGGGGCCTCGCCGAGGGCGCGCGCCAGAAGGAGAAGGGGACCGGGTTTGATTCCACCGGCCAGCAGGGTCCGGACGTGCAACCTTGCCATCGGATGATCCGCGATCATCCCGGCGAGGTCGCTCTGAAGGCGCCACTGGTTCACGGATCTGGCGTCGAACTGCTCGCTGACGATCAAATCGATCAGGCGGACAGCGGCGGAGGCGGTCCCGAATCCCAGCACGGTCGCGCGCCAGGTGTGATTGTCGAACAGACACGGATCTGCCTCCGCAAGGGCGAAGGCGGTCTCCTCGGCACCAGGCTCCGGCGAACTACCGAGCGCGCCGATCAGGCTGTCCAGAATGTGTGTCGATCTGTGCGATGCCGGCACGGTCGCCATGATACGGGGCACTTCCGATTGCGGATGGGCGAAGGGAAGCAGCTGGAGCCACTCCTTCAGTTCGTAGGGATTGCCAGGGTCGAGCAACCAAGTTTCGGTCCGGGCCGCTTCCAGCAGTTCGCCGATGCCGGCCTCCACACGGGATATGGCGACACGCTCTCCCGAAACGACCAAGCTCAGGATCAACCGCGCTTTGGTTCGGCGGCCCGCCAAATCCAGCAGTCTCTCGATCACCGCATCACGGTTCCCATGCGGCAGCAGGGTGCCGAGCGTGCCGAGGGAGACGGCGAGGCCTTGCGCCTTCGGATCGTCGCCGTGGAACCTCAGGAGAGTGTCGATGGCCGCGAAGATGCGGTCGGCGCTCTCCGCGCTCAGGTTCCGGTGACGATCCCGCGCCTGTCGCCGTTCTCCGACCCGCGTGAAATCCTCTCCCCCGAACATTCTAGATGTCTTCGGGATATTGTCCCGCGTCCAGTGCTGGAGGAGGACACGCGCTGCATACTCCCCGAAATGGAGGTCGGTCAGATAGTCCGCGGCGACGTCCCGCGCCGCCTGTTCGTCGATGGCGCCCAACGCTGCTTGGTATTCGTGGAAGTGGGGGCTCTGAACGACCCTAAGAGCATCCTTATCCAGCCTGCCGCCCTGATCGACCCGCAAACGACAGGCCGCGTAGCGCGCGATGTTGTCGTCTAGAAGCGCCCGCAGAATCGGCAGCAGGTCGGCGGCCGGCACTTGGCTAATAAGGGTGGCGATCGACGCCTTGGCGTATCGGGTAGCGGTTGTCGACCTGAGAAGGCGCTCGCCCCAGTTTTGCGCCAGACGGCCGAGAGCTTGGCGGTCGTCCGGTCCGAACGGACGTGCGCGCTCAGCCTGCCCGTAATCGTTCCGTGAGGCGAGGGCCGCGAGGTCAACGATCTTGTCGTCCGGGACCGTGGCGGCGCGCTCCTCCAGGGCGGTGACCAAGCTGGTTCCAGGCGTATGGGCCAGCCGATCCCGCAAGGCCAGGAAGCGCGCGCTCGCCGCCTCGTCATAACGTCCATCCGGGCGGACGCGATCCGCTGCGGCGAGATAGGCGTCGACCAACGCCCCGGTCGCGCGAGGGCCTAGGACCGACGCCGCCGCCTCGGCCACGTCATCGTGCCGAGCCGCCGGGCTGAGTGCTTTCTCGAGCAAGTCGTCCCCCTCGAGGCTGAACCCCGCGGACGCAATGACGTCGTCCGCCCCGAAGAACAGGGCCTTTCCTGTTCGCAGTCGCTGCAGGAGACCCACGGCCAGGGCCACGGGGTAGCGCTCTTTCAGTTCATGCAGAAGATTCGACTGGCTGCCTTCGTCGGTGCCATTGTCCATCGCGGCGACCATGGCGGCGACCTCTTCTGCCGGTATCTTGGCTCCGGTCCGCAACAGCGCGTGCAGGGTGTCGCGCGGCGTCGGCTGGTCCCGCACCTGTCTCGCCTCGGCCTCGCGTTGTCGCGCCTGAACAGTCTCATCCTCCAAGAGCCCGACGTGGCCCTTGCGCGCGATGAGGTCGTAGGTGGGGTCGCCGGCCGTCCGGAGGATTTCGGTGACGTGACGGTCGGCGCGCCGGAAGGCTAGGGCCTCTATCACCGTCGCTTGAACCTCGGCGTCCTGATCGCGGACCGCGATCGCCGTAGCCAGATCTAGTCCGTCCATGCCCCCGTTGGCGGCGATTTCAGCGAGGACGTGTCGTCGGACGGCCTTAGGCAGGGCAGCGATCCGGTCCGCGGCGTCCGCGCCGAAGACGGACGGACGGAACGGCTCGATCATCCGCAGCGCCGCGAGATGCACTTGGTCGTCCTCGTGGGTCAGGACCGGCCAGAGCAGGTCGCCGAACTCCGGCCGGCCGGTCGCGATCATGAAGCCGACCACGCGCCCCAAGCGGTCCGGCGTGTGCCAATGGTCGACAAAGCTGCGGATCGGCTTGGCGACCGTCGTCCAGACCGCGTCGGTGGCGCGGTAGATCATCTCAGCGGCCAGAAGCGGATCGACCTCGAAGGCGGCGAGGATGGCGTCCGCCACAGCCGTCTTCCGGGCGGCGTCGCCTCGGGACGCCCGCTCGACGGCGAACAGGATGGCCTCGGTCCAGGGGCGCTGGTCAAGGATGTCCGTCTTGAGCCTGTGACGCGCGATCGGATCCCCGACGGCCGCCCGCATCCGGCGTTCGGCCTCGTGCGAGGCATACCACTCTTGGAACTGCTGGTGCTGAAACGAATAGGCACCCGTGCCCGCCTGAACGACCAGTATATGGTCGCTCACAAGACCGGCTAGGATCTCGTTGGGCTGGGCGATAACGCTCGATAGTTGGCTTTCCGCGATCAGGGCCTGGGTCGAGCCATTTACGATCGTTCGGGCCTCCGCCAGGGTGACGGCGGTGCTGGCGCTCGCGGTCAGGGCGTTCGAGAGATTTTCCAGATAGGTCTGCTGGAAGCCGCCCACGACGGGAGCCAGGGCCACGGAATGCTTCGGGTCTGCCTCATGCGCGACGATAAAGCGGCTGAGGACCTCTTCCTTCGTTCGCGGGAACGGCTCGCCGGGCGGTAGATCGAGAAGCGCGGTCAGATAGAGCGGGATGGTGATGAGATCCCGCACGCCTGGCGTCCGCCAGGCTTGGTCGACGAGCTTTTCGCCGTCTTCGCCCCGAATCGCCCGGGCGATTGCCAGCTGCTGGTCGTCGCCCAGGGGAAGGAGTTCGACCACCGTTCCGGAGAAGGGCACATTCCGGGCTTCCTTCCGGGTCGAGACGATCAGCGCTAACTGGGGCAACTCCCGGCCGAGCTGTTCCACCTGGCTGGCGGCGCGGGCTCGCGCCTTTGCGTCCAGTTCGTTCCAGCCGTCGAGGAGCAGCACGACACCCGTTCCCTCGATCACGCTGCGAAGGTCCGATAGGCTGACGGCAGAGAAGGCCGCGCGGTTCAACACCGAGGCGAGCAGGTCATCCGCTCCGGTTGCCCAGTCGCCCAGCGAAACGAACAACGGAACGCCTGTGCCAGTCCGCACGACCTGATCGGCGACTTGGAATAGTGTGGACGTCTTTCCCATGCCCGGGGGCGCGATTAGCACGAGATCGTCAAATGTAGTCAGCGCCTCCGCGAGCGAGCGGGTGGTGAGGGGCTCGTCCAGCCGCTCCAGCATTAGGGTCAGCGGAACCTCTGACCGGGGCCATTTCGGATTCTGCTTGAAGGTTTCTAGGTCGGCCACGGCAGCGGCGCGGAGGCGCAAACGCAGCTCGTTAGCGGTCGGTGTCATGCCCGCTTCGTAGGGGATGTTGTGAACGACGCTCCGCCACAGGTCTTCGTCTGACCGGCGCTTCCAGTCGTGCAGCTCGGTCACGGTGAACTTCGAATCATTGGAGTCGACGACCTTGCCGCAGTCCTGGCAGAGCCAGATCCCATTCGCCTCGCTGCGTCGCTCCTCCCGGGTCATGTCATCCCTAAAGCGGGGTCCCAGAGGGGAGGCCGCTTCGATGTGTGACGCGACCCCCTTCTGGATGAATCCCTCGCCCGTGGAGGTCGGCGCTAGGGTCTGGCGACGACATTCGGGATTGCTGCAGCGCATGCAAGCGCGACGCTCGAGCTTCCGTTTGGTGCCCTGGGTGAACTCGTCTCTGTTGGATGGGCTGGGCATGGATCGGCAGCGTGCAAAGGAAGCCGATCGATACCTACTTCGTCGCGGGTCTCGCGGCTAGTCGGAGCTGTAGTGGTTGAGGTCGTGGCTACCGGCGGTCAACTCTCGGGATGACGGCCAACGTCTGCTGTTGGCGCTGAGCCGCCCCCGGTCCCGTTCAGGCGAAGGTCACGTCCCCCCTTAGGCGACGTTTGAAGAGTCCGCCTTCCGCCCGTGCGACTGGCCGCGAGCGAGGCTTATTGAACCGCCGCGCGGAGCGCTGCTCGTTCTTTCAAACCGTCTCCGATGAGTATACCCGGCGAGGCGTCGCCGTGAGACGGGAAGGTGCGTCTCGTATGGGTTATATCCCGACTTCCGATACAGTCCCGGTGTATGGTCTAGACCTAATCGAGACAGGAGTATCGAATGGCGACCATCGGCTACGGAAGGGTCTCGTCGACCGGGCAATCCTTGGAAGTCCAGGCTGAGCAACTGCGAGCCGCCGGGTGCACCAAGCTGTTCGAGGAGAAGGTCAGCGGAACGAGCCAGCAGGGTCGCGTCCAGCTCGCCGCCGCACTGGACTACGTCAGAGATGGCGACACGTTCGTGGTCACCCGCCTCGATCGCCTCGCCCGCTCAATGTCCGACCTGCGCGACATCATCGACCGGCTCCAGGCGAAAGGGGTGGAGTTCAAGGCCATCCAGCAAGGCGCGATTGACACGTCCACCTCCGGCGGTCGGCTGATGCTGAACATGCTCGCGGCAGTGGCTGAGTTCGAGACCGACCTCCGTCGGGAGCGTCAGATGGAGGGCATCCAGAAGGCGAAGGCCGAGGGTCGTTATCGCGGCAGACCCACTTCGATCGACCCCGGCGAGATCGCAAGGCTGAAGGCGGATGGTCTGGGTGCAACAGCGATCGCCAAGAAGCTCGGCGTCGGAAGGGCCTCAATATATCGGCTGATGCCGAGTTAGTTCCGGAATGGAGAATTTAGCTTGACTTGCGCAGATTTTCTGTCACTCGCCCGCGTCTCTTGATACAGGTAGTAGTTATTCATGTAGTGGATTCAAAATATATGAACTTAACGAAAATCATTTGAAGCTCGCGCCTTCGGCGCGAAGCGTCCGTCCAAGCTCCGGGGTCGCGCAAGAGCGCGACTGATCCCGGAGCCAGGACGTTCGCCTGATCTCCGGAGTTCGGCCTCGCTTGTTCATCGAGCTTCGGCTACAATCAGCACGTTGGAGAGACCTCTCTAGGGATACCTCACCCGGCTTCACTGCCGGCACCTACCTCATCCCAACCCCGGCCTTCCCTTTGACCAATGCTTCCGATGAACGTCGCGCGCGTGCGCGCGCTCGGCTGACTCAGCCTACCCTCCTCAAAGCGCTTTCCGACCTACTTCTGCTGCCCTGGGAGATCGATGCATCCGGTCCCCATCAGACGCCATATCGGATCCGTCCGGGGCCAGAGTTTCGTCGCTTCATGTCGGGATCAAACATCCGATCTTTCGACGAGCATGCGATGAACCTGTTGGCTGAAGCTCTCTCATCCCGGGTCCAAAGGCTTCATCGGCTTACAGTGAGCTGCATTGAGGCGAAGAACCGGCGGGTCGCAGGGAACGGCTTCATTAAAGCCAAAGAGTTCGTCATTGGCCGGATTCGCGACGCCCTGAACCAAGTCGGGCTCGCCGGATTGCTGGCACTTGTTCAGCGCCCGTTGAACCCAGCGTCACAGTTCGGAGCACCTCGTTCTGACCTTCAACCGATCAGCGCGAGCGCAGGTCTCCGGATGTTCGACCATCGGGACCGCCTGGCACGCGGCTTTCATGGGCTTGAGATTCCGTCTGAGCGTAGCCTCTTGAAAGCCACCGCCTACCTCCGGAAGCAGGGATGGACGATCAAACGAGGAGTGAGAACACCCTGGTTGATCGACCCGTCACGGAATGTGGCGGCCATGATCGGTGGGGCTCAGGCGACCAGCGAAGACAAGCTCGCGCGGAGCCTTATTGCGCGCGCCATCCAGCGGATCATCCCGCTTTCCAGCTCGGCGATCAACATGCGCATGCCCACGATAGCAAGCGTCGAGGGCATGGCGGATGTCCGTCGCGACCTCTGTTCAGCGATCGACGCAACGATCCGGAGGTTCGGCTATCCGGGGCTGCTGGACTTGGTCGGAGTGGGATATTGATCGACGGAGATGGACCGGGTGCCGAGACAGTCGAAGAATGCCGCTTCCCGCTACTTGGAGGGGCGCTGGAGCGCCAAGTCGATCTTTATCGGACACGACTGCCCGGAAAGATGTATCGGTCTCCTGGGGCAGATTTTGAGGGGGTAAGTCTTTGTAGTTCGACGAGCTTGTCCGCTGCGGCAACGAGAAGCCCCTACGACCGGCGGGCCCTCCCTGATCAGGGGCGGGGCAAGTTGCCGGTCCTAGACACATGCCCTTCTGCCCAAATCTCAATATCGGCAGCTGAGCGCCGCAAAGCGGACGTCCTGGACGTCTCAAACGGGTGGAAAGCGGACCTTACCCTTCTCGGAGACGCGCACCGTATCAGGGTGAAATCGGACCTCGGCTTGTGTCCAGCACTCGCTTCACTGCTTGGACAGATGCCCGCCTTCGTCGGAGACGCGGACATCGACTTCATGAAACAGATGCGGGGGCACCACCAGGCCGCTATCGCAATGGCGCGGGTCGAACTTGCGCATGGCAAAGACGCCCAGGCGCGAGCCCTCGCCCGGGATGTGATCACGGCTCAGGAGCGGGAAATCCAGATGATCGACGTCTGCAGCGCCTGTGGCCTGATGCCGCATCAGCGCACCAACGGCGGACCGGGTGAATGCGCGAAGTCAGCCGCTGATTGGACTTTTCCGCGGAGGTGCCCCTTTTTGGCTCATGATGCCTTCGGTCGCGATCGCCTTTCCTGAGGGGCGCGCTCGGCCATCGCGTATAGAAGGTCGATACGCAGAGTCTTAAGACACCCGCTTCGTCGTTGGCCCAAAGGCTGGCTCTTGTTGAAGGAGACTACCCCATGATCCGCACGCTCGCCGTCACCACCGCACTGGCCCTCGCCGGAACCGCCGCCGCACAGGGCCCCCATGCCGGCCACCACACGCAGGCCCAGGCTGCGACGCCGCAGTCCGGCATCATCACGGTCCCCGCTGACGGTGCCATGTTCTCGGGTTCACCCGAACGGTTCTCCGCGACCTTCCCGCACCCGATGTTGCTCAAGACTGTGACCCTGACTGCCGAGGGTCAGGCACCCATTGTCTTGACGGCGCCCGCTTCGCCCGCCGCCGCGACCGTTGGCGTGGCATTGCCGCGCCTTGCACCCGGAACCTGGACGGCCGCCTGGGCCGCCGAGGGTGCCGACGGCCACAAGATGTCAGGCTCCAGCAGCTTCATGGTTCACTAGGGAGAATGGTGATGAAAGTTTCCAACCTGCTGGCGGCAGCCGGCGCGATCCTGACCCTGAGTGCTGGCGCGGCGCTCGCAGCCGAGGGCTGCGCGTGCTGCAAGGACATGGCGGCCGACGCCGCGATGTCCTGCTGTGACAAGATGAAGGCAGAACCCGCTCCAGCTCCGGTGCCCACTCCTGGGGCTGAGGAACCCGCGCCCGCTGCACCCGCAATGAGCCATCACCAATAAAGGCGGCCGGCTCGACCACCGCAAAGCCGGTTGGCCGCTCGCTCGGGGGGAGTGAAGTGACAGACAGTCGCCGTCCCTCACGAGTTCCTTTTCCCGACGTGCTCGATCCGCTCACCGGCGTGAGGTTCTTTCTCGCCTTGGGGGTCGTCCTGTTTCACTACCAGCTTCAGTGGACCTTGCCGGGGGACGGGGCACTGCTGAACCGCGCGCGTCTGGCGGCGGATGTGTTTTTCATCCTGTCGGGCTTCGTCCTGACCCACGTCTAACTGCAGGGAGACGGGACGGTGAACTACCGGCAGTTCTTGGCCGCGCGATTCGCACGGATTTATCCGGCCCACCTGTTCATCCTTCTGACCATGCTCGGGCTGGTGCTGGCAGCGCCCCTGCTCGGGATCGGCTTGGAACACGGCCGGTTCAATGCCGCCGACTTCGTCGGCACTCTGCTGCTTGTCCAGGCCTGGTTTCCGCGCGAGACTTTGGCGCTCTGGAATGGGCCGGCTTGGTCGCTGTCGGCGGAGTGGTTCGCCTACCTGGCATTCCCGGCCTACGCCGCCCTGGCTTTCCGGCTGCGGACCAGACCTTGGGTCATCATCGGCCTCGCCGCGATATCGTTCGTCGTGCTGGACGCTATCTACCGCGCTCAGTTCGGGCGCGTGCTCCCTCGGGCCGAGGACAGCATGGGCGTCCTGCGGATTATCCCGGAGTTTCTCTACGGCGTCGGTCTTTACTATCTCGGTCAGCGCTGGGTGCCGTCGCCGCGCGTGTCTGTCATGGGTGCGTTGGCGACCTCGGTCGCGCTGCTCTCCCTGATGCAGTTCGGCGCTGATGACCGCGTCATCGTGGCGGCGGCCGGACCCTTCATCCTGGCGCTCGCGCTCCTGGCGAAGGCGGGCGTGCGGACCTTTCTGTCCCATCGCGTCATCCTGTTTGCAGGTGAGGCCTCGTTCGCCCTCTATCTCGTCCACATCCCGATCCTGATGGTATGGCGCAACGCGGCGCAGGCGCTCGCCGGCTGGCCCGGGGACTACCGTATGGGCGTGGGTGAGTTGACGGCCCTGCTGATGTTGACGCTCGCCGCCGCCGCAGCCATCCATGTCTTCGTTGAGCAGCCGGGCCGACGGTGGCTCCGGGAGTGGATGACGCCGAGGCCCGTCGATCCCGTCGAGGCCAAACGTTCCGTTCACAGCGATCAAGGAGAGCCGTTTTGACGCCCGCAACACTGAACCGTCGTCTGCTGTTGGGAGCCGCCCTACTTGTCGGGTCGAGCGGAGCGGCTTGCGCCCAGTCGCGTCAGCCGCGCGACCTCGTCGTCTACAAGACGCCGACCTGCCCGTGCTGCGATGGTTGGATCGCGCACATGCGCGAGGCTGGATTTGTTGTCACGGTCACTGTCCTTCCCGATCTCCGACCGATCCGGATCGCCAGAGGTTTTCCGGATGCGCTGGCCTCGTGTCACACCGGACTGATCAATGGCTATCTCGTTGAAGGCCACGTCCCGGCGCCGGACGTCATCCGTCTGCTGAACGAACGGCCGTCGGCAATCGGTCTCGCCGTCCCGGCCATGCCGCTAGGCTCTCCCGGCATGGAGACTCCGCAGGGGCACAAGGATGCCTTTGATACCCTTCTGGTGCTCCCGGCGGGCACCTCCCGCGTGTTCGCTCGCCACAACCAGCCGGCCTGACGCAGGCCACGCTCATCCATTCAGATCCCGCAACCCGGAGCCCGCCATGTCCCGCAGACCTCTTGCCCTCGCCTTGGCGATCGCCGTCCTCTCAGCGATGCCGGCCTTCGCCCAGGACCACGCCCACGGCCCTGACCACGCCGCAGGCTCGGTCGCCGAAGAGGCAGCGGGCGCGGCGGTGGCCGTCGACGCTTTCCACGCCGCATTGAAGGCCGGCGACACGGCCGCCGCCGTCGCCCTGATGGCCCCGGATGTGATGATCTTCGAAGAGGGCTACGCCGAGCGATCGCGCGACGAATATGCGTCCCATCACCTGGGTTCGGACGCCGCTTTCGCGGCGGCATCAGAGTCCATGGTGGAACGGCGGTCGGGCTGGGCGGACGGCGACATCGCCTGGATCACCAGCGAAGGCCGAACGACGGGTCAGGTTAACAATCGCCCCGTGGATCGCCTGACGACCGAGAGCATGGTCCTGAAGCGCCACGCCGACGGCTGGCGCATCCACCACATCCACTGGTCGTCGCGCGCTCCTGGCTAGGCGCGTCGGCTACGTCACATGAACGACGGTGGGGCCAGAGTGCCCATTACCGCGACAACGGCAAACGGCCGCAGCGGTAAGCGGGCAGCTTGGCGTGTTCAGGCGGCGGCGGCAGAGGGACTCGAACCTACGCCGCGCCGCCGCCGAAACATCAGCCCGGGTGACGCTCAAGCCACCCTTCGAGTTCGGCGATCTCCGGCGTCACGGTATCAACTACCGCCTGAGCCATCCTGCGGGCTTCGACGTCCGTCGCGTCGCTTCGCAGCAGAACCTGCGACATCGCGATGGCCCCTCGATGGTGAGCGATCATCTTCCTGGCCCAGGTGCGCTGGGTGTTCACGTCCGTCGCCATCATCATGTCGCGGTGCATGCCCATCTCGGCCTCGGAGAAGACTGTCCGAGGCATGTTCATTCCCGGCGGCATCGCGTGATCCTGCCCCATCATCCCGCTGCTGGAGGCGGCTTGCGGCATGCTCATGCCCTGCGGCATCGCGTGCCCTTGGCCCATCATGCCGCTGTTCGCGCCTGACTGTGGCATGCTCATGCCGGACATCGGTCGATCCTGCATCGCCATGCCGGTGTCCGATGCGGTGGCGGCACACCCGGCGGCCGCGAACAGGGAAAGCGTCGAAAAAGCAAGCGCGGTCCGCCTGACGGGCCGATCGGTGACGTTGAACATGGGTTGGATCCTCTGGATCAAGCCAACTGCCAGTCGAACGGGACGTCCGGAACGCGGTGGCTGCGGCCGTGCTCGGCCGCCCTTTGAACGAACGTCGGGATCGTTGGTTCAAATCGCCCGGCGAAGTGTGCCGGGAGCGTCAGATGCGGCGGCTTTGGCCCAAGTGCCCGGGCAAACTGAGGCCGACCACCACGCCCGTTTATGGTTGCGATCTACATGCCGGCTCGCAACGTCGAGGCCCCCTGATGGTTTAAGACGGAAAGGAGCCCTCCATGACCTACTACTACAGCAAGACCAGCGATCTCCCGTTCGCGGAGGCCGTCGCACGCACACGCGAGGCTTTGAAAGAGCAAGGCTTCGGGATCATCACCGAAATCGACGTCACCAACACGTTCAAGCAGAAGCTGGACCTCGACTTCCGGCCCTACATGATCCTTGGCGCATGCAATCCGAAGGCGGCGTATGAAGCGCTCCTGCAGGAAGACAAGGTCGGCGTGATGCTACCGTGCAATGTCATCGTCCAACAGCGAGCCAGCGGAGGCGGCAGCGAGATCGCTGCGGTCGATCCTGTCGCCTCGATGTCGGCGATCCAAAACCCGGGTTTGCAGGCGAAGGCCGAGGAGATCGGAGCCAGCCTCAGGCGAGCGCTGGACGCAATCTGATCATCGATTGGCGACGGTCCCAATGGCCGCACGCTGGTCATTGAACGGGGGTTCTGCAATTCACCCGAACTCGGGCTTCTTATGTCCGCAATGGGTCGGACCACGACATTGGCATCAGGCCCGAAACCGGACATTCACCGCCGGTCCCGAGAACAGACATCCCGAACCGCCGCAGGGGTCGAGAGTGGTCATTTGACCCCGGTCGGAGAACCGACACGTGCCTTAGGGCGACCACCCAGTGGAGTCGCATATGGCCATCGCGACCGTCTACACCATTCAGACCTATGGGCAGGGTCGCGGGAAAGGCCTGAAGGCTGGGCAGCAGCAAGGCTGCAAGACCGCAGACGAGGCGCGACGCAAGGCCGAACGTCCCGTTCCACTCCGGCTGGGTGTCGTCGCATTCGCAGCGTCAGCCGACACGGAGATCAGGGACGATGATGAGAACCCCACGATCCTGTTCAAGGCGGGTCAATTGCCGCTCCCCTGGAACGAGCAATAGGCTACGGCTGGCGCGTCGCTTCTTCCCCACCCTCGCTGAGACCTCGCACGATGATGACCGACCCCGAACGCATTGATGCGCTCCTCGACATGGTCGATCCCGCTCGCATGGCCAACGATAGCCGAGGGCCAGAGTTGGCAGTTCTGGGGCTGGCAGTAGCGAAAGCGAAGGGCGGTTATGAGCCGACGAATGCAGGCTGGGTGATGATCGGCAATCGCGGTCGGGCTTTTCAGCCGCGCAAGTAGCTCCTCGCGGGAAGGCACACGAAACGCCGGCCCCCGCGAAGAGGCCGGCGCTGTCTTGTCGGGGTGGAGTTAGTGTGAAACGCCAACGCTCCGCTCGATTGGGCCTAGCAAGCTGCTCGGCACCATGAACGACAGGTTCGCGTTCGCCGGGTTGTCGCACTGCTTGCTGTCGTAGATGGTCATCAGATGGCTGTGCCGACGCTCGGCGACAGCCAGCGCATCACGCGCTGACATATAGTTGCCGACCGCTGCTGGCCAGAAGAAGAGGACGGCCGCCACGTTGGCGCCGTTGACCCCTTGGTCGCTCTGACCATCGGCCTTGATCTCGTCCAGTTTGACGAACTCAGCGCGTAGCGCGGCGCATGTCATCGCCTGATCTCCAGGCTGCATGACGTTGACCTTCTCGGTCGTGGTGCAGGCGCTCGAGGCGAACGCGACTGCGGACGCGGCGCATAGCGCCAGCGTGTTGCGGATCTTCATTATGGGTGCCCTCCCAGGCATATTATCGCTCACCCTCCAGTGAGCTGCGGCAACGCTACGCCACTATTTCAGCGAGAGTCCATGCGGATGCTCTCGTTTTGGGCGAAAACCTCGAAGCATCGCTACCCCGGCCAGCGCGCTACCCCGATGCACACCAAGGCGGCGGCAAAGACTAATAGCCACCCGTCGACCTTGGCCGCATCCGGATGCATTGGCTTGCCAAGTTGTCGTCGTCGGATGCTCCACAGGGCGAAGCTTATGCCTAGGCCGCCGGCGATGATGTCGATGTCTGGTGACCAGATCATGCGGTGGATCCTGACATCCCTTCGTGCACTCAACATCCCCTGTCAAAGAATCGTGAGCGCATCATCCGGCGGCGCTCGCTGAAGGGCCTTCGCCTCGTCCCACGGCGCACGCATCCAGACGTCTCGCTCTTCCTCGGTGGTGATGATGACAGGCATCGCCTTCGGGTGGACCGACTTCACCGGCTCACTCGGCTCGGTGGTCAGGAAGGCAAACAGGTCGCAGGTTTCGACGCCCGTCTTGATCTTCCTGACGGAGGTGTGGTCGCGGAGATGGATGCCGGCGAAGAAGGCGAGTGGATCGTCACCAGGCAGGCTGAACCAGACCGGCTTGTAGACGCCGTTCTCGCGCCCCGGTTCGCTGAACGCCGTGAAGGGCACCAGACATCGGTGCGCAGGGCCTAACCACGGTTTCCAGTGACTGCTGGCTGTGTTGCGGACATTTGTCGTGCCGCTGTCCGGCTCAAGTTCTAGCAGCTTCGGGAAATCGACCTCTTTGCCTTTGGCACGCAGCTTGTCCGCCCGCTTCGTTGCGGCGTCGAATATCGCCTTCATGGACGAGGGGAGTCCCCAGCGCGCCGTCGTCAGAACTCGCTCACCAGCCTCATCGTGTCGCACGATGGGGGCCGGATAGTCGGGATAGGTGTCGCGGGGCTCAAGATTGCCGACGTCGCTCGTCATGGCGCGCGCGACTGCGAGAATGTCACCGGGACCTGACCGCATACGATACAGATTGCACATCAGCCGTAGTTCGCCCTGACCTTGACCATGAACTGCTCAGCTACTCCGGTCCGCTCCATGAACTCGGTGAACCCGATGTGCTCGTCACCGGGTTGAGGATCGTCCTCAGTCATCGGCTGAATCTGACATGACGCACGGTGGTTGTGGAGTCATTGTCATCATCGGTATCGCCGTGTCGCTTCGGGAGCGGCTGGATCTTCCAGCGGCGGTGTTCGAGCTTCCGGAGGCCGTCGCGGCGGAACGTTAGGCTGAGCGGCGTCAGACCACTCCGCCGGCCAAGCCGCCTTCAACTCCATGCAACGATTGATCTCGGGCGGGGTGCCATGGAACGAAACGAACCCGGTGCATCCGAACCGCCGGCACGCAGGATGCCGGTTCCACAGGGTTTCGCCTTCACCCAGCCGATAGGCGAACCACTCCAGATCCGCTGGCATGACGAGAAAGCATCTGTTGCAGACAGACCAGACAACCCAGCCTTGGTCGATCATCTGGCCGATGGTGTTCGCGCGTGTGCGCCACCAAGTCACCGGACGGTTCTCGAGTTTGACGTAGCTCATCAGAACCAGAGGCTGATCGTAGCGAGAGGGACAGGACCGTCGCCCTGGCTAGAGTTCCGCGTGAAGCTCACAACAGCGACCCGGTGACCACAACGGCACCGGAAGCGCTCAGATCTGCCCACGCACGGCCAGTTCCGCCGACGTCCGAACAGAGGGCGAGGATCCATCAATACGGCATGGTCGCAGGCGGGGCTGTCGCACCGAACGATCATCCGCTCACCGAACTCGGGAGCGATGTCCTCGCGGACAACCCGACGGTCGCTGAGGCCGGCATGACGCTATCGAGCCGGGTCAACCGAGCAACCGAGGCTACGAAGCTGGAGCGTGGCCGCCGACCTCAAGATCGCTCCAGGCGCGCGCGCCTCGACCTGGCTCAGGATGTCCGCCGCCGCCTGATCTGGGTCGTTCTTCTTCGCCAGCTCGCCATCCAGTTCGATCAGCAAGGCGGCGAGGGATCGGTCAGTCATGTTCAAGCTCCAGGTTGCCGACCCGAGGATCAGATGCCTCGAGAGGCCCACGTCTGGCAAGAGCATGTTCGCTATTTGTTCTGTTCCTCCCCAGGTTCGATGGTCGGTTCGCGTGTCTCGGATCAACGATTGAGACCGCACGCAATAAGGTCGGTCAGGAGCACTGTTCGAGCATCCGACTGACCGATGCTGCAGAACCGCGGACTTGCTCCTCCAGCCCACCTTAGACGGCCGGGAAACACCATCTCCGGGGACGAAGAAGCGGGAGCGCTTCCCGCCGGTGGTCGAGGGTCAGTTGCGGTGCAGGTGGACTGACAAAGGCGAGGATGCGTTACCTCGATCATGGCCAGCCCAATAAACAAAAATGCCTATAGTTCAATGTATTAGTTAGGATATAGTGACGATGAAGTGGTCGATCGACCACCGACAGAACTTGAAAGGAAACACCATGCAGAGCCAAGCTGGCCGCCCCCGCGAGGTCTCGCGCTGTGCGATCCTTTCACCCATGTCGGAGTTCATCGATGCGCGCTGGGGCAGTCTCGGTCTGACCAACGACGCTGCGGCTTCAATCCTTGGCTTAGCGTCGCCGAACGTCATCAGCATGTGGCGAACCGGACGCTCGCCAGTCCCATTGGCCAGGATCACCCAGATTGCGGACTTGATGAAGATCGACGTCATGGTGCTGCTTGCTCTCTGGCTGAAACAGGAGGTCCTTCGCGAGAAAGGCCTTCCGCCCGGCCTGGTGGAGGCGTTTGAGCGTCGATTGATCTCCGAGAACGAGGCGGAAGTGATCGCCGGTATGCGCAAAGCCACGCGACATGCTGACCCGAAGTTCAGACCATCACAGATCGCCGCATTCTCGGCGGTAGCTGTGGCGTGAGGCGACTGCGTATCGAGCGCGATGATGCGTCAGTCTCGGTGCGAACCCCTCGATTCAGACTCGGCCACGTCCCGGATCAGCCATGAAGGCAGCGGACGCCCGGTAAGACCGAAGGACCAGAAGGGGCCGGTCACGTTGATCCCATCATCACCGGGGACCGGCTCTCAAATCCTAATAGCATGGGGTTACTCCTGCTACTCATAACTGCTACTCGGAGGCCGTCCCTGCTACGCGGCGGTGCAATGTGCCCTTGTATTCACTGGGAAGTTCGGAGGGATTAGCCTCCCCTCGGCTCCACCAGGCGCTCATATTTGGCGATGCCCTAACCAGCATTCTTTCGGGGCCTTGGTTCCCGAAGTACAGAGTTACAGGTTCACGCTCGCAAGCCAGCGAGCCCGCTACTCGCAGGCCGCGACCGCCACGGCGACCTGGTCCAGCCAGGCGCTATGCGGACCTTGGTTGCCGTCCATGATCACACGCGACTTCGAGCCGTCCGGAGCTTCCCCAGACCATTCGACATTCCACCACGGCGTATGAAACCGCCGTGGTGGAAGACTTGTCGGCGGGTCTTCACCGAGATTCCTCAAGGACCATGGCCCCATCGCCAATGGCGGCAAAGTGGCAAAATCCGCGAGGACCCCGTCCAGCGCGGCGCATGCACCCTGATTTACGACCTTGGCGCCGCCACCGGCGCGGATTTCGACGCTGAACCTGAAGTTTGGCTGCTGCTGCACCAGCAGGCTCACGCCAAGTTCGTTCTCCGCCCGGATGCGGTATTCGTAGCCTTGATTCTCATCCCGCGGGCCGATTGATGGCCTCGACGCAGTCTGGGCGGCGCATGCCCCAGCCATGAGGCCGAGGCCCGCTACCGTTAGCAGTGCAACTTGATCAGGGGTTCGGGCATGGCAGGGCAAGCGGATTGACCTCGCGACCCACCTGACCCTCCGGGGGGTCATAGGTGTGGGCGTAGGTAGTGTAGCCGGTCGGGGAATTGTGGTCCACCAAGAGCGCACGGGTCGTAGTAGGGGCTTTCCGGGTCACGCTTCTCCTTGGCGGGAGTGCCGAGTGGCGGCTGCATGCCCGCGCCGCCGGCAGAGGGGAACAGGCCATTCGCTTGGCGCCGTTGGCCCCAGACCTGCATATTGCCGGGATTGGTAGCGTCTGTCATGGAAATCTCCGTTGGCCGGGCCACAGCGGCTCGACGTCCACAGAATCTAAGGGGACCGCGAACCAGGGCGCGCGAGATCGGTTCCAAGGGGCTCGGCGTCTGGAAAAAGACGTCGAATAAAAATATTTCTTCGACAGAATCTCGCCGCTGAAAACTGATCCCGGTGGCTGGCGGAAAGCCCGTAGAATTGACACACAAGCGATGATCCAATCTCCGGTCCGCCTCGCGGCCCTTTACCGCTTCGCCTCCGTCGCGGACCCTGCGGCCCTGCGAGATCTCCTGGAAGATCTCTGTGGCGAGGACGTGCGCGGCACCCTGCTGGTGGCGCATGAGGGCGTGAACGGGACCATCGCGGGTCCGGCCGGGGCGGTCGCGCGGGTCATCGACGGGCTGACCGCCCTGCCCGGCTTCGCGGACACCGACGTCAAATACTCCACCGCCGAGCGGATGCCGTTCCATCGGCTGAAGGTGCGCGTGAAGCCCGAGATCGTCACCCTGGGCCTGCCCGACCTCGAGCCCGCCGTGAACGCCGGGACCTATGTCGCGCCTGAGGACTGGAACGCCCTGATCGCCGACCCGGACACGATCGTGATCGACACCCGCAACGACTATGAGGGCGAGGTCGGGGCCTTTGTCGGGGCGGTGCAGCCGAACACGCGGTCGTTCCGGGATTTCCCCGAGTGGTTCCAGACCGAGGGGCGCGCGCTTCTCGACCGACGCACTGAAGACGGACGGGGCCCGCCCAAGGTGGCCATGTACTGCACCGGCGGCATCCGCTGCGAAAAGTCGACGGCCTTCCTGAAGGCGGAGGGCGTGACGGATGTCGTCCACCTGCAGGGCGGCATCCTGCGCTATCTGGAGACCGTGCCGCAGGCCGAGAGCCTGTGGCAGGGCGAATGCTTCGTGTTCGACGAGCGGGTCGCGGTCGGCCAGGCCCTGGCCCAAGGGACGCACACCCTCTGCCGGGGATGCCGGATGCCGGTCAGCCCGCGGGGCCGGACGTCGCCCCACTATGTCGAGGGCGTCTGCTGCGAGCGGTGCCACGATGCGCGGACCGAAGAACAGCGCGAGGCCGCGCTGGAGCGGGATCGTCAGGTCAGGATCGCGAAGCGGCTGGGCATCGCCCACATCGGGGCGAAGCAGGGCAGGGACTGAACCCTACTGGTCTTCGTCGAACTTGCGGGCGACCAGGTCGTTGAGGGCGTCGATGGCGTCCCGGGCGTCTGAACCCTCGGCCGTGATCTCGATCGAACAACCGTTTCCGGCGCCCAGCATCAGCAGGCCCATGATCGAGCGCGCGTCCACCGTGACGCCGTCGCGGGTCACCTGGATCTCGGCCTCGAAGCTGGAGGCCAGTTTCACGAATTTGGCCGAGGCCCGGGCATGCAGGCCGCGCGTGTTGCAGATGTTCGCGGTCGCCTTCGCGGTCGGCATGGTCTGACCCATGGAAGCTACTTCTCGCCCGCCAGGACCCAGGAGGCCACGGAGATGTATTTGCGGCCCGCGTCCTGGGCATGGGCCACGCAGGTTTCGAGGGTTTCGCGGCCGCGCACGCTGGCCAGCTTGATCAGCATGGGCAGGTTGAGCCCGGCGATGACCTCGGCGTGGGTCTGTTCCATCACCGAGATGGCCAGGTTCGAGGGCGTGCCGCCGAACATGTCGGTCAAGAGGATGACGCCCGATCCGTCATCGACGGCGGCGGCGGCGTCGACGATGTCGCGGCGACGCCGTTCCATGTCGTCCTCGGGCCCGATGCAGATGGCCGCGACCCCGCGCTGGGGGCCGACCACATGCTCCATGGCGGACAGGAATTCGGACGCGAGTCCGCCGTGGGTGACGATCACCAGGCCGATCATGCCGAGCCGATCATGAAAGCGACTGCAACGCTGGGTATCCCCTATGCGGTGGATCGGAAGCCCCCGCTCCGACCCCAGCGGGCCTAGATAGGCCAAACCGATCTGCGATTAAAGCCGGTCGATGGCGAGCGCCAGAGTCACAGCCGCCGAAGCCGGGCGGACATCCACGATCAGGCGCGGCAGGCGGACGCCAGCCAGGGTCTCCCATTGCGGTTCGGGCAGCCGTTCCGGCGTCGTCTGGACGCAGTCGACCAGCAGGACGATGCGCGCCAGGGGCCGGAAGGCGGCGTCCAGAACGTCCAGGCCCCGCGCCTCGATCCGTCCGGCGATACGTTCGGGCGCGGAAGCGAACAGACGGCCGTCGGAGGCCCAGACCCCGGCGTAGTCGTCGGCGACGAGACGCCAGCCCGCGTCGATCAAGCGCAGCGCCAGATCACTCTTTCCGGCCCCCGACGGGCCGCGCAGCAGGACGCCCTGCCAGCCGCCAGAGGCATACCGCGCGACGGCGGTGGCATGGACAGGCTGGCTCACAGTCGGCGCCCGACGGCGGGCAGGGCCACGTCGAACCGCGCGCCTTTGACGGCGCCCGAGGCGTCCAGCCGGTTCGTGGCCGTGACCCGGCCGCCGTGGGCCTCAACGATCTGGCGCACGATGGACAGGCCGAGGCCGGAGTTGGAGCCGAAGGCCGCGCCCCGGGGCCGCGACGTGTAGAACCGCTCGAACACCGTCTCTAGGTTCTCGGGCGGGATGCCCGGACCATCGTCCTCGACCGCTATCCGCAGGGGCAGGAGGGTGTCGGTCTCGTCCCGACGCACCGCGATCCGCACGGTGGCGCCTGTCGGACTGAAGGAGCGGGCATTATCGATCAGGTTGCGGAAGACCTGGCTAAGCGGCCCGTCGCGCCCCATGACCCGCGCTGGCGCATCGACGGCGAGGTCCAGCGTCACCGGCGCCTCCCCGGGCTTTCCGGTGGTTTCGTAGACGCCGACGATCTCGGTCAGGAGGGCCGCCAGATCGACGGGGCGCGGCCGATCGCGCGACAGCTCCGCATCCAGGCGCGAGGCATTGGAGATGTCGGTGATCAACCGGTCCAGCCGCCGTACATCCTGTTGCAGCACGGCGGTCAGGCGATCGCGCTTGTCCTTGTCCTGAACCAGATCGAGGGTTTCCAGCGCCGAGCGGATCGAAGTCAGGGGGTTCTTGATCTCGTGCGCCACGTCGGCGGCGAACCGTTCGATGGCGTCCATCCGCGTCGACAGGGTGTCGGTCATCGATTCCAGGGACCGGGCCAGATCGCCGATCTCGTCGCGACGATCCTCCAGGTCCGGCAGGGAGATCGCGCGGGCGCGCTGCAGCCGGACCTGGTCAGCCGCCGCCGACAGCCGCATGACAGGGCGGGCCACGAACAGGTGCAGCAGCAGGGAGGCCAGCAGGTTCACCCCCAGGGCCACCAGGGCGAACGGCACCAGCGCGCGCCGCTGGGCGTCCAGGATCTGATCGACGTCTCCGGCCTCCAGCGTCAGGACGCCCAGCACCTGCTGCACATGGCGGATCGGCAGGGAGACGGACACCACCCGGTCACCATTCTCCGACCGCCGCACCGCAGCCTGGGGATTGCCCGCCAGAGCCGCAAGGATTTCCTCGTCCAGAGCCGCATTGGCCCGTTCGAGGTTTGCGGCCGCCTTGGCGTCGACGGGGTCGGGCGCCGCCGGCGTGCCGGCCGGCCGCGCCGGCGGCAGAGGGTGCCCCTCGATCGTGTCGGACACGTCGAAACTGTCCGCGATCAGGACGCCATCGCGATCAAAGATGCGGGCGCGCTGGCCCGCCGGCACGAACCGGTCGATCAGGACCTTGGCCGACTGGGTCGGGTTCAGTTCCGGGATCGGCTCGCCGCGGGTGTAGTCCTCGTCGCTCAGCACCTTGGCCAGAAGTTCGGCCTGGCCCAGCAGGGATTCCTGCCGCGTCTTGATCAGCCCGGTGCTCCATTCGTTCAGCGCCAGGGCCCCGCCGAAAAGGATCAGCAGGCTCAGAAGGTTGAGCGCGAGGATCAGTCCGCCGAGCCGCGACCCGCCGAAGCGGATCAGGCGGGGGCGCGGCGGCAGATCCTCGGACGGCTCCGAAGCGTCAGCTCTCGCGGTATCGATAACCGACGCCATACAGGGTCTCGATCGCGTCGAACTCGGGATCGACGACCCGGAACTTCTTGCGCATCCGCTTGACGTGGCTGTCGATGGTGCGGTCGTCGACATAGACCTGATCGTCGTAGGCGGCGTCCATCAGATTGTCTCGGCTCTTCACGAAACCGGGGCGCTGGGCCAGGGCCTGCAGGAGAAGAAACTCGGTGACGGTCAGCTTGACCGCCCGACCGTCCCAGGTGCTTTCGTGCCGCGCCGGGTCCATGACCAGCTTGCCGCGCCGGATGGCCTTGCCTGAAATCTCGGCCGAGGGTTCCGGCTCGCCGCCGTCGCCGCCCGAGCGGCGTAACAGGGCCTTCACCCGTTCGATCAGAAGGCGCTGGCTGAACGGCTTGTGGATGTAGTCGTCGGCCCCGAGGTTGAAACCGAGGATCTCGTCGATCTCCTCGTCCTTGGACGTCAGCATGATGACCGGGATCTGGCTGGTCTGGCGCAGGCGACGCAGCACCTCCATGCCGTCCATCCGGGGCATCTTGACGTCCAGGATGGCCAGATCCGGCGGCGAGGCCTCCAGCGCCTCAAGGCCCGTGGCGCCATCGTGGTAGGCGACCACCTTGTGACCGTGGCTCTCGAGAGCCAGCGACACGGAGGCGACGATGTTCTCGTCGTCGTCCACCAGGGTGATGTTGGCCAATATGAAGGTCTCCTCGTCTGATCCTGACCGAAGTCGGGAGCGTTTGAACGCACGACAAGCGTTACCGTTCGCCCGCGATCACGGTGACTTTACGGCCACAGTCGCCCCAGCGCCAGATTTCGTTCGCGAAACGGGAGCTTAAAGCCTTGGGGCCTAACCTGCGGCCAAGACCGCAGAAAGCGACCCGATGGCCGGACCTGTCCACTACGAGCTTTATATCCGCAAGACGGCGCCCGCGCCGTGGTCGCTGATGCTGGCGACCGAAGAGCGCAAGCACGCCATCGATACGGCCGAGGAAATTCTGAAGGACAAGCACGCCGTGGCGGTGCGGGT
The DNA here is from genome assembly GCF_049896985.1 of Brevundimonas sp. SL161. Classification (NCBI taxonomy): domain Bacteria; kingdom Pseudomonadati; phylum Pseudomonadota; class Alphaproteobacteria; order Caulobacterales; family Caulobacteraceae; genus Brevundimonas; species Brevundimonas sp. SL161. The sequence goes on along the minus strand of NZ_JAFCVJ010000014.1, from coordinate 9,300 downwards.
CACCAAGGAGACGCTGGATCCGGACACGATGGAGTTCAGCAGCCACACCGTCCTGACCAAGGGCGTGCCGGAAGCGCCGAAGAAGCGCCTCGTCAACGCCGACGAAGAGCGCTCGAACTGCCTGGGCCCGCAGGACCTCTACGCACCGCATGCCCGCGAGCTGATCGGACGGGTGCTGGAGGACTGGCTCGGTCGCAACGGCATCACCGTCTTCGAGCTTCTGCACCGGCCGGATATGGTCGAAAAGCTCGAGGCGTCCGGTGTCGAACTCCAGCACGCGATCCAGAAGGTCGTCATTCCCGAGAGCCAGGCCACGGGTCAGGCCTCGCATGAGCTGATCCGTCACTATCTGAAGCTCGTCGGGCAGGCGATGGAACGGGTGATGTCCGCCGGGCGCAAGGGAACCTTCCCCGACCTGGCCAACCGGTCGCTGGCCGATGTGGCCGAGAAGCTGGCGGGTGCGTCGGATCGCGCCTTTATCATGGGCGGGGTCATCGCCGGTGCGCTGGCCGGCGCCCGCGGGGCACGGCCGCGTCTTGACCGGCTGATGGACCTGGCCGATCGGGCGCCGGGCGAGGGCGCGCCGCGCGCCATGGTGATGGTCGCGATCGAACAGATCCTGTGCGAGCAACTGGGCGCGCGGACCAACCTGTCGGAAATCCTGGGGCCCGCGCTGGATCAGGGCGGCAGCCTGGCCGCGGTGGTGCGGATGGTCGCCCCGCGCGAGATCGCCGCCCTGATCCGCCACGATCCGCGCCTCGCGTTGCTGATGCCGTCTGTCGACGGGCCTGCGGCCCGGCTGGGGGCCCGGATCGAGGCCGGGGAGTACCCGATCCTCGCCGCGTCCCTGGCTCGCATGGTGTTGCGAGAACTGATGGGACAGCGCCGCCTGCGTCCCGCCGATGCGCCCGGCGAGATCGATATCCTGCGCGCGCTCGCCATGTCGCTGACCGCCACGGCCGGGCGGCTGCTGACGCTGGACGAGGTCCAGACCGCCTTCACCGAACGCTCCAAGAGCCTGGTCACCGCCGACTTCGTCCAGGCCTATGTCGTGTCCTGCGAGTCCGTCCTGTGCGAGGCTGAACAGCTGACACGCCTGTGCGAGAACGTCACCGGCAATGCGAACAAACGTTCAGCGGCGCGCTGGCTGGCCGCCTGCGTCACCTCGCTGCGCTTCGAGAGCGAGATGCGCCTCAACGGGCCGACCGCGTCCAGGAAGCTTCAAGTCCTGGCCCAGCTGAATCGATCGGTGATGGCGGCCGCCCTGTCGGAGCACGACACCGAACAGGTCATGGCCTCGATCGGCCATGTCGGCGGCGTGGTCGAGGCCGAAGCCCGGCTGACCCTCCAGCTCGCCCGGGCGACCGCGCCGGTGCAGCAAAAGCTGTCGGCCCTGCTGCGCCTCGCCGCCGGCGAGACCGCGCCGCTGGGACCGGCCGCAGACCGGGCCAAGGCCGAGGCGATCAAGCTGTTTCGCGCGCCCGACTCCCGGGCCGCCCTGACCGCCGCGCCGGAAAGCCTTGCGCCGCTGAAGTCCCTGATGAAGGCGGCGGGGTTGGCGGCCTGAACCGATCTGTCTCCTCCAGGCGCCGCAGGCGTGGGGAGGAGACAGCGAGCCCTTCGCGAGCTGACGGAAGTGTTCTGAGTGGCGGCAACACCTCCTCCGTCTCCTCCGCTAGGCTATGGATACGCCTCCCCATCGCTGCGCGAGAGGGAGGAGGCCTCCGACGTCAGTCGAAGATGTCGAAGATGCTGTCGCGCTTCTTCTTTTTGTAGCGATTGTCGTCGTCGTCGCGATAGCGCGGCTGTTCGCGATACTGCGGCTGCTGCGGAGCCTGGCCCCAGGGCTGGCTCTGCTGGGGCGGCGGCGCATAGGCCTGGGCTTGCGGCGGGGGCGCGGAGGCCACCGCATTGGCAGCGGCGCTCTCCATCAGCTTCTCGAGCTCGCCGCGATCCAGCCAGACGCCGCGACAGCTGGGACACATGTCGAACTGGACGCCGTTGCGATCCAGCGTCTGCATCTGGGTATTGTCGTTGGGGCACATCAGAAGGGGCAACGGCGGTCTCCTAGGCGACAGGTATTTACTACAGGTGGAGGCTCTGGCCAGACGCGCCAAGCGGGGCGGGGTGTCGCAGCCCCGCCCCGATCGATGCGATCAGTCTTCCGCCAGGACAATGATGCGGTCTTCGGGCAGGTAGTCGAGCGCCTCGGACTTGGGCGGATTGACCACCACCCCGCCCATGTTGCGGTCGTCGCCGGCCTCGCTCTCGCGCTTGCGGCGATAGCCGATGGCGGTCTCGCCGCGCTGACGGGCGGCCTCGGCGATCGTGTAGAAGGTCACCGGCCCGGACAGGTCCACATAGTCGCCGACCGGGCGCATGTAGATTTCCGAGCCGTCCTCATCCAGCAGGTCGTCGAAGATCGAGCTGAGGTATTCGTTCTCGGACGCCTGGGCCAGCATCAGGCTGACCAGCTTGTTGGACACTACGAAATCGTCGGCGCGGGTGACCTCGGCCAGCTCGCGGTTGCGGATGTCGATCATCTCCGAGACCACGCTGATATGGGTGCCCAGCCGCTCGGAAAGTTTCCGCAGATGCAGCAGGGTGATCAGCGTCCGGGTGTCGGCCGACTGGGCCTCCATGGTGTCGGAATAGCCCAGCACCATGATGGAGTCGTAGCTGACCGGGTCCAGCGCCTCGATCGAGGCAGAGTGGCTGGTGTCGATGGTCTTCGAGGTGACCTTCATATTGGTCGACCCGAGCGGCATGGCGGCGATCTCCTCGGCGAAGCCGGGGGTGTCGCCGGCCACCACGAGGGTGGAGCCGGGGCGCACGTATTTCGACAGCTCATAGGCGATCATCGGGCCGCGACGGTTCCAGCCGATGATCAGGGTGCGTTCAGCCTTGCGACGCACCACCTTGGGCTTGCGGATCGCCGAGGCGTCGATGGCGTCCTCGGGCAGCGGGGTGAGTTTGATGGCCGCGTCGTCCTCGGCGATGATGATCGCGCGCGAGCCGGCGACGATGATCTCGTCCATCGGCGGGTTCATCCGCACCCGGCCGTCGGGATAGCGGATGCCGATCAGGGCGGAGTCTTCATAACCCATGACGGCGTCGCCATAGGTGACGCCGGTCAGCTCCTCGAGCTCGGTCGTGTAGATTTCGCAGCCGTCGAAATCGAGCAGCTCGGAATAGACGGCCGAGAGGCCGGCCTGGCGGCTGGACTGGACCACGATGCGCGAGATCAGGTCGTCGGCGAGCACCAGCTGGACCTCGTCGCCGCCGACGATGCGGGCGACCTCGGCGTTTTTGGCGTCACGCAGTTCGGCGGCGATCTGATAGCGCGTCTCGCGGCGCTTGGGATCGTTGGTCAGGGCCAGGACCGTCTTGATCACCTGGCTGTCGGGATCCTCGGCGCCTTCCGGCGACACCACGATGATCGAACGGCAGGCCTGGGGATTGACGATCGAGAGGTCGAACAGGTCGGTCGGATCGCCCGAGCGGCAGATGATCTGGGTGTTCTTGCGATCGGACACCTTGTCCGTAATCTCGTCCTCCATCTCGACCTTGTCCTTGTTGGCCATGATGACGATGCGCGGGTTCTTCCGGCTCTCGTTGGCGATGACCAGTTCGGAGATGATGTCGAAGATCGACGCCGACCAGTTCAGGATGATGGTGTGATCGGTTTCGAGGACGCGCGAGCGGCCCTTGCGGGCCTCGTCGATCTTGGCGTCCAGGCCCGCCGAGATGATCGAGATCAGGGCCGAGAAGACCAGGATGCCCATCAGGGTCACGAACAGGGTCAGGAAGCGGAATGGCCAGCCGGAGTCGCCGCCCATCGTGCCGGCGTCCATCGTCCGCATCAGCGACTGCCAGGCGGCCTCGAAGAAGTTGAAGCCGCCGTCCGGGCCCATCCGGCTGATCGCCAGGATGGTCGCGGCGATCACGATCACCACCAGGGTCACCAGGCTGAGCCAGCCGACCAGGGCGACCGGTCCGCCGGCCATGGATTTGTCGAAGCCGTACTTCAGCCGTTCGCCGAGACTGACGTCGCCGACCTGCTGTCCCTTGGTGGTGTTCGGTTTGGCGGCGGCGCCCTTGCCGGCGCTGCGCGCCGCGTTGGCGCGAGTGAGCGATCCCATGAAGCGGCTGAATGTCCCTGGCTGTCCGCCCGCCCCCTGGCCGACGGCCGCGTCCTGCGACAATTCGTGCAAGGACGTTGAGCCGCCACGCTTAGAGCGCTTTTCCGGCCTTTGGAAGCTGACGATTCCCGACTAGAAGGCGGGCCTCCTCCCTCTCAGCCTGAGGCGATCTCATGCGCTATCTGCACACCATGGTCCGGGTCGCCGACCTGGACGCCTCCCTGCATTTCTGGACCGCCCAGCTGGGCCTCGAGGAGGTCCGCCGTCTCGAGAACGAGAAGGGGCGGTTCACCCTCGTCTTCCTGGCCGCGCCCAGGGACAAGGATCGCTCCGCCGCCGAGCGATCGCCCGAGGTCGAGCTGACCTGGAACTGGGACCCCGAGGTCTATATGGGTGGCCGGAATTTCGGCCACCTCGCCTACAAGGTCGATGACATCCATGCGACCTGCCAACGGCTCATGGACTCGGGCGTGGTCATCAACCGCCCGCCCCGCGACGGCAACATGGCCTTCGTCCGCTCGCCCGACGGCATCTCGATCGAACTGCTGCAGGAAGGGACGCCGCTGGAGCCCGCCGAGCCGTGGCTGTCCATGCCCAATATCGGGACCTGGTAGGCGTGCGTCTAATCCTGCCGGGCGTCGCGGTCGTTCTGGCCGCCCTCCTGGCCGGATGCGCCTCGACGTCGGAGACCTACCCGGGCCGGACGGCGACGGAACAGCTGCTGATGGCGCGCGCCGCCGATCAGGCCGTCGATGGTTTGCGTCTGCCGATTCCGCCCGGATCGCGGGTCTTCGTGGAGAGCCGCTACATGCAGGGAGAGGGCTCGGCCTATGCGACTTCGGCCATCCGATCCGCATTGTCCGAGGCCGGTTTCGCCCTGGCCGACGACAAGGCCCAGGCCGACGCCGTATTCGAGCTGCGCGCCGGCGCCCTGTCGCTGGAGCAGATGCGCCGGGTCGTCGGACTGCCGCCGCTGGCCCTGCCGATCAACGAGAACCTGAACGTCGTCTCGATTCCCGAGCTCAGCCTCTACAGCCGTCGCGACCGGGTCGGCGTCGCCGAGTTTTCCGGCTTCGTCTATGATGCGCGCACGGGCGCGCCTCTGGGGGCCGTCAGCCCGATGATCGGCGAATACCGCATCCGCAGCCACAAGCTGCTGATGATGGTCAGCTGGGGCCAGCAGTCGGCCCGGCCCGGCGAGCGCGACCCCGGCGACAGCTGGCTCGAGTTCTAGGCTTCGGCCATGCCGGACCAGACGCCGTTAACGAAGGCGAAGCCGGCGAACTCGATCGCCACCACGCCCTGGTCGTCCGACGCTGAAGCTTCTCCGATCTGACGATCGCCAAGGCGTGACGCGCCGCGACGCGACGCCTATGTTCGCGCCATGTCCGATGCCAATCTTGCGCCAGAAACCGACCGCCCGTTGACGCAGGACGGCCCGCCGGTCCGGCTGTGGCTGATCGACGCCTCGGCCTACATCTTTCGCGCCTACCACGCCCTGCCGCCCCTGACGCGCAAGTCCGACGGCCTTCCAGTGGGCGCGGTGCAGGGCTACTGCAACATGCTGTGGAAGCTGCTCAAGGACATGAAGGGCGCCGATGGGCCGACCCATCTCGCGGCCATCTTCGATCACTCCGAGAAGACCTTCCGCAACACCCTCTACGACCAGTACAAGGCCAACCGTTCGGCCCCGCCCGAGGACCTGATCCCGCAGTTCCCGCTGGTGCGAGAGGCGACGGCGGCGTTCGGGGTCCACTGCGTCGAACTGCCGGGCTACGAGGCGGACGACCTGATCGCCACCTATGCCTGCAAGGTGCGCGACGCCGGCGGCGAGTGCGTCATCGTCTCGTCCGACAAGGACCTGATGCAGCTGATCGGGCCCTCGGTCGTCATGTGGGACCCGATGAAGGATCGCCGCCTGGCCGAGGAGGCGGTGATGGAGAAGTTCGGGGTCACGCCGGACAAGATGATCGACCTGCAGGCCCTGATCGGCGACAGCGTCGACAACGTCCCGGGCGCCCCGGGCATCGGCCCCAAGACCGCCGCCCAGCTGCTGGACGAATACGGCGACCTCGACACGCTTCTGGAGCGGGCCGGGGAGATCAAACAGCCCAAGCGGCGCGAGACCCTGATCAACTTCAGGGACCAGATCCTGCTCAGCCGCCAGCTGGTTACCCTGACCTGCGACGCCCCTGCGCCCGAGGCGATCGACGACTTCAAGGTCCGCGATCCCGATCCCGCGACGCTGGTCGGCTTCCTGGAGACGATGGAGTTCCGGGGACTGCTGCGCCGGGTCGGCGACGGCAGGCTTGAGGGACACGACGGGTCGGCCTTCGCGCCCGCCCGGCCCGCGCCCCTGACCGCCCCGGTCATCTCGCCCCGCTATGCGCCCCAGGCCATTCCGGAGGGGGTCGAGAAACACGCGGTGGACCATGAGGCCTACCGTTGCATCCAGACGCTGGAGGAACTCGACGCCTTCATCGCCCGGGCGACAGAGGTGGGGGTCGTGGGCTTCGACACCGAGACCGACGCCCTGTCGGCGACCCACGCAGGCCTGTGCGGGATCAGCCTGGCGATCGGGCCGAACGACGCCTGCTATGTGCCCCTGACCCATGAACACGAGCCGCAGGCGGGCGGGGGCGGGCTGGATTTCGGGGACGCGATCGAGACGAGGCCGCCGCTGGATCAGCTGGACAAGGCCGCTGTTCTGGCCCGGATGAAGATCATTCTGGAGGACCGATCCGTCCTCAAGGTCGTGCAGAACGGGAAATACGACCTGGCGGTCATGGCCCGGCGGGGGATCCGGGTCGCGCCGATCGATGACACCATGCTGATCAGCTACGTCCTCGAGGGCGGGCTGCACGGGCACGGGATGGATGAGCTCTCAAGGCTGCATCTGGGGCATGACCCGATCCCGTTCAAACAGGTCGCTGGGACCGGCAAGGCCCAGAAGTCGTTCAAGCACGTCGAGCTCAAGCCGGCGACCTGCTACGCCGCCGAGGACGCCGACGTGACCCTGCGGCTGTGGCGTCTGCTCAAGCCCCGGCTGGCGGCGGAGGGGCTGGCGACCGTCTATGAGAGCCTGGAGCGCGGCATGCCGCCGGTGCTGGCCGACATGGAGCTGGAGGGCATCCGCGTCGACCCCGCCCGCCTGCGCCGCCTGTCGTCCGAGTTCGGCCTGCGCATGGCCGAGCTGGAGACCCAGGCCCACGAGATCGCCGGCCGCCCCTTCGCGATCAGCAGCCCCAAACAGATCGGCGAGCTGCTGTTCGGCGAGCTCAACCTGAGCGGCGGCAAGAAGACCGCCTCGGGCCAGTGGGAGACCGGCGCCGCGACCCTGGAGACCCTGGCCGAGACCCACCCCCTGCCGCGCGCCATCCTCGACTGGCGCCAGCTGTCCAAGCTCAAGGGCACCTATACCGACGCCCTGGTCGCGGCCATGGACGAGGCCACCGACCGGGTCCACACCTCCTACCAGCTGGCCGCCACCACCACCGGCCGCCTCGCCTCCAGCGATCCCAACCTGCAGAACATCCCGATCCGCACCGAGACGGGCCGCCAGATCCGCCAGGCCTTCATCGCCCGCGACGGCCATGTCCTGATCAGCGCCGACTACAGCCAGATCGAGCTGCGGCTGCTGGCCCACATCGGCGACATCCCCGAGCTGAAACGCGCCTTCAAGGCCGGGATCGACATCCACACGGCCACGGCCTCCGAGATGTTCGGCGTCCCCGTCGACCAGATGGACCCCGAGACCCGCCGCCGCGCCAAGGCGATCAATTTCGGCATCGTCTACGGCATCTCGGCCTTCGGCCTGGCCGCCCAGCTGAACATCGACCAGGGCGAGGCCGGCGCCTATATCAAGACCTATTTCGAACGCTTCCCCGGCATCCGCACCTATATGGACGCGACGAAGGCCGAGGTCCGCCAGGCGGGCTTCGTCTCCACCGTCTTCGGCCGCCGCATCCACATCCCGGCCATCCATTCCAAGTCGGGCGCCGAACGCCAGTTCGGCGAGCGCGCCGCCATCAACGCCCCGATCCAGGGCGCCGCCGCCGACATCATCCGCCGCGCCATGATCCGCATGCCCGCGGCCCTGGTGGCGGCCGGGCTGTCGGAGGTGAAGATGCTGCTCCAGGTCCACGACGAACTGGTCTTCGAATGCCCGGACGCCCTGGCCGAGCGCGCCATCGCCGTGATCAAACGCACCATGGAGGGGGCGGGGGAACCGGCCGTGGCCCTGACGGTGCCGCTGGTGGTAGATGCGAGAGCGGCGGGGAATTGGGACGAGGCCCACTAGGGGGTAGCGCCTAACCGCGATCCAGCGGCTTCCCCATGAAACCCTCCAAGAATACCGCGGCAGTCTCGTCCCCCGATGAGCGCAGTCGACGTGTTATCTCTTGTAGGCGGTCACGACCGCCCGGTAGCTCAAGCAGCGCGTGAACGAGTGTACCTATTATGGACAAGAGCCCGTCCCCTTGGGGTGGATCCACAAAGCGATCATCCCGGGCTGCGGTTCGGGCGAATGCCTCAATCTCTTGGTCGATCCGCGACTGGGGGGCCGACAAGCCGGTAATCGACGGCAGGCGTTTGAGGACTGGTTTGTCGACCTCCCTCAGGGTGATCTGCTCTGCGTCGAGCCGGGATAGCCGAACTTGGATGCGTTCGTTCGGGCCTTCATAATCGATCTCTATCTCGGCGTGAGACTCACGGGAGGCTTTGATCAGCGCGCGAACAGTCTTCATCCCGCGGCCTTTCGAGTCTACCGACCGACCTTTTTTGGTCGCCTCGATCGCACCGCGTATCAACTTCGTAAACTCGACGAGCGTCACGATCGTCGCTGCGCTGTCGAAGGCGAACTGGGCCGCGTCCCACAGATGGATCAGGAGTGATCCCGCCCGCATCTCGCGGACGGCCAAAGTTCTGCCGCCACTCGACATCCGATAATCGTCCCCCATCGCGCGGAGAAGGTCGGCGACGACATCCACACCAAGAGGCTCGCTGTTCCGGATGGCGACGACCAAATCTCCGGTCGTGCTTAGGCTCAGGACCCATTGGTGTGATGCGCTCGATCTGATTCAGGCTCTGCGAGGAGTCTGGATATGAGCGACCTTTATTGGCTGACGGACGAGCAGATGGAGCGGCTCAGGCCGCACTT
>NZ_JAFCVJ010000013.1:0-99928 GCF_049896985.1 Brevundimonas sp. SL161 | reverse complement strand
ACGAACGGCTCGAAGAACGCCCACTCCGCATCCGACATCAAACCACGAACCATGGCTGCTCTCCGCAAAGAACAGCCTTGAATCAGCGATCAGCTGATTTGGGAATCCACTTTGTCCACGTCACCTAGAAGTCGCCTCGACTTCCCACTAACGGCAAGCCTGTGTGTTGCCATGGCAGGCACGCTTCCGAAACAAGATCGACAGATGGCCGACAATCTGCTCGCAATAGTGTGGGCTCGATTGGACCAGGCTGAGCGGCTCGCGACGGGTGCCAATGCATTCTCAGAACTGGGCCCCATCGCCGCTTTGGCCGACGATGTCGCCGTTCTCGCCCGAGCCATACAACTCGTTCTGAAAATTGATCAGCCGGGCTGAAATCGTCGCTTCTTCCATTCGACTTCGCTGGTGAAGCAAGCGTTGGTCGCTCCACCGCAAGGTGCGGATGGAGAAAAATGATGAGCCAGAACAAGACTGAAGCGACCGCCAAGATCCCTCGCGTCAGCAAGACCGATCAGGTCGTCGCCCTGATGCGGAGATCGGAGGGCGCGACCTCAGCCCAACTGATGGAGGCCACCGGCTGGCAGGCCCATAGCGTGCGCGGCGCCATCGCCGGACAGATCCGCAAGAAGCTGAAGCTGGCGGTGACCACGGAGAAGACCGATGCCGGAACGGTCTATCGCATCGTCGAGGCCACGGTCTGATGCCTGCCGACTCAACAAGCCTGGAAGGGCTGCGGGCTGAGTGGCGGGAGCGGTTCATGACCGCCCCGCCCAAGCTCCGATCCCGTGATCTGCTGGCGCGAGAAATCGCCTACAGGGATCAGGTCGCCCGCCACGGCGGTCTGTCGCGCACCCTGGATCGACGGTTATGCCGGCTGGCCGAGCGGTTTGCTGAGAACGGCGCGTTTGAGCCGTCCCTAGCGCCGAAAATCAAACAGGGTAGCTGTTTCGTGAAGCACTGGCGCGGCGACCGCCACGAGGTTTGGGTGAAAGACGAAGGCTATCACTATCGAGGCCGGGACTTCGCCTCTCTGAGCCAGGTCGCCTTCGTCATCACCGGCACCAAGTGGAATGGCCCGGCCTTCTTCGGGCAGAGGAAGCCGGTGAAGTCATGAAGCGTCTACGATGCGCCATCTATACGCGCAAATCGACCGAAGAGGGCCTGGAACAGGGCTTCAACAGCCTGCATGCGCAGCGCGAAGCCTGCGAGGCCTACGTTCTGTCGCAGGCGGGAGAGGGTTGGCAGGCCCTGGCCCGCGAGTACGACGATGGCGGTTACTCGGGCGGGAGCATGGAGCGCCCAGGCCTCAAGCAGCTCATGGCTGACATCGCGCGCGGCGAAATCGATATCATCGTCGTCTACAAGGTGGATCGGCTCACGCGATCCTTGTCGGATTTCGCCAAGATGGTCGATTCCTTCGACGCAAAGGGCGTTAGCTTCGTCTCGGTGACCCAAGCCTTCAACACGACCAACAGCATGGGCCGTCTGACCCTGAACGTGCTGCTGTCCTTCGCTCAGTTCGAGCGTGAGGTCACGGCTGAACGGATCCGGGACAAGATCGCGGCCTCAAAAGCCAAGGGCATGTGGATGGGTGGCCCGCCGCCGCTGGGCTACGAGGGCGTTGACCACAAACTCATCCCGAACCCCGCCGAAGCCGAGACGGTGCGGCTGATTTTTGAGCGGTATCAGGCGCTAGGGTCGATCATGGACCTTCAGGTCGAGCTTCGCCGTCAAGGCGTTCGGTCGAAGCTTCGGACCACTAAAACAGGGACGATTCGCGGAGGAGCCATCATCACGCCGGGCGCACTGCGCGGCATCCTGATGAACCCCGTCTACAAGGGAGCTCTCAAGCACAAGGAGAAGCTGGTCGAGGGCGCACATGAAGCCATCGTCGATCCGGTGCTCTGGGAGTCGGTGAACACGGCCCTGCAAACCCGCAGTGACTCGCTGTCTGACGACAAGGCCAAGGGAACGGGTGGCCTGCTATGCGGCCTCCTCAAGGATGACCACGGTCATACTATGAGGCCGGTGCACACCAAGGGTAAGGCCGGACAGCGTTACCGCTTCTACTCCTCGGTGGCCCACGAGAATGGCAAACGTGACGACATTGGAAGCGTGAGTCGGATCTCAGCCGGTGTGATCGAGGCCTTCGTCTCAGACTTGGTGATGCCAAACCTCTCGCCGACTTGGCAGGCAACCTTGCCCGCCGATGAGCGGCTGCGAGCCGCCCTGGTCAAGGTGACGCTCGGCGAAACCCAGATCCGGCTGCTGGTGGGCAAGGGTGCGATGGCGGAGGGCCAGCCGATCGCCGGTGCCGAGTGCAGCGAGCAGGCTGATGGCCAGCTGGCATGGACTGTCCCGGTTCAACTGAAGCATCGGCACAATGCGACCTTGATCCAAGCGATTGGTCAGTCGCCGACATCGGCGAATCGCATCGACAAGACATTGCTGAGGAGTGTCGCAATGGCGCGTCGATGGGCTGGGGACCTGCGGAGCGGCCGCTATGCATCCAGTGCTGACCTGGCGAAGGCCGAGAAGCTCTGCGTTCGATATCTGGGACAAGTGTTGCCCCTGGCCTATATGGCGCCGGACCTGGTCGAGCAGATTGTTGAAGGACGCCAACCTCAGGCGCTCTCGCTGGGCGCCCTGATCGCCAAGCCCTTCCCAACGGATTGGGAACAGCAGCGCCGCATGTTCATGGCGATCGGTGCCGTAGGCTAACGGCCGACGTCCGTAAAAAACCCGGAGAGACATTACATCCGCCGCCGGCTCGCCGGCGGCGGCTCAGTTCTGGCGCAATAGTCTCTGTAGGCGAGCTCCGGCCAAACCGGAAGTCGGAATGCGGGCTTGGAGAATGGCAGCTCAATTCGTGGAGAGTGCCGCACAAAAACACTCTCTGGAGACAGAAAGGTCGCCGTCTTAACTGTCTAGGCTGCTGAAAAGAGTGGCCAATCTCCCCCTTCCCCGGATTTCCGGAAGAAGGGGGAGACTGATTGGTGGAGCTTAGCGGAGTCGAACCGCTGACCTCTTGCATGCCATGCAAGCGCTCTACCAGCTGAGCTAAAGCCCCAGACCTTAAGACGCTAGGTCTTTCGGTTGGTCCGCCGGGTCTGGTGTGGCCCCCGGCGAGGCGGCGGAACCTATGTCGGGTCGTTTTTCAGATCAACCCGGTTCCGAATTTTATTTTCAACTTTCTCGAAGGCCCGGGGACGGACCGAAATCCGCCCCCGAAATCCTTTGGAAAACAGGCTTCAGGCCGATCTAGTGATCGTCGTCCTTGCTGCCCTTGGCGATGTCGCCGTCGAAGGCGTCGTCGTCTTCGTCCTCGATGAAGGGAACGGAGTCGTCGTCATCGTCGTCGTCCGCCAGGACGTCGTCGTCGCCATCGGTCGTGCCCATGCCGGCTTCTTCGGACGGGTCTGCGGTCGTGTCGTCCTCGTCGTTGGGCGTCAGGATCGGCTCGTGGCCTTCCTGATCGATTTCGGGGGTGACGACATCCTCTTCTTCATCCTCGTCATCGGTCGGCTTCTTCTCGACCACCTGATCTTCGGCGTCATCGGCGGCATAGCCGCCCGGACGGCCGCGACGACTGCGCAGCTTGATGGCTTCTTCGGGATCGAACTCGTGCTCGCACTTCGGGCAGTGCGCCGGGCGACGGCCCAGGTCGTAGAATTTGGCCTGGCAGTTCGGGCAGACCTGCTTGGCGCCAAGTTTGGGATCGGCCACGGGTGATGGAGACCTTTGGATGGAGGAGGGGATTTCGGCCGCGTCCCTTGCCACCATGGGGGGCCGCTGTCAAAAGCCGTCTTTGGCGTGGCCGTGGTCCGCTCCCTACCACATTGCATCCTGCGGAGCCTCCGTGGCCTCCAACGCCCCCCATCTGACCGCGCGTCCCGGCCATCCCTTGCGAGGGATCGTGCGCGCCCCCGGCGACAAATCCATCTCTCACCGCTCGATGATCCTGGGCGCCATGGCGACCGGCGTGACAGAGGTCGACGGCCTGCTGGAAGGCGACGACGTCCTGGCCACCGCCCGCGCGGCCGAGGCCTTTGGCGCGACGGTCGAGACGCTGGGCGGCGGGCGCTGGCGCATCACCGGGCGCGGCGGCTTCCAGACCCCGGCCGGCGTCATCGACTGCGGCAATGCCGGCACCGGTGTGCGGTTGTTGATGGGGGCGGCGGCCGGATATCCGATCTCGGCCACCTTGGACGGCGACGGTTCGCTGCGGTCGCGGCCGATGGGCCGCGTCACCGACCACCTGACCCGGATGGGCGCGCGCTTCGCCTGGAGCGGCAAGCCGGGCCTGTTGCCGGCGACCCTGACTGGCGGAACGCTCCACGCCATCGACCATGTCCAGACCGTCGCCTCGGCCCAGGTGAAGTCGGCCATCCTGCTGGCCGGGCTGAACGCAGACGGCGTCACCTCGGTGACCGAGCCGGAGAAGAGCCGCGACCACACCGAGCGGATGCTGCGGGCCTTCGGCGCGACCGTCGATGTCGAGGACGACGCCGAGGGCTGGGTCATTCGTCTCAAAGGCGGCCAGCCCCTGACGGGGACCACCGTCTCCGTGCCGGGCGATCCCTCCTCGGCCGCCTTCCCCTTGGCGGCGGGGCTGATCGTTCCGGGATCGGAAGTGACCGTTGAAGCGGTCATGCTAAACCCGCACCGGACCGGCCTGTTCGACACCTGGGTCGAGATGGGCGCGGACCTGACCATCGCCAACCGCCGCGTCTCGGGCGGAGAGGAGGTCGGCGACATCACCGCGCGTCACTCCGCGCTGAAGGGCGTCATCGTGCCGGAGAGCCGCGCCGCCTCGATGATCGACGAATATCCGATCCTGGCTGCCACCGCTGCTTTCGCAACGGGCCGGACCGTCATGCGCGGCGTCGGCGAGATGCGGGTCAAGGAAAGCGACCGCATCCGCCTGATGGTCGACGGACTGCGGGCCTGCGGCGTCGCCGTGGAGGAAGAACCTGAGGGTTTCATTGTCGCCGGAGGCCCAGTCCCGGGCGGGGCGACGGTCCACACCGCCCACGATCACCGCATCGCCATGAGCCATCTGGTGCTCGGCCTCGCTGCCGCGAACCCCGTCACGGTCGATGAGCCCGACATGATCGCCACCTCCTTCCCCGGCTTTGTCGAGATGATGCAGGGGCTTGGCGGCGACGTCGGGTGACACAGCGTTCACTGGCGTCCGCCGTCGGTCTGTGCTTCGTCACACCGGAATGAGCAATCCGTTCGTCATCGCCGTCGACGGGCCCGCCGCCTCGGGCAAGGGCACGATCGCCTCGCGTCTGGCGCGCGAGTATGGCCTGCCGTTCCTCGACACGGGCCTGCTGTACCGCGCCGTGGGTCTGGACGTGCTGACCGGTGGAGGCGACCTCGGCGACGCCAGGGCGGCGGAGGCCGCAGCCCGCGCCCTAGACGCCGGGCGGCTTTCGGACGATGCGGCCCTGACGAGCGGGGACGCCGGCGAGGCCGCCAGCCGGGTCGCGGGCTTCCCCGGCGTCCGCGCGGCCCTGCTGGATCTGCAACAGGCCTTCGCGCGTCAGGCGGGCGGGGCGGTGCTGGACGGGCGCGACATCGGCACGGTCATCGCCCCCGAAGCCCAGTCCAAACTGTTCGTCACCGCCACGCCCGAAACCCGCGCGCGACGCCGCTGGCTGCAGCTGAACGGTCGCGGTGATCCCATCACCTACGAGGCCATGCTGGCCGATATCCAGCGCCGCGACGAACGCGACGCGGGCCGCGGCTCGGCCCCCATGGTCCAAGCCGGGGACGCGGTCTTGCTGGATACGACCGATATGGATATAGAGGCGGCCTTCGATGCGGCCCGCCGTATCGTCGAGGCGGCGCGAGCGAAACACGGCCTCTAGGCTCGTTTCGCAAATCCAGCGCTCCGTCCTCGGCTTCCGCGGGCGCTCTGGTTCAGCTGAGCCTCGCGTCCCACGACCGACTTCCCATTCCAACTTTCACCTCGCGCGGGGCCGTTCGGTCGCGCGCCACAGCCCTATCGGAAACACCAGAGCTTCATGTCTGATACCCTCAACCCCACCCGCGACGACTTCTCCGCCCTGCTCGACGAGCAGCTGCAAGGCCGCGACCTCGGCGAAGGCCAGGTCGTTCACGGCCGCGTCGTCGGCATCGAAAAAGACATCATCATCATCGACGTCGGTCTGAAGACCGAAGGCCGCATCCCCGCCCGCGAGTTCGGTCAGGGTGAAGGCGCCGTCATCCCCAAGATCGGTGATGACGTCGAAGTCTACCTGGAGCGCGTCGAGAACGCCCTGGGCGAGGCCGTCATCAGCCGCGACAAGGCGCGTCGCGAAGAAGCCTGGACCCGTCTGGAAGTCGTGTTCGCCGAAGGTCATCCGGTCAACGGCGCCATCGTCGGTCGCGTCAAGGGCGGCTTCACCGTCGACCTGGGCGGCGCCTCGGCCTTCCTGCCCGGCTCGCAGGTCGACATCCGCCCGGTGCGTGACGTCGGTCCGCTGATGGGCAAGGAACAGCCGTTCCAGATCCTCAAGATGGACCGCCCGCGCGGCAACATCGTCGTCTCGCGTCGTGCGATCCTGGAAGAAGCCCGCGCCGAACAGCGCACCGAGCTGGTCGGCCAGCTGCAAGAGGGTGAAGTCCGCGACGGCGTCGTCAAGAACATCACCGATTACGGCGCGTTCGTGGATCTGGGTGGCATCGACGGCCTGCTGCACGTCACCGACATGTCGTGGAAGCGCGTCTCCCACCCGTCGCAGGTTCTCGCCGTCGGCGACACCGTCCAGGTCCAGATCGTCAAGATCAACCCGGACACCCAGCGCATCTCGCTGGGCATGAAGCAGCTGCAAAGCGATCCGTGGGACGGCGTCGAAGCCAAATACCCGCCGGGCGCCAAATACACGGGTCGCATCACCAACATCACCGACTACGGCGCGTTTGTTGAGCTGGAAGCCGGCGTCGAGGGCCTGGTGCACGTCTCGGAAATGTCCTGGACCAAGAAGAACGTCCACCCCGGCAAGATCGTCTCGACCTCGCAGGAAGTCGACGTCGTGGTTCTGGATGTCGACGCCTCCAAGCGCCGCATCTCGCTGGGCCTGAAGCAGGCCCAGGACAATCCGTGGGACGCCTTCGTCGCCGCCAACCCGATCGGCTCGACCGTCGAGGGCGAGGTCAAGAACGCCACCGAGTTCGGCCTGTTCATCGGCCTGGACAACGACATTGACGGCATGGTGCACCTGTCCGACCTCGACTGGTCGGTCTCGGGTGAGGAAGCCATCCAGCGCTACCGCAAGGGCGAGATGGTCAAGGCCAAGGTTCTCGACGTCGACGTCGAGAAGGAACGCGTCTCGCTCGGCATCAAGCAGCTGGGCGGCGATCCCGTCGGCGAAGGCGACACCTACAAGAAGGGCCAGACCGTCACCCTGACCGTCACGTCCATCGAGTCGGGCGGCATCGAAGTGAAATTCGGCGAAGACGACGCGCCGGTCTCCTCCTTCGTGCGCAAGTCGGACATCAGCCGCGACCGCAACGAGCAGCGCCCCGAGCGTTACGCCGTCGGCGACCGCGTAGACGCTCAGATCACGGGCATCGACAAGGCCACGCGCCGCGTCTCGGTCTCGATCAAGGCCCTGGAAATGGCCGACGAGAAGGAAGCCATCGATCAGTTCGGGTCCTCGGACTCGGGCGCCTCGCTGGGCGACATCCTCGGCGCGGCCCTGCGCGAGAAGGCCGGCAAGGAGTAATCCTTCCGATCTGATCGGGCGTCAGGCTCACCAAGAAAGAAGGGCGGCCGGAGCGATCCGGCTGCCCTTTTCGTGTGTGTTAGCGCCGGCGGAAAATGCCATTTCCGCAAGCGGTTGCAACCCGACCTGGCCGGGCTCTCCGTGTACGGTTGCCGACATTTAATGATCTTCCCTGACGGAAACTGACGATCAGGCCTTTTTCGCTCGCCGGGCGAAGGCTAGGGTGTCCGCGCAACCCGATTGAAGTTGCACCAAATTTGCTCGCGTGAGCAGGAAGGGGCGGGGGCCTGGCGATGATTAAGTCTGAGCTCATCGAGAAGCTGGCGGCTGAGAACACGCATCTGACCCACGCCGAGGTCGAGCGCGTTGTCAATGTCGTGCTCGGACGCATGACCGAGGCCATGGCCGAGGGTGGCCGTGTCGAGCTTCGCGGCTTCGGGGCATTCTCGGTTCGCGCCCGGCCTGCGCGGGCGGGACGCAACCCGCGAACCGGCGAGACCGTGGACGTTCCCGCCAAGTCGGTCCCGTTCTTCAAGAGCGGTAAGGAGCTGCGCGAGCGGCTCAATGCATCCGGGGACGACTGAGCCCGGTCTGTCACGAGCCCGCCCGACGAAACTGAAGGGGAGACGCCGTGAGCCTGCTGAGCGAGTTCAAGGAGTTCGCCGCACGCGGCAACGTCATCGACCTGGCGGTCGGCGTGATCATCGGCGCCTCCTTCGGCAAGATCGTCACCAGTCTGGTCGAACAGGTTCTGATGCCGCCGATCGGCCTGTTGCTCGGCCGGGTCGATTTCTCCGAACTGAAATGGGTGCTGGCGCCCGAAAATCCGGCCACGGAAGCGGTCGAGGAGGTCGCCATCCAGTATGGCGCCTTCATCAACACCTTGATCCAGTTCGTGATCGTAGCCTTCGTGGTCTTTCTGGTGGTGAAGGGCATCAACCGGATGCGCCGCGCCGAGGTGGCCGCCCCCGAACCGGCGACGCCGCCCGCCCCGACCCCGACCGAGGCCCTGCTGGCCGAAATCCGCGACGAGCTAAAGGCCCGGCCCTGAGCGCGGGCGGCGGGTTCTGCTGCCCGTGACCACCAGATCAAGCACGCGTCCTTCGGCCGCCGCCATATCAGTCGCGTGAACCCTGACGCCGTCGACGACGCCGGCGACGATCTGCCCGTCTTCTGGGTGTGGTGGGATCTGGTGTTCAGACCGACAGGCTGTGTATCGGCCTCCGGAGACGAGGCAGCTGATCGAGACCTGGAATGTCGGTGACGCCCGGCGTTCGATCACGCGATCCGGCACGATAGGTCGAGGGAAGTCGGTCAGGAGCTCCCCCACGCTGGGAACCAGGTCCCGGTCGTTCGTTGTCGGATAGCCGCAAGCCTCGAGAACGGCGTCGAGACCGTGTGAACTGGCAGGCAGGTCGACTTGCAGGCGCACGGATGTGGATGCGCCGCCGTCCGCACTGAGCGTGAGCCGCCCGCCGCCTTTGAGGAGCCGAAGTAGACGTGGATCGCTGCCCGCAGTGAGCGTCGTGCCATCGTCATGGCGGGTCCAGGAGGCTCTTCTCGCCGGGCCGTCGGACAGGCGAACATCGTACCAGGCCTGACCCGGCGCGGCTCGGGGCAGGCCCAGGATCGCGACCTCCAGCACCCGGGACCGGCATTGAGCGACCACGGTCACGCGCGTCGCGTATTCGACCGACGCCACGGTCAGATCCTGACCGGCGTCTCCCGCCAGATCCCAGTCGTCATCGGACTGGGCGAGGGACGGCGTCGCGGCCGCGAGCAGGCTCGTTACAGCGAGACAGGGCAGGGTCGCACGGCGTGGCGTCATGTCGTCCTCCGTCGTGATCCTAACGCGCAACGCTTGCAGGATGATATCGGACCCTTCGTCAGGCCGCCCGCCGCTCATCCCCGGTCACGGGCACAGGTCTCAAACAGATGCCGTAGTCGCCGTCGAAAGGCGTCGGGGACCAGGTGTCGACGCCCGGCGTATCGGGGTCGAACTTCACATGACAATGCCCCCAGCCGCCCTCGCGACGGGCCATATCGGCCAGCGGGCCCAGGCGACGCAGCAGGTCCGGGCTGACCATCTGTATGCGGAGCTTCGCCGCCCCGAGGTTTCGCGCATTGGCCAGGAGGGCCTGCATCAAGGCCGGGACGGCGCGCGGTTCATCCTCCCGCGCAACCAGGTCGAGGATCTCCAGCATCGGCGGCTCGATCGGATTGCCCTTGGACATTACTACCATCGCATAGCCGCCGATGGTCTCGCCGCGGCTGAAGGCCAGTAACAGGGGCCGCAGGGTCAGGTCGGGATCCGCCAGCCGCCAGCGCAGCATGGCCGGACTGCGGTCGGCGATCAGTCGGCCCTCGGCCTTCAACGCCTCCCAGAAGTCCGCGTATCGCGACAGGTCGGCCAGGTCGGTCAGGGCGGTCACGCCCGTCGGCAGGTCTAGGGCGTCGGGATCTCGCAGGCGCGGGTTCAACAGTCGCTCGTGTCGCGCCTGCGTCAGACGCGGGGCGTGACGGTCGATCTCGCGCCACAGCCGTCCGCCGGCGCAGGCCAGGGCATCGACCCGCCAGGACAGTTTCACATCGTGCGTTTCCTGCGGCCAGGCGACCAGGCCGTGGCGCCTGTAGAGCGGGCTGGATGCCGGATTGGCGTTGAAGGTGTAGAGGGCGAACAGGTTCCTCTGTTTCGCGAAGGCGGCCAGCAGTTTCCGGCTGTGGCCACGCGCCAGTGGCGTAACGATGATCGAGAATCCCGTGGCGCCGTGGATCGTCCGGTCGCCGTAGTGGAAGCGTTGAACGAAATTGCCGGTGAAGCCGCAGGGTTCCCCATCTTCGGCCTCCAGCAGCCAGCCGGCCGGCGCGTTCGTCTCCTGCAGCGCCGGATTGCTCGCCAGCCAGACCCAGCCGGCCTCCGAGCGATTGGGCCAGCCCACGGAATGATGCAGGGCGTTGACGGCGCCGTGGTCCTTCGAGTCGATGGGTCGAACTGAAAAACTCATTGGTCTGGTTCCAGAGCGATACAGGCCGCCCCCTCCACCGAAAGTCCTGCACGAGGCAGGCCAACAAAGACATGCTTAAGTAGAGCGGGCGGGGAATCTTCCTAGCGGAGCGATTCCGGTTTGACTCCGGCGACGGCGGAACAAATAATGAACATGGAGTTTTCTATCGCCATGTCCGCCCGTCCGCCGCCAGAGTCAGAAGCCGTCCCGCCGCCCCTTTCGCGACTGTCCGAAGGGCTGGAGGAGGTGTGCGCGGCGGGCGCGCGCGACATGGCGGCGGCCCTGGCCTTCACCCTTGGCAGGGCTGTGGTCGGCGAGGGGCGGGGCGTTGTCATGAGCGCGACCCGGGCGTGGCTGGGTGAGAACGGACGGCCCTATGGTCCCGGTCTGGCGGGCTTTCGGACGCGCGACGCCTTCGTCCTGATCGAGACCCGGACGGAGGCGCTGGCTCTGTGGGCCATGGAACAGGCGCTGCGGTCCGGCGGCGCCGCCCTGGTGATCGGCACGGTCGACGGAGCCGAACTGGCCCAGACCCGGCGGCTGGAATTCGCCGCCCGCGACGGGGGTTGTTCCGGCCTTCTGCTGCGCGCCCGCTCCGGCGACCTCAGCGCCGCGCGTCGGCGCTGGCGCATTACAACTCTTGCGGGCAATGGCGACGCCTTCGACGAGCGCGCGCCGGGGCGGATGACGATCCGTGCCGAAATGACCCGCAGCCGGATGGAGCGACCGGGCGTCTGGATGCTGGAGCAGGATGATGAGACGCATCGTCTCCGTCTGGCTGATCGACTGGCCGGTGACGGTCTGGACCCGATCGGCCGGACCCAATACGCCTGAGTCTTCCCGGCCTGACCCTTTCGCGGCGGGGGCAGGGCCGCTGGCCCTGATCCTGCGCACGGCGCGGGGGGCGGTGATCCATGCCCTGAACCCGGCCGCCCGGACCCTGAACCTGTCGCGCGGCCAGACCCAGGCCGACGCCCTCGCCATGGTCCCGCATCTGGCCTGTCATCCCGCCGATCCCGCCGCCGACCTGCGCGCGCTGGAGGCCCTGGCCGTCTGGGGCGAGCGCTGGTCTCCGGCCGTTACCGTCGATCCCTCGGAAGGCGGGCTGGAAGGGCTGTTCCTCGACCTGACCGGCGCGACCCATCTGTTGGGCGGCGAGGACGGGGTGATCGCCCGTATCGAGCAGCGTCTGGCCGAGGCCGGCATTCGCGCCCGCGCCGCCATGGCCCCGTCTCCCGGCGCGGCCTGGGCCTTGGCGCGCTGGGGCAATGCGACCCGCATCGCCTCCGACGCGGACGTGCGCGAGGCTCTGGCCCCCTTGCCGGTCGACTCCCTGCGCATCGACGACGCCGCCCTGAAACAGACGCGGCGGTTCGGGCTGAAGCGGATCGGGGATCTCTATCCCATGCCACGCGCAGGTCTGGCCCGCCGCTTCCGCGACGGCGCCGGGGTCGGTCTGGTCCGCCGTCTGGATCAGGCCCTGGGCGCCACGGCCGAGGCCCTGATCCCCACCCGCGCCCCGCCTCGCTATCGCGGCTGGGAAGCCTATGCCGATCCCCTGACCGACACGGCCGGGATCGAGGCGCGCCTGCCCGGGCTCGCCGAGAGCCTGGCCCGGACCATGGAGAGCGACGGGCAGGGGGCGAGGGCCCTGACCCTGACCGCCTTCCGTGTCGACGGCCGGGCCAGCGCCGTCTCGGTGCGCATGGGGCGGGCGCTGCGCGATGTCTCCATTTGGATGCGGCTGTTCCGCGAGACGGGGATCGAGCGGATCGACCCCGGCTTCGGCATCGACGCCCTGATGCTCACTGCCGACGTGACCGAGCCCATGGTCGCGCTCCAGGTCTCCATGGGCGAGGAGCCGCAGGCGCGTCACGCCGAGGGCATGGCCGCCCTGATCGACCGGCTGTCGGCGCGTCTGGGCGAGGCCTCGGTGCGGGTCGCGACGCCGCAGGGGTCGTGGATGCCGGAGCGGGCCGAACGCTGGGCGCCGGCCCTGACGTCCGCCCCGGTCAGGGACAGGCACGATCCCGGCCGGGCCCGCCCCCTGCTGTTGCTCGACCCGCCCGAGCCGGTTGAGACCCTCGCCGACCTGCCCGACGGCGCCCCGGCCCGGTTCACCTGGCGGCGCGTGACCCGCCGCGTGACCCGCTCCGACGGCCCCGAACGCCTGTCGCCCGAATGGTGGCGTCCCCGCCCGGACGGCCGCCAGTCCCGTACCCGCGACTACTACCGCATCGAGGACGACCAGGGCCTCCGCTACTGGCTGTTCCGCGAAGGCCTCTACGGCGCGGAATACACAGGCGCGAAGGACGAGCGCGCCCCCTCATGGTGGATGCACGGGATGTTCCCGTGACGGGCCGGCCCCACCCCGACTGGAACGGCGAGTACGCCGAGCTCGGCGCCATGACCAACTTCAGCTTCCTGGAGGGCGCCTCCCATCCGGGGGAGATGGCGATGCAGGCGAAAGCCCTGGGCCTCGCCGCCGTCGGCGTCGCCGACCGCAACACCCTGGCCGGAATGGTCCGTGCCCTGATGGGGGCCGAGGACCACGCCATCCGTCTGGTCGTCGGGGTCCGGCTGGGCTTTCTCGACGGGACCGAACTGATCGTCTTCCCCCGCGACCGCGCCGCCTACGGCCGACTGTGCCGCCTGCTGACCCTGGGCAAGAGCGAGGTGCTGGACGGGCCCTCGACCAATGTCGTCCCTCTGCGACCGGATGTCGTCGTGGACGGCGAGCCGCATGAGCCCGCCCCCGACCGTACCGCCAAGGGCGAGACCCGGCTGACCTTCGAACAGGCCGCGGCCCACGGCGAGGGGATGATCGCCCTCGCCGTCGCGCCCGAGGCTCCCGACACGGCGTTCGAGTCCCGCCTCCTGACGTGGCGCAAGGCTTGGCCCGACATCCTTTATCTGGCCGCCCAGCCTCTGTGGCGCGGCGACGACCGGGCGCGGCTGAACCGGCTAGCGGCGATGGCGAACCGGACCGGCGCCCCGATGATCGCCACCAATGCGGCTCTGTACCATCACCCCGACCGGCGCCCGCTTCAGGACGTCCTGACCTGCATCCGCGAGGGGACGACCATCGACGCCGCCGGCCTGCGCCTCCAGGCCAATGCCGAACGCCATCTGAAGCCCGCCTCCGAAATGGGCCGCCTGTTCAAAGGCCACGAGGCGGCGCTGGCCCGGACCATGGAGGTGGTGCGGGCCTGCATCTTCTCCCTGCGTGAGCTCAGCTATCAGTACCCGGACGAACCTGTGCCGGGGGGCTGGTCGCCGCAGGGTTGGCTGATCCGCCTGACCTGCAGGGGCGCCCGCGAAAAATGGCCGCGGGAAAACGGGCCGGTTCCGACCTCCGTGGTCAAGACGATCCGCAAGGAACTCCGTCTGGTTCGGGAAAGGAAATACGCGCCCTATTTCCTGACCGTCCACGAGATCGTCGCCTGGGCGCGGCATCCCGATCGCGACATTCTCTGTCAGGGACGGGGCTCCGCGGCCAACTCCGTCATCTGTTTCTGCCTCGGCATCACGAACGTCGATCCCACCGCTCAGGACATGCTGATCGAGCGGTTCATCTCGTCCGAACGCTCCGAGCCGCCTGACATCGATGTCGATTTCGAACACGAACGGCGCGAGCTGGTCATGCAGCATGTCTATGACCGCTACGGCCGCGACCGGGCCGGCATCGTGGCGACCATCATCCACTACCGGCCGCGCTCCGCCATCCGCGACGTCGGCAAGGCCCTGGGGCTGACCGAGGACGTCACCGCCCGTCTCGCCGACACCGTCTGGGGCTCCTACGGCGCGGAGGTGAAGGACGAACACGTCGATCATACCGGCGTCAGCCGCGACGATGTCCGCATGAAGCTGGCGCTCGACCTGACCGCCGAGCTGATTCAATTCCCCCGCCACCTGTCGCAGCACGTCGGCGGCTTTGTTCTCAGTCAGGGGCCGCTGTGCGAGATCGTCCCCATCGGCAATGCGGCGATGAAGGACCGCACCTTCATCGAATGGGACAAGGACGACATCGATCATCTGCAACTGATGAAGGTCGATGTTCTGGCCCTGGGCATGCTGACGGCGCTGAAGCGGGCTTTCGGCATGATCGCGCAGAGCTACGGGCGATCCCTGCAACTGCACACGGTGCCGAGGGAGGACCCCGAGGTCTACGAGATGCTCTGCAAGGCAGATTCCGTCGGGGTCTTCCAGGTCGAGAGCCGGGCCCAGATGGCCATGCTGCCCCGGCTGCAGCCGCGCGAGTTCTACGATCTGGTGGTCCAGGTTGCGATCGTCCGACCCGGTCCGATCCAGGGCGGCATGGTCCACCCCTATCTCAAGCGACGAACGGAGCGTCGGGCGGCGGAGGCGCGCGGTCATGTCTACGAGTTCGACATGCCGGGTCCCGCAGGCGGCGATCCGGACGAGTTGAGAAACGTACTTCGCAAGACCCTGGGCGTCCCCCTGTTTCAGGAACAAGCGATGCGGATCGCCATGGTCGCGGCCGAGTTCAGCGGCGGAGAGGCCAACGGTCTGCGCCGCGCCATGGCCACCTTCCGGCACATGGGCACGATCGGTCATTATGAGGATATGATGGTCGGCCGGATGATCGGGCGGGGCTATGAGGCCGAGTTCGCCCGGCGCTGTTTCGACCAGATCAAGGGCTTCGGGGAGTATGGCTTTCCCGAAAGCCACGCCTGTTCGTTCGCCTTCCTCGTCTACATCTCGGCCTGGGTGAAATGCGTCTACCCGGAGGTCTTCGCCGCCTGTCTTCTGAACAGCCAGCCGATGGGATTCTACGCCCCGGCTCAGCTCGTGCGTGACGCCCGCGAGCACGGGGTCGAGGTGCGACACCCGGACGTCAATGCGAGCGGCTGGGACGCGTCGCTCGAGGCTCGGGGCGAGGGTGAGGCCTGCGCCATGCGCCTCGGCTTCCGCTCCATCGACGGTTTCCGGGAGGCGTGGGCCGAGACCATCGTTCAGCAACGAGCCATCGCCCCCTTCCGCGATCTGGAGGACCTTCGCATCCGCGCCGATCTTTCCCCTCCCGCCCTCGACCGGCTGGCGGAGGCGGACGCCTATGGTTCGCTAGACCTGTCGCGGCGCCGGGGAATGTGGGCGGCCAGGGGGGCGGCGCCGGCGTCGACGGCGCCCCTGTTCGCGGCCATGGGGCTGGACGAGGCGGACGGGGCGCCCCCGGCCGCCCTGCCGCGCCTGACCGATGCGGAGGAGGTGGTCGGCGACTATCAGACCATCCGGCTGTCGTTGAAGGGCCACCCCGTCGCCTTCCTGCGCGAACGGCTGACGCGGGCCGGGGCGATGACGGCCGAGGCCTACAGGGCGGCGAAGGACAACCGTCGCGTTTCGGTCGGGGGAGTCGTGCTGGTGCGTCAGCGGCCGGGATCGGCCAAGGGGGTGGTGTTCCTGACGCTCGAAGACGAGACGGCCCTCGCCAACCTCGTCGTCTGGCCCGATGTGTTCGAGCGGCTGCGCCCCGTCGTCATGGGCGCGCGCATGGTTCTGGTCACCGGCAAGGTCCAGCGGGCCGAGGGGGTGGCCCATCTGGTGGTCGAGGACATGGTCGACTGGACACCCATGCTGGGCCATCTGTCCACGGACCAGACGCCGGGATCAGGCCACGCCCCGACACGGGGACGGCATCCGCGGGACGTGCGCATCCTGCCGGGATCGCGGGATTTTCACTAAGAGGTTCCATCTCCCTCTTGCCGCTCATCGTGGGCTTAAGTCTTTCTGGGATTAAACGGCGACAAGCGTCGGGGGCAAATCGGCCACACCCGACAGGCCGCGACGAAGCCCGCCATCGACTGCTCACGTCCAATCGAGCGCGACGGAGCCCTGCCGCCCCCACCCCGTCGCTGCGCGGTGACCCTCCCCCTCGGGGGAGGGAAAGCGCCCGCGACCCCGGTTCACCTGCGTTCATCGCCGCCTTGTGACGGTTCGATTATCCATAAGGCTTGTCCGGTCTTGCCCGGCGTGCTGCTTATGCGGGCTTGTGCGCGCCCGTTCGGCGCGGTGTTAGGGAGTGGGCGGTTGATCAAGACCGACGAGGGAGCCGTAAAAGGGCTTCGACGACTTACGAACAGTGCAGGGGGTCAGGCGTGAACATCGTCATCCTTCTGGGGGTGATCATCACCCTGGCGACCGGGCTTCCGGTCCTGCTTCAAATCCTCAAGACCCACCCCAAGGGGCTGCTGGTCTGCTTCTTCGCCGAGATGTGGGAACGGTTCTCCTTCTACGGCATGCGCGGTCTGCTGATCTTCTATCTGACCCAGCATTTCCTGTTCGATGACGGTTTCGCCTCGGGCCAGTACGGCTCCTACGCCTCCCTCGTTTACCTGTTGCCGCTGATCGGCGGCATTGTGGCCGACCGTTACATCGGCACGCGCAAGGCGATCATGTTCGGGGCGGTCCTGCTGGTCGCCGGTCACGGCATGATGGCCTTCGAAGGCAATCCCGCGACCCAGAGCCTGACCTATGGCGGCGCCGTCTATGAGATCCAGATCGACGGACGCGGCGAAACCCAGACGTCCCAGGTCGTGGTCGGCGGACAGCCGTACCACTTCACCCCCGCGGACGGCGGCGGCCTGACCATCACCGACCTGCCGGCCGGATCGGTCGTCCCCGGCACGCTCGCCGAAGGCAGTTACGAGCTGACCGCCACGCGCGATCCGATGGGCGTCAACATCTTCTACCTGTCCCTGTCCCTGATCATCATGGGCGTCGGCTTCCTGAAGCCGAACATCTCGACCCTGGTCGGACAGCTCTATCCGCAAGGCGATCCACGTCGGGATTCCGGCTTCACCCTCTACTACTACGGCATCAATCTGGGGGCCTTCTGGGCCGCCGTCCTGTGCGGCCTGCTGGGCCAACGTTTCGGCTGGAGCTGGGGCTTTGGCCTGGCCGGCATCGGCATGTTCGCCGGCCTGATCGTCTTCTGGCTGGGCAAACCCCTGCTTCAGGGCAAGGGCGAAAGCCCTTTCCCCGATCTGATCAAGAAGCCTGTCCTCGGTCCGATCAACCGCGAGGGGCTGATCTATATCCTGGGCTTCGTCGGCGTCGCGGCCCTGTGGTTCATCGTTCCGAACCACCAATTGGTCGGAGCAGGCCTGATCCTCTCGACGATCGCCTCGCTGGCCTTCATCACCTGGTTCATCGTCTTCAAGCTCAAGGGCGACAAGGTCGCGCGTGAGCGGATGATGCTGGCCATGGTCCTGGTGTTCGGCTCGGTGATCTTCTTCACCCTGTTCGAACAGGCGGGCACCTCGCTGAACCTGTTCGCCGACCGAAACGTCGACCTGTCCCTGACCAGCCAGGCCTACACCTTCCTCGGCATCCCGGTGGGCTCGCCGGACCAGGTGGCCGCCGCGGGCTTCTCGACCACGCAGTGGTGGGGCTGGATCGACACCTCGATGTCGGCCTCCCAGACCCAGTCGTTCAACGCGGGCTTCATCCTGATCTTCGCGCCGGTCTTCGCGGCGCTGTGGGTCTGGCTGGCCAAACGCAAGATGGACCCCAACCCGGTGGTCAAGTTCGGCCTGGGCATCATCCAGGTCGGCCTCGGCTTCCTGATCGTGGTCTGGGGCGCCCAGTCGGGCCTGGTGGACGACGCCTTCCGCACCCCGATCGTGCTGCTGGCGCTACTCTATATGTTCCACACCCTGGGCGAGCTGTTCCTGTCGCCGGTCGGACTGTCGGAGATCACCAAGCTGTCGGTGCCGGCCATCGTCAGCTTCATGATGGCCGTCTGGTTCATGGCGTCTTCGATCGCCCACTTTGTCGGCGGCATTATCGCGGGCGCCGCCGGGACCGAAACCGTCGGTGGCCAGGTGCTGGATCCGGAGGTGGCGCTGAACACGTCCCTGGCGTCCTTCAACCTGTTGGGCCTGTGGGGTGTCGGCATCGGCGTCGCCTTCATCGTCGCCAGCTTCTTCATCTCGAAATGGTCGAACGGCGTGAATGACCCGGACAACCACCCGGGACCGTCGCTGACCGATCGGGGTACGGAAGACGGCAGCGTCGCTCGCCCCGGAGCCACCACGACGGGCTGACCGCCTGTCGGCAAGACAAAGGGCGGCGTCCTCGCGGGCGTCGCCCTTTTTCACGCAAGGAGGTAGGAATTAATTCGGTCCACAGCCCTTTTGTCTCCAAGCCGGGCCGCCATTTGTGGTGACGGTCTTTGACATCGCGTGCCGACCCTACAGGGTCTTGCGAATCTGGATGAACAGCCAGGGGCTCATCCTCGTGCCCCGCTCCTCGCGGAACGAAAGAGGGGCGCTGTTGCGCGGGCCGGAATAGACGAGGCGTTCGCGGCGCTGCTCGCGGTCGGTGGCGTTGCCCAGGTCGAGACGGACGGTCAGGTCGGGCCGGGGCTTCCACTGGCCATAGACGGTCACGAACGGTTCTTTCTCGATGTTGCGCACTTCGCGGATCCGGTACTGGACCTGGTCGTCGAGATTGCAGCCGTGCTGGAACCCATACGACCAGCGGCCGCCCCCCAGATCCTGATTGAAGTTGATGCCGCACCCGAAGGCGATCTGGCCCGAGAAGCGGCGCCCTTCGCCGGTCAGAGGATCCGTCACGCTGGACTGAGAGATGGTGGCCCTGGCCACGAGGCGGGCATTGGGCAGGCCCAGCCGATCCATCGGCAGCGTGACCGCAATCTGCTGATAGCTGGACGAACCATCGCCAATATTTCCAACGGCCTCGAAGCCGCCGGTCAGGGGAATGACGTCGATCAGGTCTTCCCAACGCTTGAACTGGGCCGTCAGGGTCAGGGCGCCCTCGCCCCAGAAACGGCGCTCGTAGACGGCTTCAAGTACCCAGGCCTTGGCCGGCTCCAGTTCGGGGTTGCCGCCCTCGACCTGGTTCAGATCGACGTCGGCCGAGGCGATGAAATCCTCGAAATCCAGCTGATCGACTTCACGCTCGAGCCGCAGGCGCACCTGGTGGTCGGCGACCGGGGTCCAGGTCACCTGCAGGCGCGGCTTGGGATAGATGAAGGTCCTGGTCAGGTCGCTGTCGCCCGACTGGCTGATCTCCGACACCTCGACCCGCAGGGCCGCCTCGACGGTCAGCCTGGGATCGGGCCGCCAGCTCGTCTGGCCGAAGACCTCGCCGCGCAACTCCTCGACCTTCACCGAGGCGGAAGGCAGCGCCACGGGGACGCCGTTCTCGACATAGGTCGTGGCGCTGTCGAGGAAGTTGTAGGCCGCCTCCCCGCCGCCTTCGAAGGCCCAGCGATCTGACGGGCGGAAGCGCAGGACGGCCCGGCCAATGGTTTCACCGGCTGTTCCTTCGCCACCGAAGGCGACGCTGTTCAGGCCGGAGAAGGAGCGCGATTCGTCGTTGTCGACCTCGAAGCGCTGCAGACCGGTCAGTTCGAGCTCCGCGCGCTCGCCCAGGGCACGCGCCCAGTTCAGGCCCAGTTCCGCCTCGACCTCGTCGCCTTCGTTCTCGACCCTCTCGTTCCGGCCGGCTCCGGTGCGGATCAAGGTGTCGATCGAGTTTTCAGCCTTATGCCAGCCCAGCACGCCGTTGACCCTCAACCGGCCGCCGCCGCTTAGTCCCTGCCAGGCGGCTGTGCCCCGCACATTGCGGAACCGGTCCCAGCGGTCGAGATCGGCGGTCTGGATCGGGACGCCCGCGGCGTTGTAGCGACGACGATAGCCGTCGCCGGTGTCGTCGGTCCGGTCTGTGGTGGCGCTCAGCGAGGCCTCCAGCTGGCTTTCGCCCTCACGGCGGGACCAGGACGCCTGAAGCAGCGGCCCCAGGTGGCCGTCGGGATAGACGTAGGTATTGGCTTCCAGAACGGTCTGGATCTGAACCGTGCGCTTCAGCACGACATTGGCCACGACCGAGCGGCCCTGCATGTCGATGCTAGGAGCCCCGCCCCGGATGAGTTCGATTCGCTCCACGCTCGCAGCGGAGATCCGACGCAGGATCCCATCCAGACCGTCGGACTTGGAGGAGGGGCGGTCCCCGTCGATCAGGACGTTGCCGGCGGCGCCCGCGAAGCCCCGGGTGTTGTTGTTGCCCGTGTCCAGGCAGAAGCCCGGCAGGCGGGCGATCATGTCCAGCGCCGTATTCGGACTGCCGTCGGCGAAGAAGGCGGGTTCGAAGACGAGGACGCCCTGTTGCACCGTATCGACGGCTGGCGCGCCACTTTGGGCGGCGGCGGTGAACGGAGCCGCGACGAGTATCGTCGTCGCCAGCAAGAGCGCCTTGGTCATATGGAATCGTCTCCCTCGGAAGACCCTTACGGCCAGCTTCGTTCAGCGCCAGTTACAAGCGGTTCAGATGGAAAAGATTGCCGAAACAGTCGCGGCGATGCTGTGGCGGAGCGCTCAGAAAGTCTTGCGCACGCGGATCTGCCAGAAGGTTCTGGGGTCGATCGGGCGCACTTCGGTGAAGGCTATGGGCCGCGCGGGAGTCCGGTCCGCATACTGGATACGTTCGAGCTGGAAGTCGTTCCAAACATTGACCTTGACCATGACCGAGAGGGTCGGGGTCGGCTTGTATTCGACGAAGCCCTCGAAATAGTCGCTGCCGGTGAAGCCCGAGGTCTGGTCGGGGTCGTATGAAAACTGGCGCAAACCTTCGAGATAGGTGGCCGACCAGTTGACCTTCCAGCTGGTGATGTCCTGGGAGATGGTGAAGCCGGGCTGCGAGGCGCGCACGCCGGAGATCTGGCGCTCTCGGCCTGTCGTGGGATCTGTGACGGCCGTGTTGTTCCAGGTGTTGCGGAATGCGAACTGTCCGCCCGAGAAGCCGGTCCAGTCGAGCGGCACGACGACATTGACCGCCAGCTGGTCCAGTGTGCCGTCACCGATATTGCCGGTCGCCGACAGGTTGCCGGGCAGGGGCAGGCGGTCGATCACGTCGATGATCTCGTCGTGGCGATAGCCGACCGACACGATGCCGTCGCCGAGGAAGCGGCGTTCGTAGACCAGTTCGGAGATCCAGCGCTGTTCCGGCTCCAGATCGACGTTGCCGCCGAAGACCTGGTCGTCGCCGAGGTCGGCGGATGCGGCGAAGTCTCCGAAGTCGAGCTGGCCGAGCTCACGCTCGAAGCGGAAGCGAAGCTGGTTCTGGGGCATGGGCGTCCAGGTCACCTGAACGCGTGGCTTGGCGAAGAAGAAGCTCTTCTCCTGATCGGCATCGCCCGACTGGGTGATGGTCGAGGCTTCCAGCCGCAGACCGCCCTCGATGGTCAGGTTCGGCCGGACGCGCCAGGTCGTCTTGGCGAACAGCTCGCCCCGGGTCTCCTCGACCTTGATCTGGTCGGACGGAAGCGGAACAGCGACGCCGCCCTGGAGGAAGGCCTGATCGACCTCCAGCATGTTGTAAGCCACCTCGCCGCCGCCCTCGATGGTCATCGACGACGACCGTTCCCAGCGCAGCAGCGAGCGCAGGATGGTCTCCGAGGAGCTGCCTTCGGATTCGAACCGTTGCTCCGGGCTGACGACGGCGCCGACGCGGTTGTTGGAAAGCGACGCGTTTTCGAAATCCCCCCATTCGCGGATGAAACGCGTTTCCGAAACCAGGCCCTGACGCATCGGACGGGTGAAGACGGCGCCGACCTCGCCGCTCGTGCCTTCCTCGTCGAAGCGGTTCTCGCGCAGGGTGCCGGGCGCGTCCTGGCGGCTCCACTGGCTGTAGTCGTTCTGGCCGACCCGGCCCGTCAGGTCGATCTTGCCGCCCAGGAAGGCGTTGGCATAGTTGCCGCGAATGCTCTGTCCGCCGCCCTGCTGGTCGTTGAAATAGCCCTCGTCGCGCAAGACCGTGCCGTCGGGGCGGGTGCGGATGACGCGGCCGACGCCGTTGGAGTCGCTGACACTGACGCCGTCCGACAGGGTGAAGCCCATGACCCGTTGGCCGTCACGGGCGGTGAACTGATAGCTGCCGTTGGCGGCGTCCTGGCCCCCCTCGAACAGGAAGGCCGTACCGGTCAGGATATGTTCGCGGCTGGACTGGGTCCTGGTGATCACGTTCACGACGACCGAATAGCCCTGCATGTCGATGCCGGGCGCGCCGCCGCGAATCAGCTCGATACGCTCGACCTGGGCGACCAGGGTGCGGCCGAGGACGTTGGAGCCGGCGTCGTTCTTGGACGCGGGGCGGGCTCCGTTGATCAGGATATTGCCGACGGCGCCTTCGAAGCCGCGCGAGCCGTCGCCATCCTGGACCGAGAAGCCGGGGATGCGGTTGACCATGTCGAGCGCCGTGTTCGGGCGCTGGCCGGCGAAGAAGTCGGGGGTGAAGACCAGCACGCCCTGCTGGCTGGGGTCCGCAGCGGGAGCCGGAGTGGCCGAAGCCGTGGAAGGGGGCGCACTTTGAGGCGCGGTCTGCGCCAGGGCGCCGCCGGCGCTGAACATGATGGCCGTCGTGGCCAGAAGAATGGTCTTGGTCATCGCCTGGGGTTCCCCTCGTTGCTGGTGAGAGGTGTGACGACCGGCCGCATTCATCTCCAGTTACAAGCTGGACAGGTGGATTAAATCTCTGACAGCATTACAGGGCCGCAATCTTCGTGGCTTATTCTGGCGAATACTGAACCGGTCCAGTGTCGTCATTGGCGGCCGGCGATGCAGGACTTTGCGTAGCGGCGATTTCCAGCCGGTTCCAGCGTAGCGCGCGCTCCCCGGCGTAGTCCGGGCGGGGAGTGTCGAAGCCGAAGGCGCGGGATCCGTCGGCCAGGGGATCGGCGGGCGGGGTGGCGACCTCGATGCCCTCCCTGTCGATGACCGGTGTCGGCATGGGCATGCGAGGGGTGGCGTCGCCCAGGGACTCATCGCCGATCCAGGCGGGCGGCGGCAGGGTATCGTCGAGTGGCCGTTCGACGATCCGTTCCAGGGCGGCGCGGTCGAAGCCGTCATTGAGGGCGCCGACCTCCATGGTCTCGCCGGGCAGGACCTCGTGTTCGACAGGGGGGACCACGGCGATGGCCAGGCCCCGGCCGAGCGCCCGACCCGTTTCCGATCCGCCCAGCATGAAGGCGCCGGTTCCGATGACGCCGACCATGGCGACGGCGGCGAGGCCGAGGCGAACCTCGGTGCGGGACAGGGGATGGGCCATGGCGGTCGGGACCTGACGGACGGATGCGGCGTTAGCGGAACACGGCGGCGGCGGCGCGGTTCCGCCACCAAGGCCACGCTTGAGCCACAACCGATCCCGATATTCCAGTTCGGACATACGGAGAAAATTCGGACATGCGGAAATGGCTCACAGGGCTGGCGCTGCTTGCGACCCTCGCGGGGGCCGCGCCTGCGTTTGCCCAGGATCCCGTCTCCCGGGACGAAGACCGGGTCGAGGATGTCGTGGTCATCGCGCGCCGGGCCGGCGCGCCGATGTGGACGGTGAAACGGGGCGACAGCACCGTGATCCTGGTCGGATCAATCCGCGGCCTGCCGCGCGACTTCCAGTGGCGGCCCGAGGCGCTGGAAGAGGCGACCGGACGGGCTGACCGAATCCTCTACCCACCCTATGCCCGTGTCTCCGCCGGTGACCTCATGCGTCTGCTCTGGCGAAGCCGCACGATCACGCGATTGCCGGACGACACGACATCGGCGGACCATCTGCCGGTCGGTCTTCAGGCGCGTCTCGAGGCCGTCATGGTCGGGGAAAGGAACGAGGACTGGCGCCGCCGGAGCTTCCTGATCACCAGCGACGACCTGTTGAAGCGGGCGGGGCTGGTGCGGGGCGGCCGCGACGCCGACGATGTCGTCCGGGGCGCGGCCCGACGCGCCGATGTTGAGGGCGAGGCGGTCGGCTTCGTGCGGGGCGACGAAATCATCGACAATCTGATCACCCAGTCGCCGTCCGCCTATGAGCCCTGCATGGCCGCCAGCATTGCGGCGGCCGAGGCGGGCGGTGGCCTGTTCGCGGAGCGGGCCGACGACTGGCGCAGCCTGCGCGTGGCCGAGGTGATCGCCAACCCTCTGGATGTGGCGTTGGGCCAGTGCTGGCCCTGGGGCGATCCGACGATCGGGCCGCAACTGCGAGGGCAATGGCTGACGGCCCTGTCGACGGCGCTGGACGCGCCGGGCGTGACCCTGGCCGTCGCCCCGCTGCGCCTGCTCGCAGAGCCCGGCGGGGTGCTGGACGGGCTGGAGGCGGATGGCCTGGACGTGCGGGGGCCGGACTGGACGGCGGAACCCTGACCGGACTCCAAAACACAGTCCGAAACGTCCGAAGCGACCGAACATTCGAGGGGATGGCGATGTCAAAGACCGTAACCGGTCACTCCTAGCAGGTCGCGGCGTCAGATCCGGTCGTGGGCCCTTGGACCATCGTCCGTCCAGTCGACGTTATCGTGCGATCAGCAACGGCCCCAGAGCCGATCCGGCCGGGACCGGCCTGGCCCAGACGGAGCCGTCGGATCGCCAGCCGGTGTCGATGTCGAAGGCGACTTCCCGTGTGGCGGCGGCGACGAAATCGATCAGCAGGCCAGGTCCGAAGGCGGTCTCCACGATCGAGCCGGGCGGCGTCGAATCGGTAGCGAAGAGCGCCAGGATCCGGTCGGTCGGGGCGAGCATCCCCATGGCGTGACCGTGCAGAGGGAAGACGCAGAAGGGAGCCATCTGGTCCGAGATCGTCCGGCACAGCCCCCAGCTCCAGGACTGATCGTCCCTGTTGATCAGGGCGGCGGTGTCAGGCAGGCCCGAGACGGTGGCCGTCAACTGCCGGCCGTCGTTCAGCAGGGCCGTCTGGCCCAGCGCGGTATCGACCTGCGCGCCGACCACGACGACGGCGTTCGGCTCGATCTCGGTAGACGACAGATAGATGTTCAGCGTGTCTTCGAAGGTGAGCGTCGTCGTCTGCAACAGGTGCGTTCGCCTCAGCCAGACCAGCGGCGCGCCGCCCGCCGTCCCCGGGGCGCCAGACGCGAAGGGGCCGTGTCGGACGGCGGCGAACAGATAGAGGGCCATGTCCTCCCGGTTCAGCGACTGGACCGTGTGCGGGGACAGGGTGATCGTCAGATGGCGGGTCACAGCGCTCTCCGGAAGGACATGGAAGCGAGAGCGTCGGGGCGGATCAGGCCCGCCCCGACCGACCTCAGTAGACGCAGGACGGGCCGGAGGTTGAGTTGTTGAAGATCGTCAGGGTGTTTCCGTTCACCGGCAGGACGAAGCTGTGAACCTGATTGCCGGCAAACGGGACGACCACCGGCCCCTGGGCGGCCAGGGTGTAGGTGACGTTGCCTGTCGCAGGATTGGTCGTGGTCGCCGTGATGTTACCGGGGATGATGCCGCCGGCGAAGGCGTGCTGATGTCCCTTGAGGATGATGGTTTGGAGCATGGTCGTGATCCTTGATGAGAGGGAGAGAAAAAGGACGCGGACGTCCGATGGGGTCGGCCGCCCGCGCCAGGTTGGGCAGCAGGGGTCAGGAGTCCTCGATCAAGAGGGGCACCAAGCTCTCGTTCGCCTTGACCGGCACGCCCCAGGTGCCGCCGTCCCAGGCCCAGCCCTTGTTGATGTCGAAGGAAACGGCGCGGGTGTTGTCGGCGGTCAGGTCGATCAGCAGGCCCGACGCATAGGCCTTGTAGATCACCGTGCCGGTGTTGACGGTGTTGGAGGCGAACGTCAGCAGGACCTTCTCGATCGGCACCACGACATCCAGCATGTTGCCGTGCAGGGGGATGGCGCACATCGGATTGGCGGACCCGTTGTTCATCTGGGAGATGCCGGCCGTCAGGGCCATGCTGGACTGATTGAAGATGGAAATCGCCAGCGGCGTGCCTTCGCTGACCGGAGTCAGGTTCTGGTCCTCATCGACATTGGCGGTCTGGCCCAGATTGATGTCGACATTGGCGCTGGCGTCGATGACGCCGTTCGAGATGATCTGATCCGTCGAGATGTAGGCCTGATACTGCTCGGTCCATTTGACCCTGGTGGTGTTCAGAAAATTCAGATCGGTGAACCAGACCAGCGGCGCGGCGCCGACCACGGTGCTCTTGACGGCCTTGAAACCGTACAGGGCGTAGCCGCCATCTTTCAGCTCTTTGACGGTCTCGGGGGACAGGGAGATATCGATTTCGTAGGGCGTGGACATGGAGGATCTCGTGGCGAAAGGTCGCCCCGGCAGGGCCGGGCGTGGATGGCGAAATGCAATCCATGCGATAATACTCGCCGCTATTTACTACCTTAGGTAGGGTTGTTCCTTGTGTCCCACACACGAAAGCGGGCGACCTCTTGCGCGCGGCGCGTCAGGGGTGGTCCAGGACGGGTTTGAGAATTTTGACGAGGCCGACCAGCGCGTCGATCGCTTCAGAGGCCCGATCTTCGGACAGATCCGCCAGAAGTTCCCGGGTCAGCCGATCGAGCTTCGCCTCCTCGTTCCGGTGGGCATGGACATGGCCGCGCCCGGTCAGGAGCCAGTCCAGGGAGACATCCAGTGCGCGACAAAGTTTGACGGCGTTGTCCAGCGAGATCGACGGACCCCGGCGCCAGCGGCTAATGGCGCTCTCATCGACGCCCAGCTCGACGGCCAGCGCGTATGACTTGTGAATCCTTTGCGCTTTCAGCGCCTGATCCAGTCGTTCCTTCCAGTCCTGCATTGTTCAAGCCCCGCATCGCGCCGCGTCCCGAGGCATTCGGGCCGACCTGCAGGATCATAGAACATTTAGTGAACATCGGGGAACCGCAGGGCGAAGACGGGTGTGTTCGGGACGTCTCAGACCGCCGTGCCACCGACGGTCAGGCCGCCGATCTTGAGCGAGGGCTGGCCGATGCCGACCGGCACCCCCTGGCCTGCCTTGCCGCAGACGCCGACGCCGGGGTCGAAGGCGAAGTCGTCGCCGATCATCGAGACATTGGTCAGGGCTGTTGCGCCGTCGCCGATCAGGGTCGCGCCGCGCACGGGGGCGGTGATCTTCCCGTCTTCGATCAGATAGGCCTCGGTGCACTGGAAGACGAACTTGCCGTTGGTGATGTCGACCTGGCCGCCGCCGAAGTTGGCGGCATAGAGGCCGCGTTTGGTCGAGGCGATCATGTCGGCCTGCTTATCCTTGCCGCCCTCCATGAAGGTGTTGGTCATGCGCGGCATGGGCTGGTGGGCAAACGATTGGCGCCGGCCGTTGCCGGTGGCGCGCTGGCCCAGCTGACGCGCCGACAGACGGTCGTTCATCAGCCCGACCATGATGCCGTCCTCGATCAGCACAGTGCGCGAGGTCGGGGTGCCTTCGTCATCGACGCTGAGTGATCCTCGACGGCCCGCGATGGAGCCGTCATCGACGATGCTGACGCCGGGGGCGGCGACGCGCTGGCCCATCATGCCGGAGAAGACCGACGAGCCCTTGCGGTGGAAATCACCCTCGAAGCCGTGGCCGATCGCCTCGTGCAGCAGGACGCCGGGCCAGCCGGCGGCGAGAACGACATCCATCTCTCCGGCCGGGCAGTCGACGGCCTCGAGATTGACCAGGGCGCCGCGCAGGGCCTCATCCACCTGGGCCTGCCAGCGGTCGGGCGTGATCCAGTTTTCGAAGCCGGCGCGGCCGCCCGCGCCGTTGGACATGGTCTCGCGCCGGCCGTCCTTCTCCACCGTGATGGAGACGTTCAGCCGCACGAGCGGGCGCACGTCGCGCACGGTCAGGGCGTCGGCCCGCAGGATCTCGATGGCGCGACGCTCGCCGACGATCGAGGCCGAGACCTGGACGACGCGCGGGTCGCGAGCGCGGGCCCAGGCGTCGATCTCCTGCAGCAGGGCGATCTTGGCGGAGAAGGCGGGCGAGGCGAGGGGATCGACCGCGTCGTAGAGCTTCTGGTTGGTGGCGCGGGGCCCCTCGGCGGAGACGCCGGCATGGCCGGACTTGGCCAGCGCCGCCGAATCAGCGGCGCGTCGGAGGGCGGCCGAGCTGATCTCGTTGGCGTGGGCGTAGCCGGCGGTCTCACCAGCGACGACGCGCAGGCCGAAGCCCTCGGTGGCGTTATAGGCGGCGGCCTTCAGGCGGCCGTCGTCGAAGACGAGCGATTCGGACTCGGAGCGTTCGAGGAACAGTTCGCCGTCGTCGGCGCCGTGCAGCGCCCCCCGGAGGATCGACAGGGCTTCGTCAGGATCGACGCCCGAAGTTTCGAGCAGAGGCGGCGGGGGGATGTGGACGGTCATCTCATATAGGTAGGCGCTGGGGCGTCGGACGCCAATCCTCCCCCGTCGGGGGAGCCATCGACCACGAGGTGATGGAGGGGGCCGGCTTCAGACACCGGGTCTGTGGCGGGCCCCCTCCGTTACGGCGCTGAAGAAGCGCCGCGCCACCTCCCCCGACGGGGGAGGATTTTGGCGATCAAGGCGCGGGAACCGTGGTGCTGGTGCTGACCGAGACGCCGGGGCCTTGGGCGATCTGACGTCTGGTCGCGACGGTGGTCTCTTCCGAAACGCTGGCGTAGTCCACCTCGCCGGAGCCCGAGACCTGCTGGTTGACCGTCGCGGGCCGGGTATTCAGTTGCACGTCGCCGGAACCGGCGATGGAGATGTCGGCCCGGCCGGTCGGGGCGACGACGGCG
Source organism: Brevundimonas sp. SL161 (assembly GCF_049896985.1). Taxonomy (NCBI): domain Bacteria; kingdom Pseudomonadati; phylum Pseudomonadota; class Alphaproteobacteria; order Caulobacterales; family Caulobacteraceae; genus Brevundimonas; species Brevundimonas sp. SL161. Next base: position 70,674 of record NZ_JAFCVJ010000013.1, on the reverse strand, counting down.
TCCCCCGATCCGGCGATGGCGACATTGGCGTCGATGGCTGCGAGCGCTCCGAGATCGGCGTCGCCGGAGCCGGAGATGTCGACTTCCAGGGCCCGGGTGCGGCCCATCGCCGTAACCTCTCCCGAACCGGAGATGTCGATCGCCAGCGTATCCTGGTCGTAGTCGCGGAGCATCAGGTTGGCCGAACCCTCCAGGTTGAACGTGTTGATGTTCGGCGCGGTGACGACAATCTTCACCGCTTCCGACTGAACCCAGATACCCCGACCATGTTCGCGGCGGCCGAAGACGACCGTCTCGTGGTTGGGGCCGTCACGATCCGCCCAGCTCAGGCGGCCATCGACCAGCCGGACCCGCTCGACCAGCTGGGCGGGGCCGGTGATGGTGACCCCCGGCGTGGCGCCCTGGACGTAGTCGACGTCGGCGGACAGGTCGACGATCAGGGTCTGGCCGCCGGTCCATTCCAGGGTCCGGGTCACATCCGGACCGCGCGTGCCGTCGTCGCGTTCGAAGGAAACGGTGTCGCCATCCTTGTCGTGGAAGGTCCACTCCCAGCCGTGGCGAGCCATGTCGCGGCCCCCGAGTGCAAAGGCGCCGCCGAGGGAAGCCGTGGCCAGGACGAGACCGGCGGCGGCGATGATGAGAAGGGTACGGATCATGCGGGGTCTCCCGTGACAGCGTTGGCTTGGGGCTCAAGCGCAGGCTTGAGCAGGCGGTAGTGCAGGCGGGCGAACCAGACGATGCCGTTGACCAGCCAGATGGTGAGGATGGCCAGCAAGGCCCCGGACGAGGCGGCCCCGGCCATCAGGCCCAGACCCGCCAGCAGTGCTGCGGCGACGCCACCCGGGAACCCGGCGAACGGTCCCGCAACCATGATGGCGCCACCTGAAACGAACAGCGCGATCACAGCGATGAACATGCCGAACAGAGTGCCGATCACGCCCATCAGGATGGGCAGCAGGATCAGGATGTCGATGGCGCCCAGGCCGAGCACCGCGAAGACGGCGGCGGCGGCGGCGGAGGGGTTCTTCTCCTGATGCCAGCGCTGGGCGCCGGCCTCGGCGCGGAGTTCACGAGCGAGGCGGGCCGGATCACCGAGCGCGGTCGCCACCTCGGCCTCCGAGCGGCCGGCGGCTATGCCGTCGACGAAATGCGTCTCGTAGTCCGCGACGATCTCGGCGGCCACGGACATCGGCAGGCCGACGAGGCCCTGCCTCAGGCGACTGAGGAATTCGGTTTGTGTCATGCTGCTTCTCCCGGAGCAGGAGCCACGGGTGCTTCGTCGTTGGCGACGATCGCATCCACGGCGCGAGTGAAATGGGTCCATTCGGCGGACTGGGCGACCAGCGCGTCGCGCCCGGCCGGGCTGAGCCGATAGTATTTGCGTGACGGCCCCGACGATGATTCGACCAGATAGGTCTCCACCAGCCCGTCGGTCTGCATGCGGCGCATGAGCGGGTAGATGGTGCCTTCGCCCATGTCGATCGCATCCGACAGGCGGCTGGCGATCTCGTAGGCATAGCTGTCGGCGCGGGCAAGGAGGGCCAGGACACAAAGTCCGAGCACTCCCTTTTTTAACTGGATCTCTATGGTTTCGGGCATGTCCGAACACCTCCTTTGATTTCCACAGGCTATCGCAAGGTATCTTGCGGCGCAAGGTAGCTGTTCAAACATGGCAGCGATTTAAGAATCCTGCTCCGCAGCGCCGCCGCGACGAAATCGCGCCTGCGACGCCCAATCGCTTGGCAACCGCGAACCGGGGCGATATGGACCGGCCCTTAAACGCCGCGTCTCCAGAGAGCCCGGCCAAGTATATGCGAGTGGATCGCAAATACTTGATGCAGATGACTTTGATGAGGATTTCTCGCATGGGACTGGGCACTCGAGCCCTGAGCAAGGCCGGTGGCATTCTGGCCTCCGCATCGCTCGCCGTCTTCTTCGCCACCCCGACGTGGGCGCAGGACCTGATGGGCCAGCCGACGCCGGGCGGCATCGGCCTGCAGCCGGCCGCGTCGCCGCTGAAGCATCAGGCGCATATCTTCCACGACGCCATCCTGATGCCGATCATCACCGCGATCTGCGTGCTGGTGCTGGGCCTGATCATCTGGATCGCCATCCGCTACAACGAGAAGGCCAATCCGGTTCCGGCGAAGTGGAGCCACAACACCCTGATCGAGATCATCTGGACGGTCCTGCCCGTCATGATCCTGGTCGGCATCTCGCTGTTCTCGTTCCGCCTGTTGTTCGCCTATCACGACATGCCGACGCCGGACCTGACGGTGAAAGCCACGGGCAACCAGTGGAACTGGGCCTATGAGTACCCGGACCAAGGCATCGCCGAATACATCTCGGCCATGCTTCCGGAAGACGAGGCCCGCGCCCAGAACGTCCCGTACCGCCTGGCCGCCAGCGAGCCGATCGTGGTGCCGGTCGGCAAGACCGTGCGCGTGCTGGTGACAGCCGCCGACGTGATCCACGCCTTCGCCCTGCCGGCCTTCGGCCTGAAGACCGACGCCGTCCCCGGCCGGGTCAACGAGACCTGGTTTCGCGCCGAGCGTACGGGCGTCTTCTACGGCCAGTGCTCGGAACTTTGCGGCGTTGACCACGCCTTCATGCCGATCCAGATCAATGTCGTGACGGAGGCCGAGTTCGCGGCATGGGTCGCCTCCAAGGGCGGCTCGATGACCCCGGCCACGGCCGCTGAAGCGCCGGGCGGCACCGCTGCCCAGGTCGCGATCGGCACGACCGACGCGGCCGCTCCCGTCGCCGGCGCGATCCCGACCGCCCAGACTGCAACCACGCCGACGGCTCCCGCCGCCGGAACCGCTTCCGCTGCGACGGCCCCCGCCGCCGCGGCCCCGGCCGCCCAGTAACCGCGAGCCAGAGACCGAAATGGCCACCGACATCACCGCTGACACGCATTCCAATCCGGGCCACGATGCCCATGCGGAGCATGACCACAAGCCGGGCTTCTTCACCCGCTGGTTCCTGTCCACCAATCACAAGGACATCGGCACCCTCTACCTGCTGTTCGCCATCATGGCGGGCCTGGTCGGCGGCATCCTGTCCGGCCTGATTCGGCTGGAACTGGCCGCACCTGGCATCCAGTATTTCGTCGAAGGCGGCCTGATCGAGCAGCTGGGCATCGTTGAAGCCTCCAAGCATGGCTACAACGTCACCGTGACGGCCCACGCCCTGATCATGATCTTCTTCATGGTCATGCCCGCCATGATCGGCGGCTTCGGCAACTGGTTCGTTCCGATCATGATCGGCGCGCCGGACATGGCCTTCCCGCGCATGAACAACATCTCCTTCTGGCTGCTGGTTGCGGCCTGGGTGCTGCTGTGCCTGTCGATGTTCGTCGACGGCGGCCCGGGCAAGGGCTTCGGCGGCGGCTGGACCATCTATCCGCCGCTCTCGACCGTCGGCCACACCGGCCCGGCCATGGATCTGGCGATCTTCTCCCTGCACGTCGCGGGCGCCTCGTCGATCCTCGGCGCGATCAACTTCATCACGACCATCTTCAACATGCGCGCGCCGGGCATGACCCTGCACCGGATGCCCCTGTTCGCCTGGTCGGTGCTGGTCACCGCCTTCCTGCTGCTGCTGTCGCTGCCCGTGCTGGCCGGCGCCATCACCATGCTGCTGACAGACCGGAACTTCGGCACCCACTTCTTCGATCCGGCGGGCGGCGGCGATCCAGTGATGTTCCAGCACCTGTTCTGGTTCTTCGGTCACCCCGAGGTCTACATCCTGATCCTGCCAGGCTTCGGCATCATCTCGCACATCGTCTCGACCTTCTCGAAGAAGCCCGTGTTCGGCTACCTCGCCATGGCCTACGCCATGGTCGCCATCGGCTTCGTCGGATTCATCGTGTGGGCCCACCACATGTACACGGTCGGCATGAGCGTGAACCTGCGCGCCTATTTCATCGCCGCGACCATGATCATCGCGGTGCCGACGGGGGTGAAGATCTTCAGCTGGATTGCCACGATGTGGGGCGGTTCGGTCAGCTTCAAGACCCCCATGCTGTGGGCCATCGGATTCATCTTCCTGTTCACCGTCGGCGGCGTGACCGGCGTGGTCCTGTCCAATGCGGGCATCGATTACAGCCTGCATGACACCTATTACGTGGTGGCCCACTTCCACTATGTGCTGTCGCTGGGCGCCGTGTTCGCGATCTTCGCGGGCTTCTACTACTGGTTCGAGAAGATGTTCGGCGTGAAATACAACGAATATCTGGGTGCGACGCACTTCTGGATCATGTTCATCGGCGTGAACATCGTCTTCTTCCCGCAACACTTCCTGGGTCTTCAGGGCATGCCGCGCCGCTACGTCGACTATCCGGAAGCCTTTACCCTCTGGAACCAGGTCTCCTCGGTCGGCTATGCGATCACGGTTGTCGGCGTGCTGGTCTTCCTGATCATGCTGGTCGAGGCCGCCGTTCGTCGTCGTCCGGGTGTCGCCAACCCCTGGGGTGAAGGCGCCACGACCCTGGAGTGGACCCTGTCCTCGCCGCCGCCGCACCACCAGTTCAACGAACTGCCGGTGGTGAAGGGCGACAGCCACTAACCCCTCCCGTCCGTGTTAGGATGAGGGCCGCCTTCCGACCCCGGGAGGCGGCCCCTCTCATTTGATGACTCAAGCCCCAGCCCCCATCCAGGTCCACGTCCCGTCGACAACCCAGCCGGAAGACTTCTTCCAGCTGCTGAAGCCGCGCGTGATGTCGCTGGTGGTGTTCACCGCCGCAACCGGCCTGGTCGTCGCGCCGGGTTCGATCAACCCGCTGGTCGCCGCCATCGCCATCCTGTGCATCGCCATCGGCGCGGGCGCGGCGGGCGCGCTGAACATGGCTATCGAGGGCGAGACCGACGCCTTGATGCGTCGCACGCGAGGGCGTCCCGTCGCTGCGGGGAGACTGAAGCGCAACGACGCCGTCGCCTTCGGCATCGTCCTTTCGGTCTTTTCGGTCATGCTCCTGGACATGAACACCAACTGGTTCGCGGCCGGTCTGCTGGCCATGACCATCGTTTATTACGCCGTATTCTACACGATGATGTTGAAGCGCCGGACGCCGCAGAACATCGTCATCGGAGGGGCGGCGGGCGCCTTCCCGCCCGTGATCGGCTGGGCCGCCGCGACCGGATCGGCGCCGTGGCAGGCGTGGCTGCTGTTCCTGATCATCTTCCTGTGGACCCCGCCGCACAGTTGGGCCCTCGCCCTCTATTCGGCCGGCGACTACGCCAAGGCGGGCATCCCGATGATGCCGGTAGCGCGGGGCGCCAAATCGACCCGGCTGCAGATCCTGATCTACAGCATGATCTTCGTGCCGGTCGCGATCGCGCCGGGCTTCGTCGGCATGGGCGGGATGATCTACAAGGTCGTCTCGATCGTCGGCGGCCTGGCCTTCCTCGCCCTGGCCGCCCGCCTGTGGCGCTCCCGGGCCGGGGACGCGCCAGACAAGGCCGAGGCCGTGGGGCGAGAGGCCGCATTGTATGATGTCCGCGCCGAGGCCAAACCGGCACGGAACCTGTTCGCCTTCTCGATCCTGTATCTGATGGCGCTGTTCGCGGCCCTTCTGGTCGAGAGCTTCGTCGTTCCCGGAACCTGAGCCCATGCCCGTCTATCTGACGTCTGAACAACTCGCGGCCCGCAACAAGCGCAGTCTGTGGATCGCTGTGGGGCTGGTCGCCTTCATCGTGCTGATCTTCACCACGACCTTCATGCGGATGCAGGCGAACATGACGGCCCGTACGGCCCAGGACCGCGCATTGGCGTCCGCGCCTGCACAGGCTGCGTCGATGGCGGAGGCCTCCAACTGATGGCCGCGCCCCGATCCGCAAAACTGATCGCCCTGCTGTGCGCCGGGGTGGTCGTGACCATGACCGGCGCCGCTTTCGCGGCGGTGCCGCTGTACCGCATGTTCTGCCAGGTCACCGGCTTCAACGGCACGACGATGAAGGCGGACAAGGCTCCGACGGAGACGCTGGACCGGGAAGTCACCATCCGCTTCGACACCAATGTCCGGGGCCTACCCATGGTCTTCAAGGCTGAACAGGTCACTCAGCGGGTGAAGATCGGTGAGACCGGCATCGCGTATTTCGACGTCACCAACACTTCGGACAAGCCGATCCTGGCCCGGGCCAGCTACAATGTCGTGCCTGAGCAGACCGGAGCCTATTTCCAGAAGCTGCAATGCTTCTGCTTCGACGATCAGACGATCGCGGCGGGCGAGACCCGCAAGTTCCCGATGCAGTATTTCATCGCGCCAGAGATGGTCGATGACCGCGAGGTTGCGGGCGTCAACGAGATCACCCTGAGCTACACCTTCTATCCCGTGCAGGACGATCAGGGGGCTCCTAATCAGAACGCCTCCCGCGGGGGCACTGGCGCGGGCTGAACGCCGACGCTATAGCCCGTTCGAACTTCTCCTCTCTCGCCGATTCAGAGACACGACGCATGGCCAACGCCGCTCCACACCACGACTATCACCTGGTCGATCCCAGCCCCTATCCGCTGGTCGCCTCGATCTCGACGACCGTCATGATGGTCGGCGCCGTGGCCTGGATGAAGGGCCTCTTCGGCCTGCCGGAAGGCACGTCGTGGCTGTTCTTCGCCGGTCTGGCCGGCGTGCTCTACTCGGCCTTTGGCTGGTGGTCGGACGTGATCAAGGAAAGCCGCCGCGGCGATCACACCCCGGTCGTCTCGATCGGCCTGCGCTACGGCATGGTGCTGTTCATCGCGTCGGAGATCATGTTCTTCGCCGCCTTCTTCTGGATGTTCTTCGAGATGGCGGTCTTCAACGAAGCCCGCGCCCACATCCCGGAAATCTCCAACTGGGCCGATACCGCTGCCGCCTGGTCGACCTGGCCGCCAAAGGGCGTCGAGGTTCTGGATCCGTGGCAGCTGCCGCTGTTGAATACCGTCATCCTGCTGCTGTCCGGCACGACCGTCACCTGGGCGCACCACGCCCTCCAGGTCGGAGACCGCAACGGCGCCAAGATGGGCCTGATCATCACCGTGGTCCTGGGCGCGCTGTTCACCGCGGTTCAGGTCTACGAATACCAGCACATCATCCACGAGAACCTGTTCTTCAACGCGGAAGCCGCCAACTCGGGCCTGTACGGTTCGATCTTCTTTATGGCCACGGGCTTCCACGGCTTCCACGTCCTGCTCGGCACCATCTTCCTGGCCGTCTGCCTGCTGCGCCTGCTGGCCGGCCAGATGACGCCTCAGAAGCATTTCGGCTTCGAGGCCGCCGCCTGGTACTGGCATTTCGTGGACGTGGTCTGGCTGTTCCTGTTCGCCTTCGTCTATGTGACGTTCGGCTAGGGACGGCGTTGGACAGCGGTCCACTCCAACCTGACACTCCTGCGCCGGCGCGGATCGACCCGATCCGCGCCGGTTTGCTTTGCCGCTGCCCGAACTGCTGCAAGGGGCCGTTGTTCTTGGGCTTCCTGAAGGTAGTCGAGCGCTGCGCGGTCTGCGGCTTCGACTTCACCCGGCTGAACACCGGCGACGGGGCCGCCATTTTTATCATGCAGATCGCCGGCGGCCTGGTGGTGTTGGCGGCGCTGTTCGTCCAGATCGCCTATGATCCGCCGATCTGGGCCATGCTGGTCGTCGCCCTGCCACTGGTCGTGGGGCTGTCGCTGGGACTGATGCGGCCGGGCAAGGGGGTGATGATCGCCCTGCAGATGCGCCACCGGGCGGGACAGACGCGCAACAATGACTGAGCAAGATCCACAATCCTCCCCCATGGGGGGAGGAGGCCAACCCCGGACGCCGAACGTGGAGCGGCCGCCCTCCGTCCCTCCGCTTCGCTCCGAGCCGCCTCCCCCGACGGCGGAGGATCTGGTTCGTGCGCGGTTCCCCGTCCTGCTGACCGCGTTCATCGCTGCGTGCGTGCTCGTACTGTGCGGGCTCGGGACCTGGCAGGTGCAGCGGATGCATTGGAAGGAACAGCTGATCGCGCAGGCCGAGGCGGCGGCCCGACTGCCGCCCGCGCCATTGCCCGAGGTTCTGACCGCCGCCGATCCGGAGTTCCGCAAGGCTTTGGTCGTGTGTCGCGGCCTGCCGACCGCGGCCTATGTTGAGTTGCAGTCGATCCACGACGGCCAGCCCGGCAGCCGGCTGATCTCGGCCTGCGTGCCCGAGGGGATGACCCAGACCTTCCTCGTCGATCGGGGCTTCGTGGCCGACAGCATCTCGGCGCGGCCAAGTGTGCTGGCCTCGACCTTGCCTCTGGCCATGGCGGTGGAGCTGCGACGCTCGCCTCCGCCCGGAGCGATGACGCCGGCGCCGTCGCAGGGGCGGTTCTACGGCCGCGACAACGTCGCCATCGCCACGCAGCTCAGGGCCGCCGCGCCGTCCGAGTTCACCCTGTTCGCCCTGGCATCGCCCAATCCGGAGATCGGGGCGTTGGTCGCTTCGGCCCCCCCCGCGGCCTTCTCGAACAGCCACCTGGGATACGCCCTGACCTGGTACGGGCTGGCGCTGGCCCTCATGGGTTTCTATGTGGTCGTGCTCGTCCGACGCTACCGAAAGCCCATCCCCTGACCGCTTCTATTCATACCTTGTCCAACGGCGTCCGCGTCGTTTGTGATCCCATGCCCGGCCTGCGCACCCTGGCCCTGACCGTTGCGGTCAAGGGCGGGGCACGGTGGGAGAGCGAGAGCCGCTCCGGTTGGTCGCACCTGCTCGAACACCTCGTATTCAAGGGCGCCGGCGACATGGGCGCGCGCGACATCGTCGAACGGATCGAAGCCGAGGGCGGCTCGATCAACGCCGCCACCGGCTATGAGCGGACCAGTTTCGAGATCCGGGCGCTCGACGGATCGCTGGGGCTGGCGATGCAGGTGCTGTCGGACCTGGTATTCCGCCCCACGCTCGACGCCGCCGAGATCGAGCGCGAGAAGGACGTCGTCGCGCAAGAGATCGCCGAGGCCTTCGACACGCCCGACGACCATGTCTTCGAAATGGCCCAGACCAAGGCCTTCTCGGGCCAGCCGCTGGGCCGCCCGATTCTCGGCTCGATCGCCAGCCTGAAGCCGGTCGATCGCACGACCATCAGCGACTGGCGCGCGCGGCTCTATTCGCCCGACCGGATGGTGGTGGCGGTGTCCGGCGCGGTGGACGAGGTCGAGCTGCTGGCCCTGGCCGAGCGCTGGTTCGCCAACGCTGTGGCCCAGCCCGCAGATGCGCCGGAACCCGCGACCTTCGTCGGCGGCACGGCGGCCCTGTCGCGCAAGATCGAACAGGCCAATCTGGTGTTCCAGCTTCCGTCGCTGGCGACGGGCGATACGGGCATTCCGGCGCTGCGGCTGTTCACAGAGATCCTCGGCGGGGGGATGGCGTCCCGCCTGTTCCAGAGCGCGCGCGAGGAGCGGGGACTGGCGTACGCCATCGACGCCTATCAGGAACCCTATGAGGACGGCGGGGTGCTGGGGATCTATGCGGGCGCGGCGGCGGACCGGGCGGTGGAGCTGGCGCAGGTCTGCGCCGACGAGATCCGCGACCTGACGCTGAAGGGGCCGACCGACGCCGAACTGTCGCGCGCCAAGGCGGTGCTGAAGGGCGGGCTATGGATGTCGGACGAGAGCCCGGCCAGCCGCGCGGGGCGCAACGCCGCCCAGACCCTGATGTTCGGCGCGCCGGTGCCGTCGGACGACACGGCCGCCCGGATGGAGGCGGCGACGGTCGCGGACTTGAAGGCCGTCGGCGAGCGGATACTCGCCTCGGGCAAGGCCTCGACGGCGGTGCTGGGGCCCAAGCTGGCGGTGCCGGCGGGGCGGGCGTTTGTTGAGAGAGTTTCCCACTAACTCCGCTCATCCCCGCGAAAGCGGGGACCCAGCTCTTTGGGCGAACTGACCCCACCGGACATAACCGACCCTCACTCCAACGCACCGCACCTCACGAAAGCACTGGGTCCCCGCTTTCGCGGGGATGAGCGGAAGGTTAGGGTGGCCCATGGCCCTGCTGGACTGGATGACGGATGCGACCGGTCCCGTGGTCGAGGGCGCGGGCGTGCTGCTGCGGCCGCCGCGCACGGGCGATTATTCGGCCTGGGCCGACCTCCGGGAGCATTCGCGGGACTACCTGCAACCGTGGGAGCCGTCCTGGCCCGACGACGACCTGACCCGGGCTGCCTATCGGCGCAGACTGGGCGTCTATGCGCGCGAGATGGAGCTGGGCCACGCCTGGCCGTTCTTCGTCTTCGATCTGTCCGGGCGGACCCTGATGGGGGCCATCACACTGTCGAACGTGCGGCGCGGCGTCGCAGAGACCGGCACCCTCGGCTATTGGGTCGGGGAACCGTTCGCCGGGCTTGGCGTGGCGACCGCCGCCGTGCGAGCCATGACAGGGTTCGCGTTCCGCTCGGTGCGCCTGCATCGGCTGGAGGCGTCCTGCCTGCCGGCCAACATGGCGTCACGCCGGGTTCTGGAAAAAGCCGGGTTCCTGAAGGAGGGCGAGGCGCGGGCTTATCTTAAAATTAACGGCGCATGGGCAGATCATATCCTGTTCGGCCTCGTAGCGGACGACGTCGCTGTGTCCTGAAGGAATGCCTGCACCCGTGACCCCGCGACCCCGTACCATGACCTGGGACGCGACCACGGCCATCGAGGCGCTGGCCGCCGCTGATTCCGCCCTGTGGATATGGACCCCGAGCGAAGATCAGATCCGTTTCACCGGCGCGACCCGTTCGCTGGGACTGGGCCCGTTGGCGCCGGAATGTTCGGGCGCCGCCTTCATCGCCCTCGCCCTGCCCCAGGACCGGTCACTGGCCGAACGGGTGCTGAAACCCGCCGCCGAAGGGACCGAAGTCGCCTTGCGTCTGCGCATGCGTGGAGCCGAGACCTGTCTGTGGCGTGGCGTCTGGCTTGAGGATGGCCTCCGCGCCGCCGGCATGGTGGCGCTGGAAACCAAGATCGCGGGCGCTGACAAGGATGTCCTGACCGGCCTGCTGGACCGCCGCAGCTTCCTCAATCGCGCCGCCGAGACCCTGACCGCGCCAGGCGAATACGACATGGTCGTCGCCGATATCGACCGCCTGCGCCGCCTCAACGAGGCCTTGGGCCACGAGCGCACAGACATGGTGATCTCCGCGCTTGGATCGCGCATGGCCGCCGCCTTCTCGTTCGACGCCAATCCGGCACGGATCGGCGAGGACGAATTCGCCGTGCTGGTGCCGCGCGGGGTCGGCAACGCCGCCGATCGGCTCAGGGATGCGCTGGAACAGCCGCTCCGCGTCGCGGGCTTCGACATCTATCCGACCGTCTCGATCGGTTCGGTGACCTTCGAGGGTGGGCCGGACGCGCCGGACGCCGCAGAGCTTTTGCGCCGGGTTGAACTGGCTGTCGGCGCCGCCAAGAAGGCCGGACGCGGCGGGGCCGCCGCCTATGGACGGGCGATGGAGAGCGACAGCCTCAGTCGCCTGGCGCTTGAGGCCGACCTGCGCAACGCCTTCGTGCGAGGGGAGATCGAACCCTTCTTCCAGCCGATCGTGAACCTGAACACCGGCGCGGTGGCCGGGTTCGAGGCCTTGGCCCGATGGCGTCACCCCAAGCGCGGTCTGGTGCCGCCGGACGAGTTCCTGGGCCTGACCGACGAGATGGGCCTGATGAACGATCTGGGCCTGATGATGATGACCCAGTCGGCGCGCCAACTGGCGGAGTGGCTGAAGCGCCATCCCTCGGCCGGCAAGCTGTTCTGCAGCGTCAACCTGTCGGTCGGTGAGATCGAGCGGCCGAACCTGGTCGAGGATGTCGCGCGCGTAATCCAGGAAACCGGCCTGCCCTGGGGCGCGCTGAAGCTGGAGGTCACCGAGGGCGACATCATGCGGGACACGGCCTCGGCCGCGATCATCCTGCAGAAGCTCAAGGATGTGGGCGCGTCGCTTGCGCTCGACGACTTCGGCACGGGCTTCTCGTCGCTGTCCTATCTGGCGCGGTTGCCGTTCGATACGCTGAAGATCGACCGCTATTTCGTGCTGACGATGGATAAGGACGAGGGTTCGGCGAAGATCGTCAAGTCGGTCGTCAACCTGGGTCGCGACCTGAACCTGGAGGTCGTGGCCGAGGGGGTGGAGAACGCCGGGCTGGCGGCCCTGCTGCTCGACGCCAGCTGCCACTACGGCCAGGGCTTCGGCTATGCGCCCGCCCTGCCGGCGCAGGAGGCCGAGGTCTATCTCAACGAAAGTCTTTCCGACGGCGTCGCGCCGCTGAAGGCGCGATCGGGTTAGGCCCGGCCGGACTGTCCCGACAGCATCGCCGCATCGACGCCGAGGCCGGCCAGAGCCCGCGCCCACTTCGTGTCGAAATCCGTATCGAACAGCAGGTCGAGGTCGGCGTCGGCCGTCAGCCAGACGTTCTCGCCCAGTTCCTCCTCCAGTTGGCCGTCGCCCCATCCGGCATAGCCGAGCAGCAGGGTTGAACGGCGCGGGCCGGTAAGGGGGTCGGTCATGGCCGCGAGCGCCTCGCGCGTGCCGGTCAGGGCAAGGCCCGCGCCGAAGGGTGTCGAGGTGTCGTCGATCATCCAGTCGTCGGTGTGGAGCACGAAGCCGCGCTCGCGCTCGACCGGGCCGCCGACCATGACGGGGCGACCCCTCGACGCGTCGGGGGCGTTGACTGACAGTTTGGTCAGGACGGCCTTCAGGTCGACGCCGGGGGCCGGGCGATCGACGCGCACGCCCATCGCATGGTCGGGCCCGTGTGCGCAGACCAGGATCACCGCATGCTCGAAACGGGGGTCGCCGATGCCCGGCATGGCCATCAGCAGCCGGCCCGCGAGGGATTGGAAGTCGTCCATGACTGAATGATCGGTGCGCGGGGGGCGTTACGCAAGGCGACAGCGGTCACGATCACGCTTGGCGAGGGCTACGGGTGCGCCTATCTGACCGAAGTCGGCGCACGCGCCTCTCTCACAGACCTCCCGGAGCCTCCCATGACGATCCAGATCGGCGACCGCATCCCCTCGGCCACCCTGTCGCAAGGCACTCCGGAAGGCCCCAGGCCGGTCCAGACCGACGAGTTCTTCAAAGGCAAGACCGTCGCCCTCTTCGCCGTTCCCGGCGCCTTCACCCCGACCTGCTCGGCGCGTCACCTGCCCGGTTATGTCGACAACAAGTCGGCGCTTGCGGACAAGGGCGTGGACGTGATCGCCTGCCTGTCCGTCAACGACGCCTTCGTGATGAACGCCTGGGCCGAGAGCCAGAGCCTGACCCCGGACGACGTGATCATGCTGGCCGACGGCAGCGGCGACTTCACTCGCACGCTCGGCCTGGTGCTGGACGCGCGCGGCTTCGGCATGGGCGAGCGCTCGCAGCGCTATTCGATGCTGGTCAAGGACGGCGTCGTCACTCAGCTGAACATCGAACAGGGCGGCGAGTTCAAGGTGTCGGCGGCGGAACACCTGCTGGCGCAGCTTTAAAGCCGAGCGGCGCATGACGGACGTCTTCTCTTCGGAGAAGCGCAGCGCCGTCATGCGTCGGGTCAAGGGGCGCGACACCGCGCCAGAGATCGCGGTGCGGCGGATGCTGCGCGCGGCAGGGGTCGGCTATCGGCTGGGCGGCTCAGGTCTGCCCGACAAGCCGGATATTGTGATGCAGGGGCGGCGGACGGTGGTCTTTGTCCACGGCTGTTTCTGGCATGGCCACGACTGCGCGAGGGGCTCGCGAAAGCCCAGGGCCAATGCCGGTTACTGGACCGCCAAACTGGCGAGGAATGTCGCCAGGGATCGTCAAGTCGCCGCCAAATTGACCAACGACGGATGGCATGTCGTCACGGTCTGGGAATGTGGGCTGAAGGCGCCGGACGCCGCGTCGAAACTGCTCGCCGAGGTGACCGGTCAGGCGGCGACGGTCTCGGCCTCGCTGGCTTCAGGCTCTTCGCCCTCGAGGACGTGACTGAGGGCGCCCAGCAGCGCGGTCGGGGTCAGGGGCTTGGACACGAAATAGGTCATGCCGGCGGCCATGCAGGCGGCGATGTCGTCGGGCGAGGTGTCGGCCGTGACAGCGATCACGGGGGTCGCGGCGTTCAATCCGCCGCCGTCGCGGAGCCTGCGGGTGGTTTCGCGGCCGTCCAGCTCGGGCATCCGCACATCCATGAAGATGACGTCGAACTCGGCGGTCTCACACTGGGCCAGGGCCAGCAGGCCGTCGGCGGCGGTCGCGATATCGCAGCCCAGCGGAGCGAGGATCAGCTCCACCGCGCGGCGGTTGATGTCGTGGTCATCGACGACCAGCACGCGCAGGGGACGGTCCGCCACCTGCTCGGGATCGTTGCCGGTCTCGTGGCCGATCTCGGGGTCGAGGGATGCAGGAGCGGTCTCGAAGACCGGCGTGGAGGGCGTGGAGGGGGTGGGCGCGGACGTAGCCGGACGTGGCGTCCGTGGGGCCAGGCTGCGGACGATGTCGCCCCGGCTCTCCTGGTTGAAACCCTTCGGTGCGACGACGTTGGCGTCGCCGCGTGGCAGAAGAAGAGACAGGGTGAAGGCGGCGCCCTCTCCCGGACAACTGCGGGCGGTCAGGCGGCCACCCATCAATTCGGCCAGGTCGCGGCTGATGCTGAGGCCCAGGCCCGTGCCGCCGTGGCGGGCACTGACACCCTCCGCAGTCTGGTCGAACGGCGTGAACAGCCGGGTCAGCTGCTGATGCGTCATGCCGGGGCCGGTGTCGGCCACCTCGATCAGGATCGCATAGTGCGCAGGCTCTTCCAGCCAGGCCGAAAGGCGCAGGGTGACCGAGCCCTCGGCCGTGAACTTCATCGCGTTTGAGACGAGGTTGTTCAGCACCTGACGCAGGCGCATGGGGTCGCCCTTGACCGAGTGCGGGATGCTGGACGCGCCCTCGACGCGCAGGTTCAGCCCCTTGGCGCGGGCCTCGCCCTGCCAGAACATCAGGGTCTGGGCGATCAGGCCGCGAAGGTTGAAGTCGACGGCCTCGACCGTCATCCGGCCGGCGTCGAGCTTGGAGTGATCCAGAAGATCGTCGAGCAGCGCCTTCATCATGATCCCGGCGTCGGTGATCAGCGCGGCCTGGGCGCGGGCGGCGCCGTCGGTCGCGCCGCGCTCCAGCTCGGCCGCGCCGGTCAGAATGGCGCTGATGGGGGTGCGCAGGTCATGGCCCACAGTGGCCAGGAAGATGGAGCGACCCGCCATGATCTGCTCGGCGTCGGCCCGGCGTTGATCCGCTTCCAGGCGAGCGGCGATCTCCGCGTCGGCGGCCTGGTTCATGCGCTGCCAGGTCGACAGGCAGTAGACGCCGAAGACCACGAAGGCCACGGCGGCGGCGGTGACGAACGACGACGAAGCGCCGTACCAGGCCATCCAGACGGGCGTGGCCAGCATGTAGAGGAAGTGCGGGGTCACGGTGATCGCGAGCACCGTCTTGGAGCGCGGCGAATTGATCACCCCATAGATGGCGCCCGAGGCGGCCAGCACGGCGGCGCAGACCCCGCCCATCGGGCCGCCGGTCAGCCAGAGAGGGATCGACAGACTGCCGAAAGCCGCCGCGTTGAGGAACAGCATGGCGACGCCGGCGGTAGACCGGACCGGTCCCATCCGCTCGACCTTGCCGCTGTTGATGGGGGCGAAAACGATCAGGTCCAGCAGTTGGACCATGAAGTAGGTTCCGACCCAGATGCTCGAGAAGGTCCAGCCGAACAGGGGGCTGAAGACCATGGCGGTGGCAGCGCCCATGCCCAGGCGCTGCAGCAGAGCCTTGCGCCGGCGACGGACCGCAGGGGCCCACGTCGGCGACGTGATCTTACTGGCCTCCGACATTCTGCCCCCGACAAAACGCGCGGTCTTCGCCACGCATCGCAAGACTATGCTCGGCTTGCCCCTAACGCTCCGTCAACGGACCCGCCGAAACCGCCTCGGCGACGCTGGAAAAACCTTCGGCGCGCAGTCGGGCCGCGAGATCGCGTTTGATCCGGCCGACCAGACCGGGGCCGTCGTAGATCAGGGCGGAATAGATCTGGATGGCCGATGCGCCCGCACGGAGCCGTTCCCAGGCGTCCTGGCCCGAGGCTATGCCGCCGACGCCGATCAGGGGCAGGCGGCCCTCGGCGGCCTCGGCGGCGTCCCGAAGCGCGGCCAGGGCCCTGCCGCGCAGGGGTGCGCCGCTGAGGCCGCCGGCTTCGGCGCGGTCGGGCGAGGTCAGGCTGTCGGGACGGTCGAGCGTGGTGTTCGACACGATCAGTGCGTCGATCCGGTGGACCAGGGCCGCCTCGACGATCATGGCGATCTCCGCGAAGGTCAGATCCGGCGCGATCTTGAGGAAGACGGGCGCGGCGGTGGTCCGGGCCTCGGCGATGCGGCCCAGCAGGTCGTCCAGCGCCTCCCGACCCTGCAGCGCGCGCAGGCCGGGCGTGTTGGGTGAGGAGATGTTGATGGCGAAATAGTCGCTGAGGCCGGCGAGGCGTCTGAGGCCGGTGACATAGTCGGCCGCGCGATCGTCTGTGTCCTTGTTGGCGCCCAGATTGGCGCCGATCACAGCGCCCGAGGGGCGGGCGGACAAATGGTCCGCGAAGGCCTCAAGCCCGGTGTTGTTGAAGCCCATCCGGTTGATGATGGCCCGGTCCTGCGACAGGCGGAACAGGCGAGGTTTCGGATTGCCGGCCTGGGGCAGGGGGGTGACCGAGCCACATTCGACGAAGCCGAAGCCGAGGCGGGCGAGGCCGCCCAGGGCTTCGCCGTTCTTGTCGAATCCGGCGGCGAGGCCGATCGGGTTGGACAGGTTCAGGCCCGCGATCCGGGTCGCCAGGATCGGGTCGTCGGCACGCGGCGCGGGCAGGGGGATGGTCTTCAGAGCCTGGATGGCGAGGCCGTGCGCCGTCTCGGGGTCAAGCCGACGCAGGATCGCGGCGCCGAAGTCAGGGACGGGCATCTATTCCTCCCCCGTGGGGGGAGGTGGCGCGGCGCTTCTTTGCGCCGTGACGGAGGGGGCCCGATCCGGATTCGGTGTCTGGGGTTGGCCCCCTCCACCGCTTCGCGGTCCGCCTCCCCCGATGGGGGAGGAATAGGCCACAGCCTCGGTGACCGCCTTCACAGGCAGGAGGCCGTAGATATGCGGGAACAAGGCGCCGCCGCGCGAGGCCTCCCAGACGATCGTGTCGTCGAGGGCCGCCAGGTCGACGGTCAGCAGCACGAGGTTTTCGCGCCCGGCGTAGTGTTTGCGCGCGGTCTCATCCAGCTGATCGGCGGTCGACATGTGGATGTAGCCGTCCGCCAGATCGACGGCGGACCCGGCATAGACGCCCTCGGCCACAGCCTCGCGCCATTCGGCGGCGTCGATGATCTTGTAGGCGACGGTCTCGGTCATCAGTCCTCGGCCCCGCCGCCGAAGGCCTTGGGCGTGAGGAAGCCGTCGTAGGCGCAGCGACCGGCGACATCGACCTCGAAGATCGCCGCCGCGCCCGTTGGGAAACCACCCGCCATCCGGTCGAGCACCGACGGGGAGGCGGCGCTCTCGGTCAGATATTCCATGGCCAGCAACTGGACGCCGGGATTGTGGGCCATGACCAGCAAACATCCCGCCTTGTCCTCCGCATCCTCGACGAAGCGACGGATGATGTCGGTGGTGGCGTCATAGAGGCGGGGCTCGATGCGGACCTCGACGTCCCCGAGCGGGTCGTGCATCGCCTCCCAGGTCTGCCGCGTCCGGGTGGCCGAGGACACCAGGGCGAGGTCGGGCCGCAGGCCTTTGTCGGCCAGAATGCGGCCCATCAGGGCGGCGTCGTCCAGCCCGCGCGGCGTCAGGGCGCGATCACGGTCGAGGCCGCTTTCGGCGGCCCGCTCGGTCTTGGCGTGGCGCATCAGGATCAGGCGGTGCATGGGCCCGCGCTTAAAGAGGTTCGGCGTCTGTATCCAGTCTTCGAGACAGAGGATTGCTGGTGATCGGCCCACGCGTGACGGGCTGGGGCTGGAGCCCGGGCGCCTCGGCGCGCACGCGCAGGGTCGCGCCCGAGGGCCGGATGCGGGCGTAGGCCTGACGGGTCGCCTCCAGCAGAATCACCCCGGCGGCGCCCGGCGCGATACGGCGACCGATCTGTTCGAATCCGTCGGCGAGGCCCAGCAGCGGGGTCCATGGCGGAACATAGAGGGTCTGGGACCAGGCGGTCGGCTCCAGGCCGGCGGCGCGGACCAGTCGTTCCAGCTGGCCCCGGGTAAAGGGACGGCCATGACCGAAGGGGGTGCTTTCGGCCCGGGCCCACATCCCGCCCCGCGCGGCGGCGGCCAGAATAATCCGTCCGGCCGGGGCCAGGGCGCGTACGGCTTCGGTCAGCAGCTGGGCGGGATCGTCCGCCTCCTCCAGCGCATGGACCAGAAGCACGCGGTCGAACGATCCGGCCGGGAAGGGCAGCCGCTTGTCGTCGACCAGAAGGGTGCGGTTGCGCCCGGCGGCGGGCCAGACCTCGACGCCCTGGCCCGAGGGCATGGCGGCGATGACCCGGCGGGCGCCGACGAAGGCGTCCAGCCAGGGCGTGGCGTAGCCGATGCCGAGCACGTCGCAGCCCGTCGCCTCGCCCCAGGCATCCTCCAGCCGTTTCGCCAGCAGCCGACGCACCAGCGCACCGGTCGGCTCGCCGTAGAAGGATCGCAGGTCTTCGATGGCGCGGCGCATGGTCCTGACTATATGGCGATGAGGCTTACCGAACCAAGGACGACCCATGCCCCTGACTGTTCACCTGTTTCCGGCGCGGACCGACAACTACGCCTTTCTGGCGCGGGACGAGGCGACGGGGACGGTCGCGGCCATCGACACGCCAGACGCCCAGGTGATCCTGGACGGGATCGCCAGTCTCGGCTGGGGCAGGCTGGACCGGATCATCAATACCCACTGGCACCCTGACCACACCGAGGGCAACGCGCGGCTCCAGGCCGAGACCGGTTGCGACATCTGGGGGCCGGAGGAGGTGCGAAAGGTCGCGCCGCTGGACCGGGTGGTCGAGGAGGGCGACATGGTCATGATCGGCAAGACGCCTCTGCATGTGACCGCGACGCCGGGTCATACGCTGGGCCATGTGGTCTTCCGTTCGGCGGCGGACGCCATCGCCTTCACCGGCGACACCCTGTTCCCGCTGGGCTGCGGGCGGCTGTTCGAGGGCACGCCGGAGCAGATGTGGGACAGCCTGAGCCGCCTGCTGGCCTGGCCCGACGAGACGGTGCTGTACGGGGCGCACGAATATACGGCTGCCAACGCCCGTTTCACCCTCAGCATTGATGATCGGCTGGAGGTGAAGGCGCATGCGGAGGCGATCTTCGCGGGGCGCCAACGGGACGAGCCGACGGTGCCGACGAGCATGAAGATCGAGCGGGCCTTCAATCCGTTCCTGACCGCCGGCAACGCGGAAGAGTTCGCCCGGCGTCGCGCAGCGAAGGATTCGTTCGCCGGCTAGTCCCGCGTTGCGACGGCCTGGATGATGCTGGAGGACGACGGGCGTCCGGCCTGTCCCTGACGCGGATCGACGACGACCCGCAGATCGCCGCGCGAGAAGGTCACGGAGCTGCGGGCACCCTCGACCAGGGTGATGCTGCGCAGGCCGTTGACACGGTCGCGGAAGGTCGGGGTGCGGGCCATGCGGATGACCGCCTCGGTGGTCACGATCAGGGCGTCGACCATCAGGGCCTCGGACTGTTCGCCCGTCAGGTTGACGACGATCAGCCGGCCCAGGGCCTGGCTGACCAGACTTCCGCGCTGGTTCATCAGGGTGAACAGCCGGATCGGGCCCAGCGTCGGCAGTTCAAGCGGCGGGGCCACCCCGATGCGCGAGGCCGGAGAGCCGTTCGGCGTGCGGGTCGTGTAAAGGGTCAGGCCGCCGTCCGGCGTGACACGCAGGATCTGGGCCCCGCCGTCGTTGCGATAGATGACGTCGCCGCGCGGCGCGGGTGTCGAGCGCAACACCCAGGTCTCTTCCCGGCGCTCGAACCGGAACAGCGGACGCGTGCCCCGGCCGTCGAAGATGAACCGCTCACCGACGTCGGACGCATAGAGGCCGTTGGCAGGGAGGCCGCGCTGGCTGTCGTTCTGGAAGGTCTCATTCTGCTCGGCCTGGGCGTTGCCGCGCACCTGGGCCTCGGCGGCCGAAGCGACCATGATCGCCAGAACGACGACGGCGAACGCCATCGTCGCCGGGACCGGCGATCGCGCCGTCTCGTGCTTGACCCTTGAACTCATGGCCGAAAGCGTTGCGCGGGAGCCGCGGCGGATTTTGGGCGACGAAAAGGTCAGCCGACCAAGTATTGACCGCCGTTCAGCGACAGCGTGCAGCCTGTGACATATCCGGCACGCTCGCCCGACAGCCAGGATACCATGTCGGCGATCTCCTCGCCCTTGCCCAGACGGCCCACGGGGATCTGGGCGATGATGGCTGCCAGGACCTTCTCGTCCATGGCTCCTACCATTTCCGTGTCGATATAGCCGGGCGCGATACAGTTCACAGTGACGCCCTTGCGCGCGTTTTCCAGCGCCAGGGCCTTGGTGAAGCCGATCATCCCGGCCTTGGCGGCGGAATAGTTGGTCTGGCCGATCTGGCCCTTCTGGCCGTTGATCGAGGAGATGTTGACGATGCGGCCGAAGCCGCGGTCGCGCATGCCGTTGATCACCTGGCGCGTCATGTTGAAGACGCTGTCCATGTTGACGCGGATGACGTCGGACCACTGGTCGGCGCTCATCTTGTGGAAGAAGCCGTCGCGGGTGATGCCGGCATTGTTGATCAGGACATCAATGGGACCCAGGTTCGCCTCGACGTCGGCGACGGCGCGGGCGCAGTCCTCGTAGGAGCCGACATTGCCCTTCACGACCATGACGCCCAGCTCGCGGGCCGTGGCCTCGGCCGCCTCCGCATTACCGGAATAGCCGGCGGCGACGGACATGCCGTCTTCCTTCAGGCGCTGAACGATCGCCTTGCCGATACCGCGGGTTCCACCCGTGACGAGAGCCACTCGAGCCATGTGCGTTCCTGTTTCCCTGACGGTCCGGTCTGGCGCCGAACCTTTGTCAGGGAAATCACTAGCCTGTGGCGGGTTGCGCGGAAAGCCGTGGTTGCACGCCTGATCCGTCAGACGATCTTCGCAGCCTCGTCGAAGGTCAGCCGGGGGCTGCGCGGGAAGAGATTGTCGTCGTTGCCGTAGCCGAGATTGATGATGAAATTCGGCTCGATATCGCCGTCGGGGAAGAATTCGGCCCTCACGCCGGCCGGGTCGAAGCCGGACATGGGACCGACATCGAGACCCAGGGCGCGGGCGGCGAGCAGGAAATAGCCGCCCTGCAGCGAGGAGTTGCGGAAGGCGCTTTCGCGACGTCCGGTCTCTTCGCCGAACCAGGCGCGGGCGCCCGGCGCATGCGGAAACAGGTGCGGCAGGTGATCGTGGAAATTCATGTCGTAGCCGAGGATGACCGTGACCGGCGCCTGGCCCGTCTTGGCCTGGTTGCCCTCGCTCATCAGCGGCACGAGGCGCGCCCGGGCCTCGGGCGACGTGACGAAGACAAACCGGGCCGGGGTGTTGTTCACCGCCGTCGGGCCGAATTTGGTCAGGTCATACAGGCGGTGCAACAGCTCGGTCGGCACGGGACGGTCGGTCCAGCCGTTGCGCGTGCGGGCCTCGGTGAAGACCTGGGCCAGCGCGGCGTCCGTCAGGGGAATGTCACGGGCGGAAAGAGAGTCGAAAGCCATTGGGAAATCCCTGCAAATCTACAACTGCATCAGCAGCGGTTTCATATAAAGGGATGGCATCGCGCTGGTTCAAGCAAATTCGCATCAACTGCGGTTACAATTAATCTGCAGCTAGGCAAGCCGGGCGATCAGGGCCTGCGCCGCAGCCGGGTTCCGCACCTTCGCCCCCGAGATGAAATAGGCGAACACCGCGCCGCGTTCGGCCCAGGCCCTCGTCTGCTGCGCTACCGCGTCCAGCTCGCCCGAGGTCATGCCCGTCGGTTCGGCCTCGCGGCTGGACATCAGACGGGCGTAGGTAAAGTCGGCGGTCGGCTCATCGATCTGCGGCCAGGTCGGTTCCTCGTCGTCGACGGCATAGACGATGGCGGCGCCATATCTGGCGGCCAGGTCGTAGAACTGCGCGGTGGCGAAGGTCGGGTTGCGGACTTCGAGCGCATGCCTCAGGCGGACCCCGTCCTGCTCCATGGGCAGCAGCTTCAGGAAGCCCTCGAAATCCTCGGGATCGAACTTCTTGGTCCCCATGAACTGCCAGTTGATCGGGCCCAGCCTGTCGCCCAGCAGGGTCAGGCCCTGGTCGAGGAACCTTGCGAAGCTCTCGCCGCCCTCGGACAGGACCTTCCGGTTGGTGCAGTAGCGGCTGGCCTTCACGGAAAAGACAAAGCCCTCCGGCGTCGCGTCGCGCCATTTCATCCAGCTGTCAGGCTTGAACGTCGAATAGTAGGTGCCGTTGATCTCGATGGAGGTCAGGGCCCGCGATGCATATTCCAGCTCGCGCTTCTGTGTCAGGTCCGATGGATAGAAGACGCCACGCCAGGGCTCGAAGGTCCAGCCGCCGATGCCGACATGGATGGGGTGGGTCATGGGGTGTGCTCCTCGCCGTCGATGGCGTTATCCTGCCAATTCTCGTGCCCGTGGCGAAAACGCAGGATCAGAACGCCCGCCTCATCGACCGTGTAGATGATCACGTGGGATTGGAAAGGACGGGCGCGGATCGGCGGCTGGATCGTCTCCCTCAATCGCGACGCCAGAGGATAGTCGGCGATCTGTTGGACAGCTCGCCGAAGGCCGGCGACATAGGCTTCAGCCTGCCGTCGTCCGAACATTTCCGAGCTGCTGAGATAGATCGATTTCAGATCGGCTTCAGCCGCCCCGGCGTAGCGGACCCGCAATGGTCAGGCCGCCCGCGAACCTGCGCGGCTCCCGGCTTCCGCGCGCGCCTCCGTGATGATCTCGTCGAAGTTCTTTTCACTAACGCCGGACGCATAGGCTTCATCGACCAGTCGCTGCATGCTGGCGATCTTCTCCGCCTTCACCTGCTCCTTGCGGATCAGGTCGCGGACGTAGTCGCTGGAGTTGGCATACCTGCCATCTGAGGACTGGGCCTCGACCCAAGCCTTCATCTGGTCGGGGAGGGATATGTTCATCGTGGCCATGACGTCAGCGTCTGCCCGATGGCAAACCTTGTCAAGAACCGTAGCTGACGCCGGTCAGATAGAGCCCATCCGACGGCGCGACCGGTCCACAGGCGGTGCGATCGCTGGCCTCAAGCGCCGCTTTCACGTCGTCGGGCGTCCAGCGTCCGAGGCCGGCTTCAACCAGGGTGCCAGCCATGGAGCGGACCTGACGGTGCAGGAAGGAGCGGGCCTCGAAAACCAGATGCACCTCCGCGCCCACGCGTCGGACCGTCGCCACATCGAGCGTCTTCTCCGGCGACCTCGACTGGCAGGCCAGGTCGCGGAAGGTGGTGAAGTCGTGGTGGCCGATCAGATGGTTGGCGCCGGCCTGCATGGCCCCGGCATCGAGCGGTTTGCGGACGTGCCAGACCCGGCCGCGCTCCAGCGCCGGGCGGCCGGGGCGGTTGAGGATGCGGTACAGGTATTTGCGGCCCGTGGCCGAGAAGCGGGCATGCCAGTCGTCGGGTACGGCTAGGCAATCGAGGACGGCGACGCCCTCCCTGATCAGATGGGCGTTCAGGGCGTTCATCACCGTGGCGGCGGGCCAGTGCTCGTCGAGGTCGACATGGGCGACCTGGCCGGTGGCGTGGACCCCGCTGTCGGTGCGGCCGGCGGCGGCGATGCGCACCGTCTCGCCGCAGAAGGCGTGGATGGCCGTCTCGATCGCGCCCTGAACCGTGGGCAGGCCGTCCTGGGCCTGGAAGCCGTTGTAGGGGCCGCCGTCGTATTCGATGTCCAGCCGATAGCGCGGCATCAGCCCAGGATCGTCCCGAGCGGCAGGGCGAAGCCGTTGAGGAAGTCGGCGGGCGACGACTGCGCCTTGCCCTCGCGCTGGACGCGGAGCAGCCGGACGGCTCCGTCTCCGCAGGCAATTACCAGGCCGCCCTCGAGCAGTTCGCCGGGTTCGCCGGCGCCCTCGCTGGACAGACAGGACAGCAACGCCTTCACGCGCACGGGGCCGTCAGGGCCAGAGGCTTCGAACCAGGCGCCGGGGAAGGGGGACAGGCCGCGGATGTGGCAGTCGATCTCTGCGGCCGGACGGGTCCAGTCGATACGGGCCTCTGCGGGGGTGATTTTCTTCGCGTAGGTCGGTTCGCCGGTCTGCGGGGTCTCGGTGACGCCGCCGCGTTCGATGGCGGCGAGGGCCCGGGTCCACAGGGTGGCGCCGACCATCGACATGCGTTCAGCCAGGCTGGCGGCCGTGTCGTCCGGCTGGATCGGCAGGATCTCGCTGAGCAGGATTGCGCCCTCGTCGAGCCCCTCGGACATCCGCATGATCTGGACGCCGGTCTCGCGGTCTCCGGCCATGATGGCGCGCTGGATCGGGGCGGCGCCACGCCAGCGAGGCAGCAGGGACCCATGCAGGTTGAAACAGCCGAGACGGGGAGCCTCCAGCACGGCGGGCTTCAGGATCTGGCCGTAGGCGACGACGCAGGCCGCATCGAGGTCGAGGCTGACGAAGGTCTCGATGGCTTCGGGGGCCTTCATCGACTCCGGCGTGAAGACCGGCAGCCCCATGGCCTCGGCGAAGGCGTGGACCGGCGACGGCGTCAGTTTCTGACCGCGCCCCTTGGGTCGGGGCGGCTGGGAATAGACGGCCACGATCTCGTGGCCCGAGGCGATGAGCTCGGCCAGGGACGGCACAGCGAAGTCGGGGGTACCCATGAAGGCGAGCCGCATGACAGGGGCTTTAGCGTCAGGCCAGGCCGAGGAACAGGGCGAGCGCGGTATCGACTTGATCGAGCGTGCGCTTATCCAAATGCCCGATGCGGCGGCCGATCTTGTCGGCATAGACGGTCTGCGCCTTGTCGACCATGACTTGGCATCGCTGCTTCAACCCATTCGAATCGGATGGAAGCACAGTCACCCGGAACGTCGCGTCTCGACTCAGGTCGCTCGTGAGCGGCAACAGAGTGATGCTTTGAAGTTGATCAAAGGCATTGGCCTGCACGATCAGAGCCGGTCGCGGCTTGCCGAAATCGCGCGGGAAAACCGCGACGACTAAAGTTCCCCGTCCCATTCCCAACCCGACGTGTCAGCGATCGACTGCCAATCCTCCATCAGATGACGTTCTTCCGGGCTTTCTCGGCAAGCCTTCACCAATGCAGCGATTTCCGACTGGCCCTCAGGCGAACGAACGTGCGCGGCCATCCGGTTGACCTCTTCGATCAGATCGGGTCGCAGAAGCAGAGGGACATATTCAGGTTCAGGTTGAGCCATGTCTGGATCATACCACGAAAGCGATTTCTGTCGAAACGCTTACTGCCAGCGGGTGGAGACGCCGCCGCCCTCGTCCCATTCGCCGCCGGCGTCGAGCGCGTCGTCGAACACCAGCAGACGGTCCAGCAGGACGCCGGCGATGATGCCGAGCGCGGCGACGCCGATCAGGGTGGCGACGGAGCCGATGCCGATCTTTTCGGATCGGGTCAGGCGACGGCGGCCGGTGGGATCGATGACGTAGGACTTGCGGCGGGACATCAGGCGTCCTCTCTCAGGCGCACGGTCTTCTTGACCTTGGACATGGCGCGGTCGCGGCGCAGACGCGACAGGTGGTCGATGAACAGGACGCCGTTCAGGTGGTCGAGTTCGTGCTGGTAGCAGACGGCGTACAGGCCCTCGATCTCTTCCTCGATGCGGTTTCCGTCGCGATCCAGATGGGTGACCCGGACGCGGGCGGGGCGTTCGACCTCGTCGAAATACTCGGGGATCGAGAGGCAGCCCTCTTCGTAGCAATAGGTCTCGTCCGAGGCCCAGAGGATCTCCGGATTGACGAAGGCGCGCGGATTGGGAACGCGGCTTTCTTCGCCTTCGGCCGGCTCCTCGGCACCTTCAGGCAGGGGGCCGTCGCCCAGATCCATGACCACGACACGCTTCAGCTCGCCGATCTGCACGGCGGCCAGGCCGATGCCCGGGGCGTCGTACATGGTCTCCAGCATGTCGTCCATAAGGGCGCGCAGGGCGTCGTCGACGATCTCCACGGGCTTTGACACCTGCTTGAGGATCGCCAGGTCGGGCGCGTTGTCGATGGTCAGGATACGTCGAATGGCCATGGGCGTCAGGTAGGCGCGAGGGCCGGGAGGGTCAAGTTTGGCCCGGGAGGGGTCTCGGCTTCCGGTCCTCGTCGATGGCGACATAGGTGAAGACGCCCTCCGTCACGCGGGAGACTGCGTGGGTCGAGCGCGGCCGTTTCCATGCCTCGACGCGGACGCGGATCGAGGTGCGGCCCGTCTTCAGGACCGTGGCGTAGAGCGACACCTCATCGCCGACCGAGACCGGCTGGTGAAACACCATGGCGTCGACCGCGATGGTGGCGCAGCGCCCCTGGGCCAGGTCGAAGGCGGGCGTCGAGCCGGCCAGGTCCATCTGCGCCAGTAGCCAGCCGCCGAAGATGTCGCCTTCGGGGTTGGTGTCGGCGGGCATGGCGATCACCCGCCCGACGAGCTGGCCGTCGGGCGTTTCGGTGGAGGGTGCGGTCACCTGCTCAGTCCTGGGGCTGGAGGTGCTGGTCCAGCCAGCGGAACACCTCGTTGTGCCATTGCAGGCTGTTCTGCGGCTTCAGCACCCAGTGGTTCTCGTCCGGGAAGACGATCAGGCGGCTCTCGATGCCACGACGCTGCAGGGCGGTGAAGGTCGACAGGCCCTGCGCGGTCGGGATGCGGTAGTCGCGGTCGCCCTGGACCACCAGCATCGGGGTCTTCCATTCCGACACGTGATTCACCGGGTTGAAGCGCTCATAACCCTCGGGGTTGTCGTAGACGGTGCCGCCGTATTCCCACTCGGTGAACCACAACTCCTCGGACGCGTAGCCCATGCCGCGCACGTCGAAGACACCGTCGTGATTGACCAGGCATTTGAATTCGTCCGACCAGCGCCCGGCAATCCAGTTGATCATATAGCCGCCATAGGAGGCGCCGAGCGCGCAGGCGTTGTCGCCGTCCAGGAACGAGTAGCGCTCCTGCGCCGCCGCCCAGCCCTTCTGCAGGTCTTCCAGCGGACGGTCGCCCCAATGCTCGGAGATCGAGTCGGTGAAGCCCTGGCCGTAGCCGGTGGAGCCGTGGAAATCGATCATCACTACCGCATAGCCGGCGCCGGCGTAGCTTTCCGGGTTCCAGCGGTATGACCAGGAGTTGCCGAATGAGCCTTGCGGCCCGCCATGAATCAGGAAGGCGACGGGGTATTTGCGACCCTCGACATAGCCGGCGGGCTTGATGACGTAACCGTGGACCGTCTCGTCGTTCCAGCCCTCGAACGAGAACTGCTCGGCCTCTCCGAACAGGCGGTTGTCGAGTTCCGGGTTCACGTCGGTGATCTGGCGCGGCATCTCGCGGCCGCGGAAGGTCTTCACGTAGAGCTCCGACGGCGAGGTCAGGCTGTCCTGGGCGAAGACGAAGCCGGACGGGGTCAACTCGACCGCCGAGACGTGGCCGGGGCCCGTGATCGGGACGACGGCGCCATTGGCGACATCGATGGAGAACAGCCGGGTCTGGCCGACATCACCGGCGACGACATAAAGGGTGCGGCCGTCGGCGGACCATTGCAGGCTGTCTGCCGAACGGTCCCAGTTGGCGGCGACCTGGCGTTTGGCTCCCGTGGCCACGTCCATCAGGGTGACCTGCCAGCGGTCGGCCTCGAAGCCGGGGCGGGCCATGGCGCGATAGGCCAGGGTGCGGCCGTCCGGCGAGAAGACCGGGCCGGTGTCCCAGGCGTCGTTGCCGTCGGTCAGGTTGGTGAAGCCTTCGCCCGTCAGGCCGTTGGTCCTGAACAGGTCGAAATTGGTGCTCCACGGCTCGGTCTGGCCGGCGACGCGGGCCGAGAAGACGACGGCGTCGCCCTGGGGCGTGAAGGTGAACTCCCCTTCGTCACCGAAGGGCTTGGAAGGGGTGTCGCCGTCGAAGCCGTGGGTGACCCAGACCGGATCGCCTGAGCCGTCGGCGTTGACCACGAACAGGTGGTTCTGGGTGCCGTCGGCCCAGGTGTCCCAGTGGCGCACGAACATCCGGTCATAGACCTGACCCGTCGACTTGCGGGCGGCGGCTTCCGTGCCGCGCGCGACCGAGCAGGCGAGGTCGTCGCAGGTCGGATAGACGGCCAGGGACACCACGACCTTCGAGGCGTCGGGGCTGAGGCGATAGGCGTTGACGTCCAGCGGCAGGTCGGTGACCTGGGTCGCCGTAGCGCCGGTCGAGTCTGTCTTCCAGACCTGGCTGGACCCCGAACGGCCCGAGAGGAAGTACAGGCCGCCGTCCGAACCCCAGCGGGCGGTGTTGGCGCCGTCGTCGGAGATGGCCAGGCGACGCGGCTCGCTCTCGCCGTCGAGGTTCTGGATCATCAGGCTGGAGACGCCGCGGTTGGCCTCCATGTCCGTGGCGCGCACATTGTAGACGACGTGCCGGCCGTCAGGCGACACACGCGGGTCCGACAGCCGGTTGGCGTTCAGCATGTCGGTATAGGTGAAGGCGCGCTCGGCCGCCTGAGCCGTCGGCGCGGCGGGCGCCTCGGCGAGGGCGGGCAGGGCGGTCAGCATCGCCAGTGCGGCGCAGGCGGAAAGCAGGGAACGGTGACGCATCGGACGGCTCCTGGGACTTCGTTGGCGCTGGCGTAGCACCGGGGGAAGTCGGGAGGAAGCGGTCCTCAGATTACGGCGTCGGCGCCGTCCAGCGCGCGGTCCAGTCGAGAATTTCCCTCTGCCAATCGACGTAGTTGCGCGGCTTCAGCACCCAGTGGTTCTCGTCGGGAATCTGGACGAACCGGCTTGGGATGCCCTGACGCTGCAGGGCCGAGAAGGTCGCCAGGCCCTGGTCGATCGGCACCCGGAAATCGCGCGAGCCGTGCAGAACCAGCATGGGCTTGGTCCAGTCGCCCGCGAAATCACCCGGCGAGAACTCGCGGTACAGGTCCATCCGCTCCCACGACGGTCCGCCGAACTCCCAGATGAAGT
Organism: Brevundimonas sp. SL161; assembly: GCF_049896985.1. Classification (NCBI taxonomy): domain Bacteria; kingdom Pseudomonadati; phylum Pseudomonadota; class Alphaproteobacteria; order Caulobacterales; family Caulobacteraceae; genus Brevundimonas; species Brevundimonas sp. SL161. The sequence goes on along the minus strand of NZ_JAFCVJ010000013.1, from coordinate 41,608 downwards.
TGCCCAGATCCATGGCGTTCATCAGCTGGGGCACATCGAAGACGCCCGCATGGTTGACCAGGCAGCGCCACGGCCCGTTCCACTTCCCGGCGATCAGATTGACCATATAGCCGCCGTAGGAGGCGCCGAGCGCGCAGGCCCGGTCGCCGTCGATGAAGCTGTTGGCGGACAGCGCGGCGGCCCAACCTTTCTGCAGATCCTCCAGCGGCCGATCGCCCCAGTGGTCGTTGATGGCGTCGGTGAACGCCTGGCCGTAGCCGGGCGAACCGTGGAAATTGACCATGACCACGGCATATCCGGCCGAGGTGTAGATCTGCGGGTTCCAGCGATACGACCAGCTCTCGGTCCAGGGTGACTTGGGCCCGCCGTGGATGAGATAGACGGCCGGATAGGTCCGGCCCTCGACATAGCCGACGGGTTTGAACACCCAGCCGCTCACGTCCTCGCCGTTCCAGCCGGCGAAGGTGAAGGCCTCGCCCTCCGGCAGGTCCAGGGCGGCCATCGCCTCGACGTTATGGGTGGTCAGGGTGCGGGCGTCGTCGCCGACGCCGGTCATGATCTGGGTCGGGGCGTCGAAGCCGTCGCGGGCGTAGACGAGGACGCCGGCGCGGCTCTCCACGCCGGAGATCGCGCCCCGTCCGGTCAGAGGCGTGATCTCGCCCGAGCGGGCGTCGATGCGGAACAGCCGGTTCTGACCGTCATCGGACGCGGTGGTCAGCAGGCTGCGGCCGTCCGAACTCCAGGACAGGGAGCCGGGACCCCTGTCCCAGTCCTCGACCAGAACCCTCGGGTTCGAGCCGTCGGCCTCCGCCAGCATCACTCGGGCCTGGTCTCCGCCGACATTCTCGCGCCGACCGGCCAGCCACGCCAGACGGCGGCCGTCGGGAGAGAAGGCGGGGGCGAAATCCGGCGCCTCGTTGACGCCGCTCAGGATTTCGGTGGTGCCGCCCGCGACGGAGACACTGTACAGGTTGGTGTCGTTGGTGAAGGCTTCGACCGATGGGGTCGATTGGGTCGAATAGACGACGTTGCGGCCGTCCGGCGAAATGGCGAACTCGCCTTCGTCGCCCTGAGGCTGTGACGGGGTGTCGGCGTCGATCCCGGCCATCAGGTCGCGCGGCGTCCCTTCGGCGAGGCCCGAGCCGTTCAGGGGCTGGACGAACAGATGTTGGCGTCGTCCATCGTTCCAGTGATCGAACTGACGCAGCGGCATCCGGTCATAGCCGGTGACGGTCGAGGGCGAGCGATTGTCCGCGTCGATCCGGTCCTTCGTGCACTGGAGGGTGTCGCAATCGATGAAGATCGGCAGTGACAGGATCAGATTCCGTCCATCCGGCGAGACCTTGAAGGCGATGATATCGACCGGATAGGTCGTGACCTGCACCGCCGCATTGCCCTCGACGTCCGCGCGCCAGACCTGGTTCGATCCGCCGCGCGCCGACAGGAAATAGATCGCCTGACCATCGACTGCCCACCGCCCGGTCGAGGCGCCGCCGGTCGAGACGGCCAGCTTGCGCGGCTCCCCGCCGCTGACGTCCGCGACCCACAGGGCGCTGACGCCCCTGTTGCCGTCCCAGTCGGTCGAACGGACGGAATAGAGCACGCGTCGCCCGTCCGGAGACAGGCGCGGGTCCGAGACCCGGTCCATCATGGCCAGGGCCCGCATCGACAGACCGCCGGGCAAGGCAGCCACGGCGGCGCCGGGAGGCGACGCCTGCTGGGCCGAGGCTGTCATCGGCGCGGTCGACAATGCGACCGCTAGCACGGCGGTGGAAATGCTGAACTTCATGGGAGCCCCTCGGTATTTCCCCACCGTGCACCCCGGCCAAGGCCGGGGTCCAGATGGAAAAGGCAGGACTCTGGTCAAGTCGCCCTCGCAAGCCCAATCCCTCGTGTCCTCGATCTGGACCCAGGCCTTGGCCGGGGTGCACGGGAAGGGCGGACACGCTTGCCTGTGTTCCTGCCAGAGGCGACAAGGGGCGCGGATGATCGCTTCGCCGCCCGCCATGACCGAGCCTGCCGCCGTCCCCGCGCAACGGTCGGATCACGTCGTCGACGTCCTGATCGCCGAGCGGGCGCCGCAGCTGACGGGGTCGATCTTCTGGCCAGTGGTTCGCCCGGTGTTTTACTCGATCCTCGGCTACGGCCAGGCGCGGGACATGGCCGACGCCATCACGCCCCTGTCGGGACAGGCGGCGCTGGACCATGTGTCGAACCTGCTGGACCTGAAGGTGTCGTGCTTGAACCTCGATCGGCTGCCGGCCACCGGCCGCTGCATCGTTGTCTGCAACCATCCGACCGGGATCGCCGACGGAATCGCCGTCTACGATGCCATCAAACGCCGCCGATCCGACGCGATCTACTTCGCGAACGCAGACGCCGTCCGCGTCTCGCCCCGGCTGGACGAGGTCCTTATCCCGGTCGAATGGGTGGTCGACAAACGCACGCGGGCGAAGACCCGCGTCACCCTGGACGCCGCCAAGGCCGCCTTCGAGGCGGAACGCTGCGTGGTCATGTTCCCTGCAGGACGGATTTCCCGCGTGGGAAAAGAAGGACAGCTGACCGACCCGGAGTGGGCATCGACCGCGACGTCACTGGCGCGGAAATACAACGCACCGATCATTCCGATCCATGTCAGCGGCCCCTATTCGACCCTGTTCCACCTGTTCAATCGGGTGTCGCCGGAGCTGCGGGACATCACCCTGTTCCACGAGCTGCTGAACAAGCGGAAGAAGCCCTTCCGCCTCAGCGTCGGCAAGCCGATCCCGCCGACCCGTCTCGATATCGACGCGCCCCGTGCGACCTATGCGCTGAAGGCCTTCGTTGAGCGGGTTCTGCCCGGCCAGCCCGACGCGGACTTCGCCTGATGGTCGGGATCGATCTGGCCGATGCGGAGGCGACCACGGCGCTCGGGCGCGCTGTGGCACCGCGTCTCGAGCCCGGCGAGGCCGTCCTGCTCTACGGCCCGCTCGGCATGGGCAAATCGACCCTGGCCCGGGGCCTGATCCGGGCGCTGGCCGGCGAGGACGAGGACGTGCCTTCGCCGACCTTCACCCTGGTCCAGTTCTACGAGACCGACCCGCCCGTCGCCCATTTCGACCTCTACCGCCTGACCCGCCCCGAAGAGGCGTTCGAGATCGGCCTCGACGAGGCGCTCGACATCGGCGCTGCCCTGATCGAATGGCCCGAACGACTGGGCGACAATCCTGCTCGCGCCCTGGGGCCCGACCGCCTGGCCATCACCCTGGAAGAACGCGGCGAGGGACGGCATGCGACCGTTTCAGGCGCAGGGGCGTGGGCAGAGAAGATCAATGACGTCGTCGAAAGCCTGTCAAAGAACCTGAATGTCTGACCTGACCGATAGAGAAACCCAGCGGGTCGCCTTCCTGACCGGGGTCGGCCTCGCCGACGCGCGCCGGGCGCCCCTGCCCGGCGACGCCTCGACGCGCCGTTATGAGCGGCTGACCCCCGCTAACGGACCTGGCCTGATACTGATGGATCAGGTCGCGGCGGCAGAGAGCCCGCCGGCCGATCCCTCCTGGTCGCCCGAGCGTCGCAAGGCCGAGGGCTGGAACGCCATCGCCCGCCTGTCCGCCGGCCGGATCGAGGCCTTCGCCGCGGTCGCCTCCCACCTGCGTTCGGTCGGGCTGTCGGCCCCGGCCATCGTCGCGCTCGACGCCGCTGCGGGTCTCGCCGTACTCGAGGATTTCGGCGACGACCTGTTCGCCCGCGTGATCGAGGCCGGTCAGGACGAGACGCCCCTCTACCTCGCCGCCGTCGACGCCCTGGCCGAACTGCATGCTGCGCCGACGCCGCCGATCCTGACCGGCGCGGCGGGTGCATGGCCGCTGCAGGTCTACGACCAGACCGCGCTGCAGGGCGGGGCCGATCTGTTCGTCGAATGGGCGCCCAAGCTGAAGACAGAACTACGCTTCGACGACGCCGCCATCGCGGACTGGCACGCCGCCTGGGCGCCCATCGTCGCCGAGGGGGAGGCCGGGGCCTCGGTGCTGGCCCACCGCGACTATCACGCCGAGAACCTGATCTGGTTGCCCGAGCGCGAAGGCCCGGCCCGCGTCGGCATGATCGACTTCCAGGACGCGGTGCGGGCCCACCCGTCGTGGGACCTGCATTCCCTGTTGCAGGACGCCCGCCGCGATGTGTCGCCGTCCCTCGAGGCCGAGGCTCTGGAGCGGTATTTCGAGATGGCCGAGGTCGCCGACCGCCCCGGCTTCCTGCGCGCCTACGCCGGGCTTGCGGCCCTGAACGAGGCCCGCATCCTCGGCATCTTCGCACGGCTGATCGTGCGCGACGGCAAGCCGCGCTACGCGGCCTTCATGCCGCGCATGTGGGCCCACCTGAACGCCAACCTGACCCAGCCTGGCCTCGAAGGCGTCGCCAGGTGGTTCGACAGATACGTCCCTGCGGAGCTGCGCGCATGACGACTCCGAAGACAGCCATGGTCCTCGCCGCCGGCCTCGGCACGCGCATGCGGCCCCTGACCGATGACCGGCCCAAGGCCCTCGTCGAGGTCGGCGGCCGGGCCCTGATAGACCACGTCCTGGACCGGCTGGCCGACGCGGGCGTCGAAACGGCGGTGGTCAATGTCCACTGGTTTGCCGACCGGCTGGAGGCGCATCTGGCCGCGCGCGGACGCGGCCCCGGGATCGTCATTTCCGACGAGCGCACCGAGCTGCTCGAGACCGGCGGCGGTCTGAAGAAGGCCCATCCCCTGCTCGGTGACGATCCCGTCTTCGTGGCCAACATAGACAGCGTCTGGACCGATCGCGGCGCCGCCCCCTGGGTCGACGCACTGGTCCGTCTGTGGGACCCGGTAAAGATGGACGCCTGTCTCCTGCTTGCCATCCGCGAGGGCGCGATCGGCTTCGAGGGCGACGGCGATTTCTTCCTCGCTGACGACGGCCGCCTGACCTTCCGGGGCGAGGCGGCAACCGCGCCTTTCGCCTATATGGGCGTCCACATCACCCGACCGGACTATGCCGACGGCGGACCGGACGGACCGTTCTCGCTGAGCCCCCTGTGGCGCGCCTCGGCGGCAGCCGGCCGGCTCTACGGCTGCGTCCTCGACGGCGACTGGATGCACGTCGGCGACCCTCAGGCGCGCGACGAGGCCGAGGCCAGGCTCGCGGAGTGACGGCAGCCTTTGATCCCTTCCCGGGAGACGGCGGCAAGGCGGACCCGCGCTGGTTCGCCATCCCCGCCCACCGACCCTTTCTCGAAGACCTGGCGGCCGGCGTGCTCGACTGGCTGGGCGACCAGGCGCCGGAGACCCTGTCCGACGCCACCATCCTCCTGCCCAATCGCCGGGCGGCGCGGGCCTTCACCAGCGCCCTTTCGACCCTGAGCGGCGACCGCCCCGTCCTCCTGCCTCAGGTCCGCCCGCTCGGCGACCTGGAGGAGGACGAGCCGCCGTTCACCCCCGGCGAACTGGGTCTCGACCTGCCGCCCGCCATCGCCCCCCTGACGCGCCGGTTCGAGATGGCGCGGCTGATGGTCGAGCATCACGATGCTGCGCTGTCGCCGATGCGCGCGCTGGAACTGGCTGACAGCCTCGGTGCCTTCCTCGATTCCTGCCACATCGAGGAGGTCGAGGCGCCCGAGCGCATCGCCACCCTCGTCGAGGAGGACTTCGCCGAGCACTGGCGTCAGTCCGCGCAGTTCCTCGGTCTCGCCGTCGAGGCCTGGCCGCAGCGCCTGGCCGAACTCGGCCGCGTCGACGCCTCGTGGCGGCGGACGAAACTGCTGCGCCTCCTGGCCGAGCGCTGGGACAGCCATCCGCCGCAAGGACCGGTGATCGCCGCCGGTTCGACCGGCACGGTCAAGGCCGCCGCCGACGTCCTGATCGCCGTCGCCAGGGCACCGCAGGGCTGCGTCGTCCTCCCCGGCCTCGACCGTGACCTCAGCGAAGCCGCCTGGGACGCCATTGAGGAACAGCATCCGCAGAGCGCGCTGAAACGGTTCCTCGAACGCGCCGGCGCCGACCGCGCCGGCGCCGACCGCGCCGACGTCCGTCCCTGGTTCCTCCGCCCGGTCGTGCCCGCCGTCGAGGCGCGAGGCCTCGCCCGCCAGCGACTGATCAACGAGGCCCTGCGTCCCGCCGAGGCCACCGCCGACTGGCGCGCCGAGATCGCCCGGCTGCGCGCCGACGCTGCCGATGCCGGGCAGGCCGCCGACCCCATCGCCCTCGGCCTCGAAGGCCTGTCCGTCGTCGCGACCCGCACCGAGGAGGACGCCGCCGCGACCATCGCCCTGATCATGCGCGAGACGCTCGAGACCCCCGATCCCGACGGGAAGGCCCGGACCTGCGCCCTCGTCACTCCGGATCTCGCCCTGGGCCGTCGCGTCGCCGCCCGGCTGGAGCGCTGGGGCGTCGTCGCCGACAGTTCCTCCGGCGCGACGCTGGACCAGATGCCCGTCGGCGTTCTCGTCGATCTGGCCGCCCGCTTCATGGCCGATCCGCTGAAGCCCCAGACCGTGCTGGCCCTGATCAAGCACGCCCTGACGATCCTGCCCGAGGCAACGCCCCACGCCGCCGCCGAGCTGGAGAAGGTCGCCTTCCGCGGCCCCCGCACCCGCGACTGGACCCGGATCGAGACCCGCCTGACCCAGGCCGCCGAACCCCGCCGCGACGGTCAGCCGCCCTCCGAAACGACTCTCGTCCGCGTCGCGGAGGCGACCGCGCTCGCCGGCCGGCTTCAGGCCCTCGCCGCTGCCGCCGCCCTCGGTCGTGCGGCTTCGCTCGACCAGGCCGCCCGCAACCTCACCGCCCTCGTCGAGGCCCTCGCCGGCGTCGACGTCTGGGCCGGGCCGGACGGAGAGGCGGCGGCCTCCCTGCTGTCGCAACTGATCGAGGGCGGCGCGTCGCTCGGCGCCGTCAGCGCCAACGACTTCGCCGAACTGGTCGCCTCCTTGCTGCACGACGTCACGGTCCGCACCGGCGGCGCGACCCATCCTTCCCTTCGCATCCTCGGCGCCATCGAGGCGCGTCTGGTCAGGGCCGACCGGATGATCCTGGCCGGGCTGGAGGAGGGTGTCTGGCCCCAGGGCGCGCCGATCGATCCCTTCCTGTCGCGGCCGATGAGGAAGACCCTCGGCCTGCCCCCGCCCGAGCGTCGCGTCGGCCAGACGGCCCAGGATTTCGTCCAGGCCGCCTGCGCCCCGGAGGCCATCCTCGTCCATTCCGAACGCCGCGGCGGCCAGCCCGCCGTCCGCTCCCGCTGGCTGTGGCGGCTGGACATGCTCACACGCGGCGCCGGGGTGGAGATCGACCGCCCCTCCGAAGCCCTCTCCGCCGCCCGCGCCCTCGACGCGCCGGTGGCCGGTCAGGGCGGGCTGGCGAAACGCCCCGCGCCCAAACCCCCCGTCGACCGCCGCCCGCGTCAGCTCCCCGTCACCGGCGTTGAACGCTGGGTGCGGGATCCCTACGCCGTCTATGCCCGCTACGTCCTGAACCTGCGTCAGCTCGACCGGCCGGGTCAGTCCGCCGAGGCCCTGGCGCGCGGCCAGGCCGTCCACAAGGCGGTCGAGCGGCTGACGCTCAGCTGGCCCGCCTTACTGCCAGACGACTGCGAGGCCGAGATCGCAACCCTGCTGCACGAGGAGCTGACCCACCACGGCTTCGAGGACGCCGCCATGGCGCGCGAGGGTCCTCTGGCCCGCAACTGCGCCCGCTGGCTGGCCGGGTTCGAGATGCGCCGCCGCGCGCGCGGCATCGAGATCCGCGTCGAGGAGGAGGTGCAGATGACCTTCGACGCCCCCGCCGGTCCGTTTACCCTGACGGCCAAGGCGGACCGGATCGAACTGTCCTCGACCGGCGCGGCCATCCTCGACTTCAAGACCGGGGCCGCACCCTCGGCCAAACAGGTCAAGTCCGGCTTCGCCCCCCAGCTGACCCTGACCGGCGCCATCCTGGCCGAGGCCGGCCTCAAGACCTCCGGCCCCGTCGGGCCCGAGGAGCTGACCTATGTCCGCGTCGTCGGCAGGAAGGTCCCCGGAGAAGCGGCGGTGCGCGCCCAGGGCGCCGAGGCCTCCGACCTGTCGATGGCGGCTCTGGCCGGACTGAAGGCCCGCGTCGCCCGCTTTGACGACCAGACCACCCCCTATCTCAGCTGGGTCGCGCCCCAGTTCATGGGCAATTTCGGCGGCAACTACGATCACCTCGCCCGCGTCTGGGAATGGGCGGTCGCCGGCGCTGACGGAGACGCTGAATGAGCGGCCCTGACAGCTCCATCCGCATCCTGCCCGACCCCGCCCAGATCGCGGCGGCGAACCCGCGCCAGTCGGTCTTCGTCACCGCCAACGCCGGCTCGGGCAAGACCTCGACCCTTGTCGACCGCGTGGCCCGGCTGCTGCTGGAGGAGGTTCAGCCCGGCGAGATCCTGTGCGTCACCTACACCAAGGCCGCCGCCGCCGAGATGCAGGCGCGGCTGTTCCAGCGCCTCGGCGACTGGGCGGTCATGGGTGATGAAGAGCTGGAAGACTCGCTCGCCGACCTTGGCGGTCAGATCAGGGCCACGCTGTCACCCGACGAACTTTCCAAGGCGCGCAACCTCTTCGCCAAGGCGCTCGACACCCCCGGCGGGCTGAAGATCCAGACCCTGCACGCCTTCTGCGAAAAGCTGCTGCGCCGTTTCCCGCTCGAAGCCGGGGTCACCCCCGGCTTCACCGTGCTGGAGGATCAGGCCGCCATCGCCCTGTCCCACGGCGCCCGAGAGGACCTGGCCCGCGCCGCGCTTTCCGACGCCGACGGCCGCATCGGCCGCGCCTATGCCCATTTCGCCGTCGAGCTCGACTGGGCCAGTTTCGAGAGCCTGCTGGCCCGCATTGAACAGGACCGCGCCCGGCTGATCGACTATGTCGCCCGCATCGCCGCCGACCCCACGATCAGCCCCTACGCCCTCGTCGGCGCTGATCCCGACAGCGACGTGGCGTCGATCCAGTCCGACTTCATGCGCTTCCTCGACCGGGGTGACTGGCTGGAGATCGCCGAACTGATGTCTACCGGCTCGGTCACGGACCAGGGCTGCGCCGACCGCATGTACGCCGCCGACTGGACCTTCCCCGAGGTGGCCTCGGTCTTCCTGACCTCGGGCGCGCCGCGAAAGTCGATGGCGACCAAATCGGCGCCCGCCCGCGCCCGCGACTGGTTGACGGCCCTGCAGGACAAGGTGGTCGCCACGCTCGGCCAGGTCCGCAAGGCCCGCGTCGCCGAGGACACCGTCCACGTCCTGACCCTGGCCCAGGCCCACGGCGCCCTCTATGACCAGGCCAAGGCCCGTCGCGGCGCCCTCGATTTCGGCGACCTCGTCGCCCGCACGGTCGAGCTGCTGACCGTCCGCGCCAATGCCGCCTGGGTCCTCTACAAGCTCGACGGCGGGGTCGAACACGTCCTGATCGACGAGGCCCAGGACACCGCCCCGGAACAGTGGGACATCATCCGCGCCCTGACCGAGGGCTTCTTCTCCGGCGCCGGATCGCGTCGTTTCGGGGCCGGCAAGGTCGAGCGCACCGTCTTCGCCGTCGGCGACGAGAAACAGTCGATCTACTCCTTCCAGGGCGCCCGGCCGGAGCGGCTGAATCGCGAGGCCCAGTCGTATGAGACGCTCGTTCGCGGCGCCGGCTTCGCCTACACGGGCGTCGAACTCGCGACCTCCTTCCGCTCGACGCCGGAGGTGCTGGGCTTCGTCGACGCCGTGTTCGAAGGCCCCGAACGCACCCGCGCCCTCGTCGGCGAACAGGTCGGCGCCATCCCCGCCCACAAGGCCATGCGCGCCGACGACCAGGGCTGTATCGACCTCTGGCCCATATATGAGGACGAGAAGCCGCCCGAGCGCGACGCCTGGGACGACCCCGTCGATCAGGAGCCGGTCCAGGGTGCCCGCAAACGGATGGCCGCCGACCTCGCCCGCGAAATCAGACGCCAGGTCGAGACCGGCGTGGCCGTTCAGGACCGCAAGACCCGCGCCCTGCGTCCCTCCGGCTACGGAGACTTCCTGATTCTCGTCCGCCGCCGCGACGCGACCTTCGAGGAGATCATCCGCGCCCTGAAGGCGGCGGGCGTGCCCGTGGCCGGCGCCGACCGGCTGAAGCTGTCATCGCACATCGCCTTCGACGACCTGATCGCCGTGGCCCGGTTCGCCCTCTTTCCCGACGACGACCTCAGCCTCGCCGGCATCCTGCGCAGCCCCTTCTGCGACCTGGACGAGGACAGTCTGTTCGACCTCGCGGGCGCCGAGCACCGCAGGGGGCGGCTGTGGCCTGTCCTGCAACGGCGCGCTCCGGAACGGCCGGAATGGGTCCGCGCCCGAGACCTGCTGGCCTTCGTCCTCTCCCAGCGCGGCCGCGATCCTTTCGCCTTCTTCGCCGCCCTGCTCAACCGGGTCGACGAGACCGGCCGCTCGGGTCGCGCCCGCATCCTGTCCCGCCTCGGTCGCGAGGCGGAGGAGGCCATCGACGAGACGCTGAACCAGGTGCTGGCGGCCGAACAGCGCGGCGGCCTCGATCTGGAGACCGCCCTGTCGATGCTGGAGGCCGCCGACGTCGAGGTGAAGCGCGAGCTGGAGGGCGCGCGCGGGGAGGTCCGCGTCATGACCGTCCACGGCGCCAAGGGGCTGGAGGCGCCGGTGGTGATCCTGCCCGACACCACGGCGCGGGCGAAGGCCCAGGGACCGACCCTGATGCCGGTCGAACTGGCCGATGGCCCCGAGGCCTGGCTGATGTGCCCGGGCTCGGAGAAGGAGGATTGCGAGGCCTCGGCCGACGCCCGCGCCGTCCGCCAGCAGCGCGTCGACGACGAGACCTTGCGGCTTCTCTACGTCGCCCTGACGCGCGCCCGCGACCGGATCGTCATCCTGGGGCGCGGCTCGGGTCGGTCGAAACAGGGCTATGAGGACGGCAGTTGGTGGGCCGTCCTGACCGAGACCTTCGAACGCCTCGGCGGACAGGTCCGCGACATCGGCCATAGTCGCCGCCGCTATGGCGTCGATCCGGTCGCGATGGCGACCTCGCGGGTCGTGCCCTTCCCGGGCGCCGTTGTTCCCGCCTGGGCGCGGACGATGCCGCCGGTCGATCCGTCGGCGCGCTACGTCTCCCCGTCGCAGATGGAGGGCGCCAAACGCATCGCCGCCCCGTCGCCTCTGGCCGTCACATCGACCGGGGAGGGGGCCGCATTGGGCCGCTTCCGGCGCGGCGACCTGATCCACCTGCTGCTCGAACGCCTGCCCGAGATCGGCGCCGCCGACCGCACCGGGGCCGCCGCCCGACTGCTGGCGAAGGAGCGCGACCTGTCCGACGCCCAGCGCGCCGAGATGATCGATGCCGCCTTCCGCGTGCTCGACGACGCCCGCTTCAACGCCGTCTTCGGTCCCGGCTCCCGCGCCGAGATCGCCCTGACCGGCGGCGCCGAGACGCTGCACCCCGGCGTCGTCATCAACGGCCGCATCGACCGGCTGGTGGTGACGCCCGACCGGGTCCTCGTCGTCGACTACAAGACCAACCGCCCCGCCCCCGACCGCATCGAGGCCGCCGACCCCGCCTACGTCGCCCAGATGGCGACCTATGTCGCGGTGCTGGCCCGGCTTTATCCGGATCGCCCGGTGGAGGCGGCGCTTGTGTGGACCGATGGGCCGAAGCTGATGCCGGTGCCGCAGGGGCTGATGGATGAGGCGCTGGCGGGCTTGCTGTGACCGACGCGCGTCTTCAACTCGCAAAGTGGTTCGAGGACTTCTGGCACGGACCACTGCCCGCCAACGGCAATGCGGACCTATTCGAAGTTTGCGGCATCGCTGGCGATGACGCCTCGGATTTCATGGACGCGTTCGGCGCGCGTTTTGGCGTCGATGACGACGGCTACCGCTGGTATTTCCATCACGGCGAAGAGGGCTCGAACTTCGGCGGGCTGTTCTTCAAGCCGCCCTACAGGCGCGTGGTACGAGTCCCAATCACGCCTGACATGCTCGCCGAGGCCATCGAGAGCAAGCGATGGCCGCTTCGCTATCCTCCTCACGAACTGCCGACCGTGCGTTGGGATATCCGCATCAATCAGATCCTGATGATCATTCCGGTCATCATGTTCGGGCTGTGGGTCTGGAAGCGTTTCCTTGCCTGAGGGTCGCCGGAACCGGATCGACCGCTCATCCCTTGAGGTCCGCATGAAGACAGCCATCGTCACCGGAGCCGCGGGCCTGATCGGGCGGGGAATCTGCCAGGCCCTGATCGCCGACGGCTGGACCGTGGCCGCCTTCGATCTGAAGCCGGGTCCGGAGAACACCCGGTCCGTGATCTGCGACGTCGGCGACGAGGCTTCGGTACAGGCCGCTTTCGCCGAGCTGGGGTGGGACGCCCTGAACCTTCTGATCAACAATGCGGGCATCGCCGGGCCGGATCGCGGCCCGATGGCCGAGCTGTCGCTGGCCGACTGGCGCAAGGTCACCGACAGCCACCTGACCGGCGCCTTCCTCATGAGCCGCGCGGCCATTCCCCTGCTGGGCGACGACGGCGCCATCATCCACATGGTCTCGACGCGCGCCTTCATGTCCGAGCCGAACACCGAGGCCTATGCCGCCTCCAAGGGCGCCATGGTTGCCCTGACCCATGCCATGGCGATCACCCTCGGGCCGAAAGTGCGGGTCAACGCCATCGCGCCGGGCTGGATTTCCGACGAACAGGACCTCCGGCCCATCGACCACGCGCAGCACCCGGTCGGCCGCGTTGGCCGCCCCGACGACATCGCGGGCGCCGTCCTTTATCTGGCGGGGGCCGGCTTCGTTACCGGCCAGGTCCTGACGGTAGACGGTGGCATGACCCGCAAGATGATTTACGCCGAGTAGATCAGACCGCGTGGGCCTCCGTTGATTTTCCCCAGAATCGCCCCACATCTCGACCAACATCATGGGCTCAAGTAGGCCGAACGGCCGGTAGCCCCCAAGGAAGAGAGATTTGATATGGCCACGGTCAAGGTCACCGACGAGAGCTTCGACACCGACGTCCTGAAATCGTCCACCCCCGTGCTGGTGGACTTCTGGGCGGAGTGGTGCGGCCCCTGCAAGCAGATCGGCCCGGCCCTGGAACAGATCTCCGACGAGCTCGGCGGCCAGGTCACCATCGCCAAGATCAACATCGACGACAGCCCGCTGACACCGTCCAAACTGGGCGTGAAGGGCATCCCGACCCTGATGCTGTTCAAGGACGGCCAGATGACCTCGCTCAAGGTCGGCGCCATGCCCAAGGGCAAGATCCTGGAATGGCTCGCCGAGACGGGCATCGCGGCGAAGGCCTGATCGAGGCGCGACGCTGGTCGCCCTTGCATACCGGCAACGCATCGGGGACGGTCGCTGAACGAACAGTTCACGGAGTTCCCTATGCGTCGTCTTCTCGTTTCTTGCGCCAGTTTCAGCCTGATTGTCGCGGCGGGGTTGGGAACGGCGGCCCTCGCTCCGGTGCCGGCCGGCGTGACGACCCAGGCGGCTGCGACGGCTGAAGCAGACGCTTCGCTGGCCGCCTTCTTCGAGGCCGCCTACGGCGAACGCATCGCTCTGAGCCCCCAGCAGATGACCTCTCTGGGCATGAAAACAGCCTACGACCGGCTGGACGAGTACACCCCCGACGCCGAGGTCCGCTCCGTCGCCCTGGCCGAAGCCCAGTTGGCGCGGATGAAGGCCGAACACGACTTCGACGCCCTGAGCCCGCAGAGCCAGCTGTCGTGGCGGATGTTCGAGAACGGAGTGGAGCGCCAGGTCTCGGGCGCGCGGTTCAGCGACCACGACTACATCTTCGCCGCCAACGGCAATCCGGCGACCGGCATCCCGGTCTTCATGATCAACAACCACCGGATCGACACCGCCGAGGACGCCCGCGCCTACGTCGCCCGGCTGGTGGAGGTCGAGCGGGTCATGGGCGAGATCTCCGCCGACGTGACGCGCCGTGCCCAGGCCGGCTTCGTCTCGCCGACCTTCGTCTTCCCGATCACCATCGCCGATACCCGCAACGTGATCTCCGGCGCGCCGTTCGACGACGCGGCCGACAACCCGGTCTGGGCCGATTTCCAGAAGAAGGTGGATGCGCTCGACGCCTCGCCCGAGGAAAAGGCGACCCTGCTGGCCGCGGCTCGCGAGGCCCTGACCGGTCCGTTCCGTCGCGGCTATGAGCAGATCCTGACGACCCTGGCGGAAGTTCAGCCTCTGGCGACGTCCAACGAAGGCGTCTGGCGCCTGCCCGACGGCGACGCCTACTATGCCGAGCGGGTCCGGAACTCGACCACCACAGACCTGACGCCCGACCAGATCCACGACATCGGCCTGTCCGAGGTCGCGCGCATCCAGACCGAGATGGAGGCGATCAAGACGGCGGTCGGCTTCGACGGCACGCTTCAGGCGTTCTTCGCCTACATCAAGACGGATCCGCGCTTCCAGTATCCGAACACCGAGGCGGGCCGCGAAGCCTATCTGGTCGATGCGCGGGCGGCGGTGGCGGATGCGATGGAGGCGGCGCCGCGCTTCTTCCACACCCTGCCCCGGGCTCCGCTGGAGGTCCGCGCGGTCGAGGCCTGGCGTCAGGAGACGGCCTCGGTCGCCTTCTACAACCGCCCGGCGCCGGACGGGTCGCGCCCGGGCATATACTACGTCAACCTGGCTGACATGACCCAGGTGCTGAAGCCCCAGGTCGAGGGCATCAGCTACCACGAGGGCGCGCCGGGCCACCATTTCCAGATCGCCTTCGCCCAGGAGATCGAGGGCCTGCCGCGCTTCCGTCGCTTCGGCGGTTACGGCGCCTATTCGGAAGGCTGGGGCCTCTACACCGAGCGGCTCGGCAAGGAGATGGGCTTCTATCAGGACCCCTATTCGGACTTCGGCCGGCTCTCGCTCGAGATCTGGCGCGCCGCGCGTCTGGTGACGGACACCGGCCTGCATTCCAAGCGCTGGACCCGCGAGCAGGCGATCGAATATTTCCAGCAGAACACGCTCGTGTCGGAGCGCGACATCGTCAAGGAGGTCGAGCGCTACATCACCAATCCGGGCCAGGCGACCAGCTACAAGATTGGTCAACTGAAGATCCTGGAGCTGCGGGCGAGGGCTGAGACCGCGCTGGGCGACCGCTTCGACGTGCGCGACTTCCACGCGGTGGTCCTGGGCGGCGGCGGCGTTCCGCTGGACATCCTGGAGGAGCGGGTGGACGCCTGGATCGCGGCCGGAGGCGGGCGACCGACGCAGTGATCGTCTCCTCCCCGTCCCGGAGGGATGGGGAGGTGTCGGCGAGCGCTTGGCAAGCTGACGGAGGGGGTCTTCGTGCGGCCAGAACCCCTCCGTCTCTCCGGCTTCGCCTCCGAGCCGCCTCCCCGCCGCTGCGCGACAGGGAGGAGACGAGCGGGCCAGAGCGCGCTAGATCGCGAGAATGCCCTTTACCGCCACCGTCCTGACCATGTTCCCCGAGGCCTTTCCGGGCGCACTCGGCGTGTCGTTGATCGGCACCGCCTGGCGCGAGAAGGGG
The DNA here is from genome assembly GCF_049896985.1 of Brevundimonas sp. SL161. NCBI lineage: Bacteria > Pseudomonadati > Pseudomonadota > Alphaproteobacteria > Caulobacterales > Caulobacteraceae > Brevundimonas > Brevundimonas sp. SL161. The sequence goes on along the minus strand of NZ_JAFCVJ010000013.1, from coordinate 26,104 downwards.
CTGTGGTCGCTGGAAACGGTGGACATTCGCGACTTTTCCGAAGATAAGCGCGGCTTCCTGGACGACACCCCCGCGGGTGGCGGCCCCGGACAGGTGCTTAAAGCGGACGTGGTGGCCCGGGCTCTAGACAGCCTGACAGGGTCGCCCCGGCCGCTTTTGTACATGAGCGCACGCGGTCGACCCCTGACGCAGGCGCGAGTGAAAGAGTGGGCCAAGGCGGACGGCATTGTCGTTCTCTGCGGCCGGTTCGAGGGGGTGGACCAGCGGGTGCTCGACGCCCGGGGGTTCGAGGAGGTCTCCGTCGGAGACGCGGTTCTCGCCGGTGGCGAGGCGGCGGCGATGGTGGTGATCGAGGCGTGCGTACGACTGATCCCCGGCGTTCTGGGCCAGGCCGAAAGCCTGAGTTCCGAAAGCTTCGAGGACGGTCTTCTGGAGCATCCGCAGTACACGCGACCGCGGACGTTCGAGGGGATCGACATCCCGGAGATCCTGTTGTCCGGCGACCATCGCAAGATGGCGGCCTGGCGTCAGGAGCAAAGGGAAAAGACGACGCAGGACCGCAGACCGGATCTCTGGGACGCTCATCTTGCGAATAGACCTGCGGAACCCTCCGCCAAATCAAAGCTAAAGGGCGCCAAAGCCCGAGGAGAATAGAACCATGGCCAACATCCTTCAGACGCTCGAAGCGGAAGAAAAAGCCCGTTTGATCGCCGTGCGCGCGATCCCGGTCTTCCAGCCCGGCGACACACTTCGCGTCAACGTCAAGATCAAGGAAGGCGAGCGCGAGCGCGTTCAGGCCTTCGAAGGCGTCTGCATCGCCCGCGCCGGCGGCGGCGTGAACGAGAACTTCACCGTCCGCAAAATCTCCTTCGGCGAGGGCGTCGAGCGCGTCTTCCCGATCCTGTCGCCGAACATCGAGTCGATCGAGGTCAAGCGTCGCGGCGTCGTCCGGCGCGCCAAGCTGTACTACCTGCGCGACCGTCGCGGTAAGTCGGCCCGTATCGCCGAACGCCAGACCGTCCGCCCCGCCAAGGGCGCCGTGGTCCCGGTCACCGGCACCGCCGACAAGCCTGCCGACGAGGCGTAGGCCTTTCTTTTTGTGCTACCGCCCTTCGGGCTACTTGAGCGCGAATGACCTGAGTAAGGGCCTCGGCGGAAACGCCGGGGCCTTTTTCTCTGTCCTTCTCCCCTTGCGGGAGAAGGTGGCAGCCGAAGGCTGACGGATGAGGGGTCACGCTGACGTCAGAGGTTGGTGCTGGCTCGGTTCGCTCACGCCGACCGCCGGTAAAACCCCTCACCCGACCGCGCCAGAACGACGGCTGCGCCGTCGTGCGCGCTCTCCCTCTCGAACAAGGGGAGAGGGTGCTAACTCACGCTGAACCGGTACTCGGTCCGCGACCGGAAGGTCTCGCCCGGCCTCAGGACGGTCGAGGGGAAGCCCGGCCGGTTGGGGCTGTTCTGATAGTGCTGGGTCTCCAGCGCCACGCCGCAGTGCGGGCGATAGGCGGCCCCGCCGCGCCCGACCAGTTCGACCGTGTTCGCCGTATAGACATGCAGCGCCGGCTCGGTCGTCCAGACCTCGAGCGCCCGACCGCTAAAAGCCTCCGATAGCCGCCCGGCGCGGCGCAGGCCCTGGCCCCGAACCGCGAAACTGTGGTCGTAGCCGCCGCCGATGCGCAGCTGATCGTTCACCTCGAACAGGTCCCGGCCGATCGGTTTGGGCGTGCGGAAGTCGAACGGCGTGCCCGCCACCGGCGCCAGGTCTCCGGTGACGATCTTGTCCGGCGCATAGGCGGCGAAGGCGTCGGCCTCGATCTGCAGCTCGTGGTCAAGGATCAACCGCTCCGGGTCGCCCGACAGGTTGAAGTAGGAGTGGTTGGTCGGGTTCAGCACCGTCGCCCGATCCGTCAGGGCCAGATAGTCGATCGTCAACCGGTCGTCGTGCGTCAGCCGATATGTGACCGAGATCGTCAGCCGCCCGGGGAAGCCCTGGTCGCCGTCGGCGCTGACCAGGGTCAGGACTACGCCCGGTCCGTCGTCGGTCACGTCGGGACGGCCCGTCCAGTTGCGTTTGGCGAAACCGACGGGGCCGCCGTGACTGGAGTGCGGGCCCGAGCCGACGTCGAGCTGGACCTCGCGGCCGTCCAGTTCGAGCCGCCCGTTGGCGATCCGTCCGGCGTAGCGACCGACGGTGGCGCCGAAGTTGCGCGACCGCTCGACATAGTCGGCCAGGCTATCGAGGCCGAGGACGACCTCCGCCATCCGCCCCTCGCGATCCGGCAGTGTCAGCGACTGCAGGATGCCGCCCCAGGTCATGACGCTCGCCTGGGACCCCCGGTCATTGGTGAGGGTGAACATCGTCACCGTCTGGCCGTCCGCCAGCGTCCGCCAGTCCTTCTGATCGACCGGCGGTGTCCGCATGAACGGCATCGACGGCATCCCTGTCCGGGGCATCGACATGCATCCGGCCAGCGGCGTCGCCGCCAGTCCTGTCAGTAGCGTGCGGCGGTCCAGCCGCATCAGGCGGCCGGCGGGCTGAGGGCCTCGATGAGGTCGCCGAGGTTGCGCACGAAGGCCTCGGTCGAGATGCATTCCACCGGGAAGTCGGTGTTGTAGGGCGAGGTGTCCCACAGATCGCCGACGCGGGTGGTCTGGTACTCGCCCCCGGTGACTGCCTCGGGCGACGGGCCGATGTAGGGGTTCGACGTCGTGGTCATCGGCGTCGGCCAGTAGCCGCGCGTGTTGAGGCTCGCCGCCAGCTCGGCCGCCCGTCCGGCCGCCACCGGACGCGGACGTCGCCCGTCGGTCGACATGTCCCAGATGCTGACGTCGCGCAGGGTGAAATACTTCGGCAGTTCCAGCGCGCCCGGACGCGCCTTCAGCGGCGAGGCGGCGATCAGGGCCGCCGGATCCAGCGCGGCCGCGGCTTCCAGCTCTCCGCGCAGGGCGGCAGTGTCCAGGTTCCGGAACGAGCCGTAGTGGATGACCAGATTGTTCGGGTTCTCGTCGGCGTAATAGCGGCCGTTCCTGATGTTCGACCCCCGGCGGTGGATATAGACCGGCGTATTCGAGCCCTCGAGGATGAAGGTCGGATGGGTCCGGCCGGGCGCGATCAGGGTCTGGGGCGTCCTGACCTGGTCCAGCCAGTCCAGCGCCTCGGGCAGCCGGGTCAGATATTTGCGGTCGCCGGTCAGCTTGTAGAAGCCGATCATCGACCGGATGTTGGTCGCCGTCGTGTGGGTGGCGAAGGCGCGCGGCTCGATGGTGCGGGCCGGCGCCGGCATCAGAGTGTCGGGATAGTGCTGCAGCCCCCAGGCGGGCTGGGGCAGGGGCTGCTGGGTGGCGACGAAGATGTCCATGCCGCGCTGGATCGCATCGACCAGCCGCCGGTCGTTCGAGCCGAGGGCCTGGTGGCAGTAGAGCAGGAACTCGATGTTCTCGCCCGCCACGTCGTCGTTGAAGGTGATGTAGGGGGTGTAGTCCGGGTTGCCGTGCAGGCCGCCGGCGCCCTCCACGAACGGGAAGCGCTGGGGCCATCCGCCGTTCGGATACTGGGCGTCGAGGACGAACTGGATCGCCTTGTCGAGCGGCGCCCGGTATTTGCGCTCGCGCTTCTCCAGATAGACCCGCAGCAGCAGCTGCGAGGCCTCGGCCGTGCCGGCGTCGTCGAAGGTGGCGTTGCCGTAGTAGTGCTGGAATTCCTCGAGCCGCCAGGCGTTGCCGCCGATCCGGGCGTACCAGTCCTTCAGGCTGTCCTCGCCCGCCGTATCGATGACGTAGTTCCAGCCGCCGCGCGGATGCTGCCCGGCGATGAGGGCGTCGGCGGCGGCCCTGGCGGCGTCGTAGAACTGCTCGTCGCCGGTGGCGTGATAGGCGTCGAGATAGGCGTGACCCACGCTCGCCGTGCCCGGAGGCTGGACCCAGATCATGGTCGGTGAGGCTTCCAGCTCCCCCCAGCGGCGCGAGAAGTCGGGCAGGACGTTCCACACGTATCCGCCGCCGACGGCGACCTCGTCGGTCATGAAGGCCGTGGCGCGCTTCATCGTGGCCAGGATGGCCGGGCGGTCGGGGGCCGTTTGCGCGAACGCGGCGACGGGCGTTGCGGCCAGGGCGGTCAGCGCGGCGCCTCCAGCGAGCAGGGCGCGACGCGACGGGGTTGGCGACATGGGGAACTCCGGGTCGTTTCCTGGGGACAGACGATCACGAGTCTGACGCTCGTTTCAAATCACGATACATCAATGACACCGGTTTCCTAGAGCCTTCTGAGCCCACTTCTCCTTCATCCTCGGGGCGCGCGGCGAACCCGGGGACCCAGCTGCACCGCTGTCGACCCGGGTGCGCGTTCAGGTCCGCGCGGCTGGGTCCTCGGATCTCCGCTGCGCTGCGTCCAAGGATGACGGAGAGGAGAGGAGAGCGCGCCTACCGCCGGATATCGAAGCCTTCGGCGGCCATGGCGGCCCGCACCTGGGCCTCGTCGAACAGGTTGAAGTCCCCGGGCACCGAATGTTTCAAACCTGCCGCCGCCAGCCCGAAGGCCAGGGCCTCGTCGTTCGACCAGCCTCTGTAGATGCCAAACAGCACGCCGGACGCAAAGGCGTCGCCGCCGCCGACCCGGTCCACGACCCCGGTCAGTGCGATGGGGGCCGCGTGATGCTCGCCGTCGCGGGTGATCATCACCGCCGACAGGGTCTGGTCCTGGACGCTGTCGTTGATGCGCAGGGTGCAGCAGATCCGCTCCAGCGAGGGCCAGGTCTCGAACGCGGCCGTGGCGGCAGCGCGACGGCGCTCGGCCGGATCAGCGTCATCGAACGACCGGCCCAGTACGAGGGCGAAGTCGCGGTCGTCGGCGAAGGCGAGGTTGGACCCCGCCAGCATCTGGCCCAGGATGCGCGGCGGATCGCCGGCCCATTCGGCCCACAGCTTGCCGCGGAAGTTTCCGTCGAAACTGACCTTGACGCCCGCCCTGGTCGCAGCGGCGATGGCGGCCAGCGCAGCAGCCGAACCGGTCGGCCCGGTCGCGGGCGTCACGCCCGACAGGTGCAGCCACTCCACCCCTTCGAGCAGCCTGGCCCAGTCCAGCGCCCCGTCGACATGCTGGACGAAGGCCGAGACGGCGCGGTCGTAGAGGACTTCCGACGGACGACGCACGGCGCCCGGCGTCAGGAAATACAGCCCCATCCGGCCGGGCTTGAAGACGATGCGGCGTGTGTCGACGCCATGCTTGCGCACCTCGTCGCGAGCGGCGTGACCCAGCGGATTGTCGGGCAGGACCGTCGCCATGGCGGCTGGCGCGCCGTAACGGGCCAGGGACACGGCGACATTGGCCTCGGCCCCGCCGGGGCGGACGGTCAGGCCAGGCGACTGCATCAGCAGTTCGCCGTCGTTGGGCGTGAGACGCAGCAGCATCTCGCCGAAGCAAAGGATCGTCATGGCGCTACGCTAGTCGCTGATCAGCGTGCGAGCCAGCCGCCGTCGACCGGAAGCGTGATGCCCTGGACGTAGTCAGAAGCTGCCGAGGACAGGAAGACCGCCGCCCCGCCGATGTCAGACGGCTGGCCCCAGCGACCCGAGGGAATGCGGCCGAGGATTTCCTTGGACCGGACCGGGTCGTCCTGCAGCGCCTGGGTGTTGTCAGTGGCGAAATAGCCGGGCGCGATGGCATTGGCGTTGACGCCGTGCTTGGCCCACTCGTTGGCCATCAGCTTGGTCAGGCCCGCGACGCCCGACTTGGACGCCGTATAGGACGGCACCCGGATCCCGCCCTGATAGGACAGCATCGAGGCGGTGTTGATGATCTTGCCCTTGCGACCGCCGGCGATCATGTCGCGAACCACAGCCTGGGACAGGAAGAAGACCGACTTCAGATTGACGTTCAGGACCGCGTCCCAGTCCTCCTCGGTGAAGTCGACGGCGTCGGCGCGGCGGATGATGCCGGCGTTGTTGACCAGGATGTCGATGGGGCCGAGGCCCCTGGTCGTCTCGGCCACGATGCGCTCGATCGGCTCCATGGAGCCGAGGTCGGCCTGGATCGAGATGGCCTTCACCCCCTTGGCCAGGCACTGGCCGACGGTATCGTCAGAGGCGCGGCGCGCGACCGAGGCGATTGACGCGCCTGCGTCAGCGAGAGCCAGGGCGATGCCCTGACCGATACCGGTGTTCCCGCCCGTAACGACGGCGACCTTGCCCTGCAGGCTGAATGGATTGGTCATTTTTGCCCTACTTCAGTTGGCTGACGTCGAGGACGTCGTGTCGGTATGGTCGATGGTCTCGCCGCCCATCGCCCGGACGAAGGTGTAGTCCGTGATCAGATCGCGGTCGCGCAGATCGTCACGGCCCGCGCCGACCATCGAATCCGGACGGGTGGCTTGGTAAATCCTGCAATCCATGCGGCGATCCTCCCACCGGCGTTTGCGGAGCGTGGTAACCGGTGTCAAAACCAGATGCAAATGATCCCGCGAAGGGGTAAAGCCCTCGCCAGCCCCAAAGACTTGCCGAGAGGACACCCATGAAAATCGCCCTGATCACCGAGAACAGCCAGGCCGCGAAGAACGCGATCATCCACGACGCCCTTACGGCGGTGGCCGAGCCCCTGGGGCATCAGGTCTTCAACTACGGCATGTACACGGCCGAGGATAAGGCGTCGCTGACCTACGTCATGAACGGCCTGCTGACCGGCGTCCTGCTGAACTCGGGCGCCGCCGACTTCGTCGTCACCGGCTGCGGCACGGGCATGGGCTCGATGCTGGCCTGCAACGCCATGCCGGGCGTCTTCTGCGGCCTGTTGATCGACCCGACCGACGCCTTCCTGTTCGGCCAGATCAACGACGGCAACGCCATCTCGATGCCCTACGCCAAGGGCTTCGGCTGGGCGGCCGAGCTGAACCTGCAGGACGTCTATCGCAAGCTCTTCGAGGGCGAGCGCGGCCTGGGCTATCCTAGGGAACGTGCCGAGATCATGGCCAAAAACCGCGGCATCCTGAAGTCGCTGAAGGCCGTGACCTGCCACGACATGCTGACCGTGCTGAAGACCGTCGACCAGGACCTGCTCAAGGCCGCCGTTGCCGGCGAGAAGTTCCAGGACTATTTCTTCGCCAACGCCACGGACGAGAGCATCCGCGACTACATCAAGGGCCTCGTCGGCGCGAAGGTGCTCGAGACGGCCTGAGGTAGCGAAACCCTCTCCCGGTGGGAGAGGGCTTGAGCGTCCAGGAGCGCAGCGACTGGAAACGCGAAAGGGTGAGGGTCGTGCGTCTCCGGTGAGATCCGACCCTCATCCGTCCGCTTCGCGGCCACCTTCTCCCAACGGGAGAAGGAAAGGCGTTCACAACGCCCGCGCCGAATCCCTGACCACCAGCGACGGCCTCACCTCCGGCTGGTTGAGCTTGGCCGGATCCAGCCCACGCATCGGCGCCAGCAGCTTCTCCGCCGCCATCCGGCCCATGTCGCGGATCGGCAGGCGCACCGAGGTCAGGTTCGGCCACACCCGCGACGCCATCGGCAGGTCGTCATAGCCGACCACCGACAGGTCGCGCGGAATCTCCAGACCCATGTCGCGAGCGACCTTGAACACGCCCAGCGCCATCTCGTCGTTGCCGGTGAAGATGGCGGTCGGCGGCGGGTCGAGGGCGAGCAGGGTCTTCGCCGCCTCCACCCCCGACTCGAACGTATAGGCACCCACGGCGACATAGCGGTCGTCCAGCGTCAGCCCCTTTTCGGCGAGGGCCTCGCGGAAGCCGCCGCCGCGCACCGCGCTGGAGCGGAACAGTTCGGGACCGGAGATGAAGCCGATGCGGCTGTGGCCCAAGTCGGCCAGGTGCCGGCCGGCTTCGGCCGCGCCGACATGGTCATTGGTGACGAGCATGGAGCCAGGCTCGTCCAGCGACACCGAGGCGATGCGGACATAGGGACAGTCGAGGTCGCGCAGAACCTGGATGACCCGCTCGTCCTCGGACATCGATGGCGGCAGGATGACGCCGAACAGCTTCTGGCGCTCCACGAAGGTGCGGATGTCGTTCACCACGGTGTCGCCGGTCCGCACGCACGGGTGGACCACAAGCTCCAGCCCCGAACCGCGCAGCGCGTCCAGCACGCCCTGTTGCATGTTCACGACATAGTTCGGGCTGGGGTTGTCGTAGATCAGGCCCACCAGGAAGGATCGGCGGAAGGCGAGGCCGCGCGCCTGCAGGTCCGGGGTGAAGCCCAGTTCCTCAATGACCGCATTGACCCGCCCGCGCGTTTCTTCGCGCACGAAGGGCGACTGGTTGATGACCCGCGAAACCGTCTTCTTCGAGACCGAGGCGATACGCGCCACGTCGTTGATCGTGGGCCGTTTTCCGGGCCTCATCACCGCGCGGGCGGATGTATTGTCGTCGTCGGTCAAGCTCGACCTCATGCTGTGGGCCATGCAGCCTTACAACCGGTCCGGCTGTGACGCCATGCCCACGCTTGCCGCCGGCGCCGATCTCAGCAAGGGCGTTGACACCGGTTTCCTTCCCCTTCAATCATCCCCGAACCGACGAGAAGATCGGCTTCTGGCAAATGATATCGGGACGGCGCGTGACGGGCATTCATCACCATTCGGCGGTCGCGGCATGAGCGCGGCGAACGCCCCGGGCCTGAACGACAGTGTGTCGGACATCGCCACGCGCTTCGTCGGTGCGCGCCTGTCGCATACCGCCCTGTCGGACTATCCGGGCCCGCGCCCGCTCGACATGGCCACGGCCTATGCGACCCAGGACGCGGCCATCGGCCTGTTCCCGGACGAGATTGTCGGCTGGAAGGTCGGCATGGTGCCCCCGGGCCAGCAGCCGACCCTCCAGACGCATCGCCTTGCCGGCCCGATCTTCCGCCGCAATTTCTGGTCGACCTCGTCCGAACCGACCCCGCTGCCGGCCATCCCCGGCGGGTTCGCCGCGATCGAGGCCGAGTTCGTCGCCCGCATCGGCAAGGTCGATCCGTCCAGGCTCGACTGGACCCTGGAAGAGGCGACCGCCGCCGTCGCCGCCATGCATATCGGCGTCGAACTGGCGGGCAGCCCGCTTTCGACGATCAACGACCTGGGCTCGGCCGTGGTCGCCTCCGACTTTGGCAACAACGGCGGCCTGGTGCTGGGCGTCGAGATCGAGGACTGGGCCGCGAGCCTGGATGGCATCGAGGTTCAAACCCTCGTCGACGGCGTGACCATTGGCACAGCCACGGCGGCCGCGATCCCGATGGGCGTTCTGGAATCGGTCCGCTTCCTGATCGAACACCTGGCCCGTCGCGGACGGCCGGTGAAGGAGGGAACCCTGATCTCGACCGGCGCCGTCACCGGCGTCCACCGCGTCGAGATCGGCGCTCAATCCGTCTGCGTCTTCTCGGGCGTCGGTGAAATCCATTGCACGGTCGTTTCGGCCGAGACGTAGTTCAACCATCCCGGAACCCGTCGCGCCGCTCGCGGTGACAAGGCGGGTCAGGACGCGGAAACAGTAAGGACGGGGTCCATGACAGACGCTGCTTCGACCAGGGTCGAACCAATCCAGATCCAGCCGCCGTCGGGCAAATACCGCTGGGTCGTGGTCTGGCTGCTGTTCGCGGCCATGGTCATCAACTATGTCGACCGTCAGGCGCTGGGCGTCCTGAAGCCGACGCTGATGGCCGAGTTCGGCTGGACCGAAACCAACTTCGCCGACATCATCTTCTGGTTCCAGGCCGCCTACGCCGTATCCTACCTGTTGTGGGGACGGCTGGTCGACAAGATCGGGGCCCGATGGGGCTTCGGCATTGCCTTCATCATCTGGCAGATCGCCTTCATCGCCCACGCAGGCATCCGCAGCCTGAACACCGCCATTATCGCTCGCGTTGCCTTGGGCATCGGCGAGGGCGGCGGCTTCCCGGCCGGCATCAAGGCCGTCACCGAATGGTTCCCAAAGAAGGAGCGCGCCTTCGCCGTCGGCCTGTTTAATGCCGGCACCAACATCGGCGCCATCATCACGCCGCTGATCATCCCGCTGATCGCTTCGGTCTGGCTGGGCACGGCCGAAGAGCCCAACTGGCGGATGGCCCTCATCATCGTCGGTGCGCTCGGGTTCCTGTGGGTTCCCGTCTGGTTCATGATCTACAAGCGCCCGGGCGAGCACAAGAAGGTCACCCCGGCCGAGCTGAACTGGATTTCGCAGGACGCCCCCGACCCGGCTCACAAGATCGGTTGGCTCAAGCTGCTGACGGTCAAGGAGACCTGGGCCTATGCCCTGGGCAAGTTCCTGATCGACCCCATCTGGTGGTTCTTCCTGTTCTGGCTGCCGGGTTTCCTGGGCAAACAATACGACCTGAACCTGCTGACCTTCGGCCCGCCGCTGATCGCCATCTATCTGCTCTCGGACGTCGGTTCGATCGGCGGCGGCTGGCTGTCGGGACAGTTCCTGAAGCGCGGCATGAGCCTGGGGGCCGCACGCAAGCTGACCATGCTGATCTGCGCCCTTGCGGTCACGCCCGTTGCCTTCGCCGGCAATATCGACAACATGTGGCTGGCGGTGCTGGTCATCGGCGTCGCCACGGCCGCCCACCAGGGCTTCTCGGCCAACCTCTACGCCATGCCCGGCGACGTCTTCCCGCGCTCCGCTGTGGGGTCGGTGGTCGGCATCGGCGGCATGATCGGCGGCTTCGGCGGCATGGCCATGGCCAAATACGCCGGCTACGTCCTGGACAAGATCGGCAGCTACACCCCGATCTTCGTCGTCGCCGCCTCGGCCTATCTGATCGCCCTGCTGGTCATCCACATCCTGTCGCCGCGGTACGAGCCGGCCAGGGTCTGATCCCCTGAACCCCTCCGCTGAACGGGAGAGGGGTTCAGGCCTATACCCATCAACGGACGCGCCGATTTCCTTAATCGGATCAATGCGTGGCCGTATTGAGAGGCCTTTTGTCCATCACGCCCTGATGCGGGGTTATACTGCCGTTCTTCTGGTGGAGGGATCGGCATGGGCCGGATCGGGGACGGAGCGGCTGCGGGCGGGCGCGACTCTGTCGACTCTGTCGAGTCGCTTTTGGAGTCGCGCGGTCAGTCGATCCGGCTGGACGCCCGGCGGCCAGAGTAGCAATACGGCGCGTGAACCTCGCCGGAGCCTGCATGTCCCAGCCTTTCCCGATCCCGTCGCCCGCCGAATGGCGCGCCGAGGCCGAGAAGGCGCTGAAGGGCAGGCCGGTCGAGGGCCTCGTCCATCTCGACGCCGACCACCTGACGACGCGTCCCTTGTACGGCCGGGCCAATGCGACCGCGGCGGTCTTCGCGCCCCGCGCCTCGGACGCCGACGGTCGCCCCTGGGACCTGCGCACCCAGGTCGAGGGCGATGACCCCGAGGCCGCCAATGCGGCGGTCCTCGCCGATCTCGAAGGCGGCGCCGCCTCGGTCATCCTCTCAGGCGAGGTTCTGACCGATAGCGAACCGCTCGGACGCGCCCTCAACGGCGTGGCGCTGGAGCTGGCCCCTGTCGCCCTCGATGCCGGTCTCGCCGGGCCGGACGCCGCCAACGCCCTGGCCGTGGTCGCCAAGGGTTCCCCCCGCGCGAAGCTGATGTTCCACATGGACCCGCTGAGCGCCTTCGCCGCGACGGGCGGCTCGCCCCGTGCGATCGAGGAGCATATCAGCCTCGCCGCCAACACCGCGGCCCGCCACGCCGGGGCCTATCCGGAAGCCAGTTTCTTCCTCGCCACCGGCCGGGTCGCGCACGAGGCCGGAGGCTCCGCCGGCCAGGAACTGGGCTTCGCCGCCGCCGCCGCCGCGGCCAGTCTGAATGCCGCCGTGGATGCGGGCCTGCCCATCGAGCGCGCCCTGACCGGGACGGTCCTGGGCGTCAGCGTCGACGCCGAGTATTTCGATAGCCTGGCCAAGGTCCGGGCCCTGCGCCTGATCTGGCGTTCGATCTCCAGGGCCTTCGGCCAAGAGGCCCCCGCCCGGATCGAGGCCCGCTCTTCGCGCCGAATGCTGGCGGCCAAGGACCCCTGGCCCAACCTGCTGCGCCTCACCGCCGCCGGCTTCGCCGGCGCTGTGGGCGGGGCGGATGCGGTGGTGCTCGACGGGTTTAGCCGCGTGCTCGGCCGTCCCGACGCCTCCGCCCGTCGTCAGGCCCGCAATACCCAGCTGATCCTGATGGAAGAGGCCCACATCGGCCGCGTCGCTGATCCTGCGGCAGGTTCCTGGTATCTCGATCACCGCACCCGCGATCTCGCCGAAGCCGGCTGGGCCGAGTTCCAGCGCATCGAGCGCGAGGGCGGCATCGTCGCCTCCCTGCGCGGCGGCGCCCTCCAGCAGCGCATTGCCGCCTCGCGCGCTTCCGGCAAGGCCGCCCTGTCCGAAGGCGGCGGCCAGATGGTCGGGGTTACGAAGTTCGTCGACGCCGACGTCCGTTCCGTGTCCGTCGAGCCCTCGACCGCCCAAACCCCGGGCTCCGGCGGCGACCGCTGTCCGCCTCTGCCGCCCCTGCGCTGGGCCGCAGCCTTCGAGCAGGAGACGGCGGCATGACCACCCCCGATTTCACCAGAACCACCCTCGACCTGTCGCCGCTGGACGGCGCCCTCGACCGCGCCCCGGTCCGCACGCCCGAAGGCATCGACATCGCCTCCGTCTACGACGCGGCGGCCATCGCCGACCTCGACTTCACCGACGGCCTGCCGGGTTTCGCGCCGTTCGTGCGCGGCCCCTATCCGACCATGTACGCGTCCAACCCCTGGACGGTCCGCCAGTACGCCGGCTTCTCCACCGCCGAGGCGTCCAACGCCTTCTATCGCCGCAACCTCGCGGCCGGTCAGAAGGGGCTCAGCATCGCTTTCGACCTGGCCACCCACCGGGGCTACGACTCTGATCACCCGCGCGTCGCCGGCGATGTCGGCATGGCCGGCGTGGCCATCGATTCCATCCTCGACATGCGGACCCTGTTCGACGGCATCCCGCTGGACCAGATGTCGGTGTCGATGACCATGAACGGCGCCGTCCTGCCGATCCTGGCCCTCTACGTCGTCGCGGCGGAAGAGCAGGGCGTCGAACACAAGGCCCTGACCGGGACCATCCAGAACGACATCCTCAAGGAGTTCATGGTCCGCAACACCTACATCTATCCGCCCGGGCCCTCGATGCGGATCATCGCCGACATCTTCGCCTGGACGACGCAGGAGACGCCCAAGTTCAACTCCATCTCGATCAGCGGCTACCACATGCAGGAGGCGGGAGCCTCCGCCGACCTGGAGCTGGCCTACACCCTGTCGGACGGGCTGGAATACATCCGCGCCGGTGTCGCGGCGGGCATGGACGTGGACCGGTTCGCGCCACGCCTGAGCTTCTTCTGGGCCATCGGCATGGACTATTTCATGGAGGTGGCCAAACTCCGCGCCGGCCGCCTGCTGTGGGCCGAGGCGGTGCAGGAAGAGTTCGCGCCGAAGGACCCGCGCAGCCTGTCGCTGCGCGCCCACTGCCAGACCTCGGGCTGGTCGCTGGCGGCCCAGGACGTGTTCAACAATGTGCCCCGGACCATGGTCGAGGCCATGGCCGCGGCAGGCGGCCAGACCCAGTCCCTGCATACCAATTCGCTCGATGAGGCTCTCGCCCTGCCGACCGACTTCTCGGCCCGGATCGCGCGCAACACTCAGCTGTTGCTGCAGCTCGAGACCGGACTGACCCGGGTCATCGACCCCTGGGGCGGCAGCTTCTTCGTCGAACGCCTGACCCATGAACTGGCCGAGCGGGCCCGCGCCCACATGGCCGAGGTCCGTGAACTCGGCGGCATGGCCAAGGCCATTGAGGCCGGCCTGCCCAAGCTGCGCATCGAGGAGGCCGCCGCGAGGACCCAGGCCCGCATCGACACCGGCCAGCAGACGGTCGTGGGCGTGAACCGGTACCTGAACGACGTCGCGGACGACATTCCGGTGATGAAGGTCGACAACGCCGCCGTCCTGTCGGCCCAGATCGAGAAGCTGAAACGCCTCCGCGCCGAACGCGACGAGGCGAAATGCCAGGCCGCGCTCGACGCTTTGACCGAGGGCGCCAAAGGCACGGAGAACCTGCTCGAACTCTGCGTCCGCGCCGGTCGCGCCCACGCCACCGTCGGCGAGATGTCCGATGCGCTGGAAGCCGCCTTCGGCCGCCACGTCGCGACGGTGAAGACCGTCTCGGGGGTCTATGCCAGGGAGGCCGGGGCCAATCCCAGGATCTCACGCGCGCGCGACATGGTCGCCGCCTTCGTCGAGAACGACGGCGGACCGCCGCGGATCCTGATCGCCAAACTGGGCCAGGACGGTCACGACCGCGGCCAGAAGGTCGTCGCCACCGCCTATGGCGATCTGGGCCTCGACGCCGTCGCCGGTCCCCTGTTCCAGACACCGGAAGAGGCGGCGCGCGATGCGGTGAACAACAATGTCCACGTCGTCGGGGCCTCGTCGCTGGCGGCCGGGCACCTGACGCTGGCGCCCGCGCTGATCGCCGAACTGAAGAAGCTGGGCCGCTCCGACATCATGGTGACGGTCGGCGGTGTGATCCCGCCCGCCGACGTCCAGACCCTGCTGGATATGGGCGTGGCCGCCGTCTACCCGCCTGGATCCGTCATCGCCGACACGGCCATCGACCTGATCGAGAAGCTGAATCGCAAGCTGGGTTACGCCCAGAAGGCCTGACTCAGGGGCGCTGCCGCCCCGGCAAGGCCTCGACCTCGGCCTCGGTCAGGGAGCGTTCGATGCGCGCGAAGCACTGGTCGGGGCCGAAGCGGACGTTCGGCAAGGCGATCCGTGCACTGTCGCCGACGCAGACCTGACTGCCGATCCCCGTCGCCGGCGTGATGACCAGGGCGTTGGCGTTTCCGATATCGGGGCAGCCACCCGCCTGGATCGCGAACACGCCGCCGCCGAGGACCTTGACGTAGATCTGCTCGGTCCCGCCTCGCGTGAAGTTGGTGATCCGGGCGGGCTGGAAGCACTGGCGCGCGCCGCCGTCGGGCGTGCCGATGCCGGAGCCGGGCGTGGCGCCTTCGGTGGGCGCGCATGCGGCGATGCCGGACAGGATGAAGACAAGGGCGATCGGTCGGCGCACAGCGGCGTCTCCTCTTTCCAACTAGACGGATCGACCGTCCTCCGGCCTTGCGCCGGGCGCAAGGGCCGCTCGCGACGGCGTGATCCGCTCGACGACATTGCGGGGCAGGGGCGAGGGCTGGCCCGAGACCAGCGCGGCGACATGTTCTCCCAGCAGAGGCGCTAGGCAGAAGCCTCGCGATCCCAGGCCGCCAAGGACGAACAGGCCGGCATGGCCGGGGACGGCGCCGGCGATCGGCAGGCGGTCTCGCGTGGTCGCCCGGGTCGCAACTCGGGAGCGGACGGCGTCCGGCGCGATGCCTGCGGCGAGACCCGGCAGGCGGGCCGCGAGCGCGGCGAGATTCCGCTCTGTGTCGGCCGGACGGATGTCCGTGGCGGTATCGTCCCGGTCGTGGGTGGACCCGAACAGGAAGCCGGTCCCCGTCGGCGCGACATAGCCGCCCCAGGCCATGGCTGCGGGTTCGCCTTCCCCTTCGACCCATTCGGCCTGGCCCCGCACTGGCGACAGGCGCAGATCCGGCGCCAGTTCGATGGAGCCCGCGCCTGCGCACAGCACAACCGTCTCCGCCTCCGCGAGCACGCCGCCGGTCGCATCAACCACCCGCCATCCTCCGGCAAAAGGTTCGACGCGCGCCGCGTCTCCGGCACGTACCGCGTCGGGACCGAGCCAGTTCCTCAGGATCGTGGGCGGAGCGACGACGAAGGCGGAGGCCATGCACAGGCCCGGGCCCTCGACTGGCTCGCCGGCGATGCGGGACGCTTCGCTGTCGTTCGCCAGTGTGATCTCGCCGTCGGCCCAGATCGGCTGGGTTGCGATCCGCTCGAAGCGTCGGGCATCGCGTTCCGTGCCTGCGAGTTGCAGCACGCCGTGCGCAATGACCGCACCGGGCAAGAGGCTGTAAAGGGCGCCGGCCCGCTCCAGCGCCTGGGCGAACAGGGCGGCCACCGGCTCGTCGCCGAGGTCGAAGCGCGGCGTCACCAGGGCGGCCGGGAAGCCGGACGCGCCCGCTCCGGGGCCGTCGGCCTCGATCACAACAGGTGTGAGACCCGCAGCCGTCAAGGCGCGCGCCACAGCGGCTCCGGCGATCCCTGCGCCGATGACGATCACGCAGCGGGGCGGCGGGGCGACGGCGGGATCACCGGGCCGGCGCGCCTCGAGCCGCTCGCGCTTGCGGCCGTGTCCTGGACGTTTCTCGACGACGAAGCCGCGCTCGGCCAGACCGCGCCGGACCAGGCCTGCGACGGTGAAGGTTGCGACACGGGCGTCGGGCGCCGACTTCGCGGCGATCTGATCGAAGACGGTCTCGGACCACATGCCCGGGTTCACAGAGGGCGCGAACCCGTCAAGGAACCAGGCGTCGGCGCGGCCTGTCCATTGATCCAGCGCCCATTCCGCCTCGCCCACGGCGAGGTCGAGCACGGCGTGAAACTCCGGCAGGTCGATGCGATGGAAGCCCGGGGTCGTGGCCGGCCAGCGCTCGACGAGCGCAGCCGTCACCTCGTGAATCTCGGGCCAGGCAGACAGGGCGCGGCTCGCCTGGTAGGCGTCCAGCGGATGGCCCTCGATGGAGAAGATGTGCAGTCGCCCGTCTTCGGGACGATGTCGCCGCCACAAGTCGAGCAGGGCGGCGATGTTCAGCCCGCTGCCGAAGCCCAGCTCGGCGACGGTGAAATCCCGACGACCAGCCCAGGCCTCGGGCAGGCTGCATCCGGTCAGGAAGACCGCCCGGGTTTCGGCCAGCCCGTCTTCGGCCGAGAAATAGAGGTCGCCATACCGGCCCGACCGGGGCTCTCCGGCCTCGGTCCAGACCAACCTGGGGTCGCGGTCATCCTTATCGGTCATCGCGGGGTCTATAGGCGGCGTGGCGTATTGCGGGCACGAAAAAAGGGACCGCCCGGAGGCGATCCCTTTCCGTCAGACGAAGCGAACTTCGTCCGGATACCAGGTCCGTGAGGACTTAGTGAGCGGCCGGAGCGGCCGGAGCCATTGCTGCGTCGGCAGCCGGGGCCATAGCGCCGTCGGCGGCCGGAGCAGCGGCGGCAGCGGCTTCACCAGCAGCGGCAGCAGCGTCCGTGGCGGCAGCGTCGGCGGTCGCAGCAGCGTCCGTGGCGGTGTCGGCGGCGGCAGCGGCGTCAGCCGAAGCGTCAGCGGCCTTGTCTTCGGCGGCGGGTTGGCAAGCAGCCAGGGTCAGGGCGGCGGCGGAGGCGGCGATCAGGGCGACGATGCGCATGATGTATATCCTTCAGAAGGGGGTTCAAGAGAGGTCATGAATCCTCTCCGTTGGGGAGATAACGGGATCGTGAGCGGATTCGCAAGCGAAATCTCACGGCTTCGTGATCGTCCGCCTTCCGGGAAGGTTACGTCTGAGGGCCAACCCGTTCACCACCTTCGGTCAACGGGGCTTGGACGTCGGTCCTCGGGCTGACGGGATCGTGACCTGTCGGGAGCCGGCGTGAGAACGCCGTGTTCCGGCTGCCTCGAACGAAATGATCAGGCGGCCTCGGGCGGGTTCGCCGCAAGGTGTTCTTCCATCTCCATGAACGACGGCTGGGCCGACGACGGGATGTCGCCGCGTCCGATCTCGACCGAGATCTGCGCCGCGTTGCCGTGCAGGTGGGCGACCAGCACCGACTGGATGATCTTGTAGAATGCCGCCTCCTCGTCGACGATCGCCTGCAGGCGCGCTGCCAGCGGTCCGACCAAGCCATAGGCCAGGAATACGCCCATGAAGGTGCCGACCAGGGCGCCCCCGATCATCCCGCCGAGGATTTCTGGCGGTTCGGTGATCGATCCCATGGTCTTGATGACCCCCAGAACGGCCGCGACGATGCCCAGAGCGGGCAGGGCGTCGGCCATGTTCTGAAGCGCGTGCGGCGCGCCTGCCGCCTCGTGGTGATGCTTTTCCAGTTGTTTTTCCATCGCGTCCTCGATCTGGTGAGGATCCTCGAGGTTCATCGTCATCATACGCAGGGTGTCGCAGATGAAATCGATCGCGAAATGGTCCTTCATGACCTTCGGATACTTCTGGAAGATCGTGGACTCGCCGGGCTTCTCGATATGGCCTTCTAGGGCGATGACGCCCTTGGACTTCATCGTCTTGGTCAGGGCGAACAGGAGGCTGAGCAGGTCCTTGTAGTCCTGTTTCTTCCATTTCGGCCCGGCGAAGGCCTTGCCCAACCCGCCCATGGCCGACTTCACGACGCCGATCGAGTTGGAGATCAGGAAGGCGGCGATGGCCGAACCGCCAATGGCCATCAACTCGTGGGGTGCGGCATGGATGATGACTTCAAATTTGCCCCCGGCCAGGGCGTAACTGCCGAACACCATGCCGAACAGCATGACGATGCCGATGATCTGAAACATTTGGCGGTCCGACGTCCCCGGGAGCAGAGACGCCGACCTTCGCCATTAATGATTAACGGTCGCTTAGTCCTCCCCAAAGCGAAGCGCAGGAGGAGGACTAAAGCCGGTTGTGGCCGCTCTGGATCGCGGCGAAACCTTCGGCGGTCAGCCTGGTATAGCCGGACTTGCCGCCCCGAACGTAGATCTGGCCGTCGATCTTCGCCGGATCGAAGCCCTCGGCCACCAGATCGACCTTGCGGTATTTGAAAGTCCCGGTCGTCTCCAGCGCCTTGGCCAGGCGCACGAACACGGGCCGCGCATAGGGCGGCAGCTGTTCGTCGGCCCAGGCGGCGAAATCCTTGGCGGAGAACCGGCCCTCGACCACCAGGGTGACCATGCCGGCCTTGCCGTCGGCCCCCGGGACCGGGACGCCATAGGCGATGACCTCCTTGACGCCGGGCGCGTCGGCCAGCCGCTGTTCGACCTCGGCAGTCGAGACGTTCTCGCCCTTCCAGCGGAAGGTGTCGCCGATACGGTCGATGAAGTAGAAATAGCCCTCCGAATCCTGACGCATCAGGTCGCCGGTGCGGAACCAGCGATCCCCGCGCTGGAACACATCGGTCAGGATCTTCTTCTCCGAGGCGGCCTTATCGGCATAGCCGGAGAAGTCATGTCGGATGTTGTCGCCGATCATGCCGATGGCCTCGCCGATCTCGCCGGCCGAGGCCTCACGCACCAGGCCACTGGCCAGGCGCACTGGCTCTTCGGTATCGACGTCGAAGGCTACCAGGCGGATGTTGATCTGCTTCTTGAGGAATTTCGGGACCCGCCCGATGGCGCCCTGCTTGCCGTCGAAATTGAACAGCGAGACATTGCCTTCGGTGGAGCCGTAGAACTCCAGAATCTCGGGAATGGCGAAGCGGGACTGGAAGTCCGGCCAGACGTCGGGGCGCAGGCCGTTGCCGAAGGCCAGGCGAATCTTGTGCCCGCGCTCGCCCTCCTGCGGCGGGCCGTTCACCAGGTAGCGGCACAGTTCGCCGATATAGACGAACATCGTCGCGCCAGAGGTGTTCACGTCCCGCCAGAAGCTGGAGGTCGAGAATTTGCGCCGCAGGATCAGCCGTCCGCCGTTCAGCAGGGCGGGGCCGACACCGACCAGGCCGCCGGTCGAGTGATAGAGCGGCAGGACATTGAAGATCCGGTCCGTCGGCGTCGATTGGGTGCAGCCGGCGAAGGCGCGCATGTAGGTCCGTGCCCGGGCATGGTGGATGCGCGCCGCCTTCGGCATGCCGGTCGTCCCGGAGGTGTAGATGTAGAGCGCGGTATCGCGGTTGGTGAGGCCGTCGCGGATGTTGCGGTTCGGGCGCACTGACGATCCGCTGCGCACGGCGTTGTCCAGTCCACGCCGCTCGGAGACCTCGTCAGCGTCCCTCAGGCCCAGGACCCACAGCATCATGGTGCGGCTGACGAAGGGCCGGGCCTCTTCGCACTTCCGCCAGGTCTCCTCGTCGGCCACGACCACGGCGACGCCGGCGATGTTGAGGCAGTGGGCCAGGGCATGGCCGGTCAGATTGGTGTTGATCAGGGCGGTGGCGATACCGGCCTTCGAGAACCCCATCCAGGCGGCGATGTATTCCGCTCTGTTGGTCATCACCAGAGCGATGACGTCTGTGCGCCGCAGGTTCCGGCTGCGCGCCCAGTGGGCATAGCGGTTTGCCATGCCGTCGAGGTCGCGATAGGTCAGCGACCGGTGCTCGTCCTCGAGGGCGATATTGTCAGAGAATTTATCGACCGCTTCCTCGAAGTCGTCGCAGACCAGAACGTCGCTATCCAGGGCGATCGGCTTGATGCGCTTGAGCAGCCGACGCAGACCGGCCGCGAACTTGAGATCGCGTCGGATGTTGGCCGCCAAACCCATGGTCGCTGTCGCTCCGTATGCAGGCGTAAGTCAAACCGGTGATGAACAACCGGCGGGACGGGGTCAACCGGCAGGGGAATCCGTAACGTCGGTCGGCGACGTTTCCGCCCGGGCGTGGCGCCGTTGCGTCGGCGCCGCCGGGTAAACCCGAGGCAGGGGCTCTTTTGGATCGAGTCTCCCACAAGGCTCCACTCAAGATTACCTGCTCCTGAACGCGACCAAGGTCAAGATTTGGCCGTGATTGCTGTAGACCGAGACCGGTTTGTGTCGATGACGGTGTTTCTTGAAGGCGCAGGAGTTGTTTCGGAACCTCGATCGCCGACGGTTGTTTTTCCGGCATAACCTTGGAGTAACGCAGATGACTGTGACCTATACGGATGACGCCATTCGGAACACTTCGGTCGAGGCCGATAACTTCGTGCCCCGCTACGCCCGCGCCAAGCGCGCGAACAAGGGTGTGCAGACCTGGATGATCCTCGCGCCGATCGGCGCCCTGGTCCTGATCGGCGGCGGTGCGGCCATGATGATGGGCGGCGGAACCGAGACCCAGCCCCTCGTCGAGCCCCAACTCGTCGCGCCGATCGCCCGGCCCATCGAGGCCGCGCCCTCCCCGCTGGAAAGCTCGGTTGCACCGGCCGCCCTGACGAGCCCCGCCGCCGCTTCGGTTCCGGTCGTTCGTGAAGCCGCCCCGAGCCCGCCTCCCGCGGTTCAGCGTCGTGTCGGCGCAGTCGAAAGTCGCGCCGCTGCGACCCCCGCCGTGGCGCCGCGAACGGAAACCGTGACCGAACCCACCGGCCCGGTTTCTTACAGCGCTTCACCTTCGACCGGCGCGACCCCGACCGCGCCAGCGCCGACCGTGACGCCGTTGGTCCCGGCCATCCAGACCACCCCGCTGACCTGATTGACGGCGAAGACAAGAAAGCCCCCGGTTCGCGCCGGGGGCTTTTTGCTGTCCGCGTTCCTGCGCTCAGGTCGCGGGAACGACCCGCCAGATGACATTGCCCACGTCGTCGGCGACGAGCAGGGTGCCCAGCCGATCGACCTGCACCCCGACCGGCCGGCCCATCGCCTCGCCCTCGGCGTTGAGGAAGCCGGTCAGGAAGTCTTGCGGCGAGCCCGATGGCCTTCCGTTGGCGAAGGGCACGAAGATCACCTTGTAGCCGGCCTTCGGCTCCCGGTTCCACGATCCGTGCTGACCCACGAAGGCGCCGTGGCTGTAAGCGGCCGGGAAGGCGGTCCCCTCGTAGAAGGTCAGACCGAGCGATGCTGTGTGGGCGCCCAGCGCATAGTCGGGCGCGAGGGCTGCGGCGACCTTGGTCGCATCCTGGGGTTGGACCCGAGCATCGACCGTCTGGCCGTAATAGCTCCAGGGCCAGCCGTAGAAGCCGCCGTCCCGCACCGAGGTCATATAATCGGGCACCAGGTCGTTGCCGAGCTCGTCCCGCTCATTCACCGCGACCCAAAGCGCCTGGCTGTCCGGCTGCCAGGCCAGACCGACGGGATTGCGCAGGCCCGAGGCGAAGACCCGCTGGGCGCCCGTGGCGATGTCGATCTCGTGGATGGCCGCGCGGCCTTCCTCCTCGTCCATCCCGTTCTCGCCGATGTTCGAGTTGGACCCGACTCCGACATAGAGCTTCGTGCCGTCCGCCGAGGCGACCACACTCTTGGTCCAGTGGTGGTTCCGGCCTGCAGGCAGGTCGGCGATCTTGGTCGCCGACGCGGCGATCTGCGTCTGGCCCGCCTGATAGGGAAAGGCGACGACGGCGTCGGCATTGGCCACGAACAACCGGTCCCCGACCAGGGCCATGCCGAAGGGCGACATCAGGTTCTCAAGGAAGGTCGACCTGGTCTCCGCCACCCCGTCGCCGTCCGCGTCGCGCAGGAGGATGATGCGGTTGGGGCTTGGCGGGGCCGCGCCCGCCCGCTTCATCACCAGACCCATGACCCAGCCGCGAAGGCCGCCCGACTTGCCCTCCGGCTTGGGCGGCGCATTGGTCTCGGCAACCAGGATGTCGCCGTTGGGCAGGCGATAGAGCCAGCGCGGGTGGTCCAGACCGCTCGCGAAGGCCTGGACCCGGAACCCCTGCGGCGCGGTCGGCACGACGCCGTCCGGCCACCCGATCGCCGGGGCGATATTCACCGTCGGCGCCAACAGGTTCCTGTGCGGCTCCACCAGGGTCGGCTGGGCGCCATAGGTCGAGCCCTCGGGCGCGACCGGCCCGCTTTCGCAGGCCGCGAGCGTCAGGGCTGCCGCGCAGACCGCGAGAACGAGGGGCGTATGGCGCATGGTTCGGATCCTAGAAGGCAGGGAATTCGAGGCGGCTGACATCATAGCCAAGGGCGCGGGCGCGCTCGACCAGTTCAGCACGTTCGGCGGCGTTGGGAACCTCCCGCGTATAGATCCAGAGCTTCTCGAACTTCGGATCGGCCGAGATGAACCAGCTGTAGTCTTCGGCGTGGTCCAGCACCCAGTACTCCCAGGTGATCAGACCCCCCAGATAGCGGGCGCGGAGCTTGGCGTTGAAGCCGGGGTCGAGGATCGTGCCCGAGGCGCCGATGGCCTTCTCGCGACCGTCCGGCGTGTCCTGCTGGCACGTGTCGCGCACGCCGATCCGGGTCGGCGACCGGATGACATAGTTGGTCGTGCCGGCCACGCAGCCGTCGGTCAGGCTCATCGGCAGGCGGGCGATCTCAAGCCAGCGGCCGGAGTAGAACCGCTCCAGATCCACCGCTCGCGCCGGCTGGGGCGCGCGGACCTGATCGGCGGGTATGGAGGTGGCGCAGGCGCTGACGCCGACGACCGCGACGGCGGCCATGACCAGGGTTCGAATCGACATCGGCATTCCTCGCGCGACATGGAAAAGCATAGATACGAGGCCAGTTCCGTCGGCGGACGCGCCAGACTATCCGGCGGCCAGATCTTTCGGCACGCGGATGAGCCGGAAGCGGGCCTCGACGAAGGCATAGGCGCCGAAAGCGATCAGGCCGATCGCTGTTAGTGCCAGCATCAGGTCGCCGCCTGGCTGACGCTCCAGCGCCTCTAGCGCGGTGCCGAAGGTTTCGACCTTCGACGACTGGGCCCGCCATCCCGCCAGCGTCACGAACAGGGCCAGGGGCAGATAGGCCAGACCCCGCGCGACATAGCCGATCCGCGCCAGCGGCAGCACCCAGCGACATACCGTCTTCGAACAGACCAGGGTCGCGCCGAAATCGTTGATGACGCCCATGACGACATTACCGACGCCGACACCGGCGATGATCAGGCCGATGATCATCAGGGCCGCGCCCCCGAACGGCAGGTCCAGCACGATGGAGGCCTTCTCCTGGTTCTCCGCCAACTGTTCGGCGCCCATCGACGGTCCCACCTCATCCAGCAGCTGGAACACGCCGGAGGCTAGCACGGCATAGGCCAGGCCGCTGAACCCCTGCGTAGCCCGCACGACCCAGCCCTGTAGGTTCGAACCCTCGTGATCGACGTCGAACACGGCCTGTAACACGCGCCCGCCGACGAAGGCCCAAAGGCCGGCGCCGATCAGGATCAGCCAAAGCCGACCGAACGGCTGCTGCGCCAGGACATAGAGGACGCCGTGCGGATCGACGGCCTGGCCCCTCATGCCGATGGCCGTGGCCAGCATCAGGATGCCGACCGAGACATAGACGAAGCCATTGGCCGCGAAACCGAAGCGCGACGACGCCTCCAGCGCGTCATGCAGCCGCGGAAACCGGTCGCGCCATGTCCGCCGTTTGCGCAAACGGTCGAACAGGCCACTGACGCCGGAACGCAGGCGGCCGATGCCGAGGTCGGGGGGTGAGGGAGCCATATCGTCTCGAACACGCGGAGCCGTCCAACGCCGGAGGTTGCGGATCGCTCCCGGGCGCAACTTCGAAAGCGCCGCCGGGACACGGCCTGCGAAGGGCATGTGGAAATGACGCCGGGCTCAGCCTGGCCAATCCACCAATGTCCGCTTACGCCGCCGCCGCGCCAACCATCGACCGGGCGACGGCCTCGGCCACCTTGATCCCGTCGACGGCGGCCGAGAGGATGCCGCCCGCATAGCCGGCGCCTTCGCCGGCCGGGAACAGGCCGCGCACGTTCAGGCTCTGGAAGTCGGCGCCGCGGGTCATGCGGATCGGGGACGAGCTCCGGGTCTCCACGCCCGTCAGCACCGCCTGGGCGTCGTCATAGCGGGCGATCTTGCGGCCGAAGACGGGCAGGGCCTCGCGCATGGCGGCGATTACATAGTCGGGCATCAGCGGCACCAGGTCGGTCGGGCGCACGCCCGGCTTGTAGCTGGGGACCACCTCTCCCAACTCCGTCGAGGGGCGGCCCGCCAGGAAGTCGCCGACCAGTTGGGCGGGCGCGAAATAGTCGCCGCCGCCGGCTACGTAGGCGCGGCTCTCCAGATCGCGTTGCAGTTCGAGGCCCGCCAGGGGGTGATCGCTCGGATAGTCCTCCGGCGAGATGCCGACCACGAAGCCGGAGTTGGCGTTCCGCTCGTTGCGCGAATACTGGCTCATGCCGTTGGTCACGACGCGGCCGGGCTCGCTGGTCGCCGCCACCACCGTGCCGCCCGGGCACATGCAGAAGCTGTAGACGGTGCGCCCGTTGCTGCAGTGGTGAGACAGCGTGTAGGCCGCCGCGCCCAGATCGGGGTGCCCGGCGCAGGGGCCGAACATCGCCCTGTCGATCCACGACTGCGGATGCTCGATGCGGAAGCCGATCGAGAACGGCTTGGCCTCGATATGGACGCCCCGCTCATAAAGCGTCTGGAAGGTGTCTCGCGACGAATGGCCGATGGCGAAGACCACATGGTCGGCCTCCAGTGTCTCGCCGGTGTGCAGGCGCACGCCCCGGATGGCGCCCTTGTCGAGATCGATGTCGGTGACCCGGTGCTCGAAGCGGTATTCGCCGCCCAGGGCCTCGATCTTCTCGCGCATGGCCTCGACCATCGTCACCAGTCGGAAGGTGCCGATGTGGGGGTGGGCGTCAGTCAGGATCTCCTCCGGCGCCCCGGCCGCGACGAACTCGGTCAGCACCTTGCGGGCCAGGAAGCGCGGATCCTTGATCTGGCTGTAGAGCTTGCCGTCGGAGAAGGTGCCCGCGCCGCCCTCGCCGTACTGAACGTTGGACTCCGGGTGCAGCTTGCCTTGGCGCCACAGCGCCCAGGTGTCCTTGGTCCGCTCACGCACCACCTTGCCGCGGTCGAGGATGATCGGCCTGAAGCCCATCTCGGCCAGGATCAGCCCGACGAACAGGCCGCACGGCCCGGCCCCGATTACGACCGGTCTAAGGCGCTCGGCCTGTCCCCCGTCTTGGGGCGCGACGGCGACATGCCGATAGGCGACGTCCGGGGTGGGCTGCACGTGCACGTCGTTCGCGAAGCGGGCCAGCGCCGCCGCCTCATCCCTGAGCTCGACATCAAGGATGTAAACTTTCAGGATCGCCGACTTCCTGCGCGCGTCGTGCGCCAGCTTCCACACCGACCATGAGATCAGGTCACGCGCCGACACGCCCAGGCGAGCGGCGATCGCGGCGGGCAGGGCTTCCGGCGCGTGGTCGAGGGGCAGTTTGAGTTCGGACAGGCGCAACATCGGCGGCCTTGTAGCCGCTGGCGACGCCAAAGGCATGAGGAAGATGGGCGTCGCCTTATCGGCGAAAGCTCAAAGACCACTTTCGACGGTGGGCTCAACCGGTGACCGCAACACGCTAGCTTTTCTTCGGAGATGGAGCGTGGGTCATGAAGCAGCGGCGACGGATCTATTACTCGGCGGCCCAGAGGGCTGAAATCTGG
>NZ_JAFCVJ010000012.1:0-104351 GCF_049896985.1 Brevundimonas sp. SL161 | reverse complement strand
TCGAAGAACGCCCACTCCGCATCCGACATCAAACCACGAACCATGGCTGCTCTCCGCAAAGAACAGCCTTGAATCAGCGATCAGCTGATTTGGGAATCCACTTTGTCCACATCACCTAGCACGCATGACTCGGATTCAACGCAAGAATCGCGGAAAGTCGGGAACGCGGATCCCGTGAGTGCGTTAGCGCCGCTCGAAGGTCGGCAGCATGTCGGCCGGGATGCGCGTCGGCCGCATTGTCGTGGCATCGACCAGACACCATTCCGAAACGCCCTGGGCGCACAGCCGGCCCTCGCCGTCCTCGATACGGACATAGCGGGCGAAGCGCGGACCTTGCGGATCGCCGACCCAGGTCCGGGCCACAGCTGTGGCGTCGGGCAGGAGCGCGCGCAGATAGTCGATCTCGTGCCTAAGGGCGACCCAGGACCATTTCGCGCGCGTCGCCTTGTCGAACCGGGCGTTCCAATGGGTAGTGCCCGCCTCCTGCAGCCAGCCGACGTAGACGACGTTGTTGACGTGGCCGTTGTCGTCGATGTGCTCGGAACGGATATCGAGGGGAACCTCGAAGACCTCGCGGTCCTCGCGCGGCGTCAGGGTCGGGCGGGCCAAGGCTTACGCCTCGCCGAGAGGAACACCCTTTTCGACCATCAGGGCGGTCAGTTCGCCAGCCTGGAACATCTCGCGCACGATGTCCGAACCGCCGACGAATTCGCCCTTCACATAGAGCTGGGGGATGGTCGGCCAGTCGGTGAAGGCCTTGATGCCGTCGCGCAGGCCGTCGTCCTGAAGAACATCGACGCCGACGAAAGGCGCGCCGACATGGTCGAGGATCTGGACGGCGAGCGAGGAGAAGCCGCAACGCGGGCTGTCGGGCGTCCCCTTCATGAACAGGACGACGTCGTTCTGGGCCACGGTCCGGGCGATGAAGGCGTGGGCCGGATCGGCGGCGGTATCGAGGGCTTGTTCGGACACAGGGAGACGCCTTTCGTTGAAGGCGTCAGCTAGGGATGGCGGGGGCGCCGGTCAAGGGAGGCGAGCCTCAAGCCTGCGTGTCCAGAGGCATATCAGGCGGCGACCCGGGCCATCTCGATCTGAGCCGAAAGGCCAGGCGGCATGTCGCGCTCGGGCACAGCGGCGAGGGCGTTCAGGCGTTCGGCATCCCGGGCGGTGATCAGGACGCTGGAGATCGCCGGGTCGGTCATGGTGTGGGCGAGGCAAATGGCCTCCGCGGTCCAGTGCGGCGT
Organism: Brevundimonas sp. SL161; assembly: GCF_049896985.1. Classification (NCBI taxonomy): domain Bacteria; kingdom Pseudomonadati; phylum Pseudomonadota; class Alphaproteobacteria; order Caulobacterales; family Caulobacteraceae; genus Brevundimonas; species Brevundimonas sp. SL161. The sequence goes on along the minus strand of NZ_JAFCVJ010000012.1, from coordinate 103,107 downwards.
GCGATGCAGGAAGGCGAAGGTGCCGGCATGGGCCAGTGGGTTGTCCTTCGTCTTCGACCCGCCGCCAAAGCCGAACAGGCCCTTCTTGGGCTCATGCAGGGTTGCGGCCTTCTTCTCGGTATCGAGTTCGGCGGGGAAATAATCATAGGCCAGGATGGCCATGTCCTGTTCGCGCGCAGCGCGGAGGCGAGAGCGGATCTTCCAGTCGACATTGACGTGGAAGGGCGTGCCGAGAACATCGAAGGCGCCCGTCGAGACATAGGCGTCCATGACCTCGCCCTCGCCGGAGACGCCGAGAAAGCGGACGCGTTCCGTGGCGCGCAGGGCCTTGAGGGCGTTCAGGGAGGATTGCGGCAGTTCGTCCTCGCCGGGCTCTTGAAGCATGGCGACATCGATCCAGCCGAGACCGGAGACATGCAGGCAGCGGTCGATGGCGCCGGTCATGCCCTCGGCCGAGAAGTCGCGGGCGGAACCCCGACGGCCGTCGCCGACGCCCAGTTGAAGGCTGACGTTCAGGAGCTTGCGATCGACGTTGGCCAGGGCCTGACCAAGCACTTCGGCGAGAACCGGGTCGGCCGTCTCCAGCCTGTAGGAGTTGATACCGGCCTCCAGGGCCGAAAAGATCAGGTCGTTGGCGGCCGCCACCCCCCGCGCCAGATTTTCGACGCCGAGGCTGAGCGTCAGGGTCGAGATGGCGGCGCCGGATGCGCCGAAGGGGCGATAGCGCATGGCGGATCAGCCTGTCGTGGAGGGGGCGGAGGTTTCGAGCGCGAGGGCGTGCAGTTCGCCGCCCATATGCCCCTTGAGCGCGGCATAGACGAGCTGGTGTTGTTTCACGCGCGGCAGGCCGGCGAAGGCGGTTGAGACGATACGCGCCTTGTAGTGGTCGCCGTCGCCGGCGAGGTCGTCGATCACGATTTCGGCGTCGGGAAACGCCTCGATCAGATAGGCATGCAGGGTTTCGACGGGCATCGGCATGGGGTGGACAATGGCCGGTAAACCTTAATGGCTGGCTAGCGGCGACGGCGACCTCCCTCCCTTCGAGGGAGGATGAGATCATCGGGCCGCCGGCCGTTCCAGGAAGATCACGGGCTTGTCCTGATAGGTCCCCTCCGCATAGGCAGTGAAGCCCGTGCGGCCGGCCAGCTTCAGCGAAGGCGCAATCGGCGGATCGATCATGCAGACGGTCCGGGGCAGCCTGCGCGAATGATCGCACCAGTGCAGCGCCGCCTCCAGAGCCTCTCGCGCCAACCCCAGCCCCTGGAAGCGGACCCCGACGCCCCAGCCGAGTTCCGGCGTGTCCATTGGCGGATGCGTCTCGCGCCGGTAGTCCAGCACCCCGACACTGCCGACATAGTGGGCGGTGTCGGTCATGCGAATGGCCCAGTTGCCCATGCCCAGCGCCTGCCAGTGGCCCAGATCGCGCAGCAGCCGGAACCAGACCTCTTCGCGGGTCATCGGTCCCCGCCCTGCGATGGGAAGGGTGAACCGCGCGTCGCGCCAAAGCTCGGCCAGGTTGTCGAAATCCTTCAGGGCGACGGGCGTCAGGGTCAGGCGCGGCGTGGTCAGGACGGGTCCGGTCACATCAGTCCCAGTTGCTTGAAGCTGGTCACGCCCTCGCGGCCGACGATCAGGTGGTCGTGGACCTCGACGGAGAGGGCCTTCGCCGCCTGGATGATCTGTCTGGTTATGTCAATGTCGGCGCGGCTGGGGGTCGGGTCGCCGGACGGGTGGTTGTGGACCAGGATCATGGCGGCGGCGCTGACCTCCAGGCCCCGGCGGACAACCTCGCGCGGATAGACCGGGGCATGGTCGACCGTGCCCCGGTTCTGGATCTCGTCGAGGATCAGCTGGTTCTTCTTGTCGAGATAGAGGACGCGGAATTGCTCGCGCGGTTCGTGCTGGAGGGCGACGCGGACGTAGGCGAGCAGTGCCGTCCAGGACGAGATGACGGGCCGTTTGACGTTCGGCTCCCTGGCCACGCGCTGCGCGACCTCGTGCAGGGCGGCGAGGTCCAGGGCCGTCTCCATGCCGACGCCCTTTCTGCGGCCCCGGGTGTCCTCAGTGCGGACGGTCATCAGGTCCTCGACCGAGGCGGCGAGGACGGCGGCGAAGGATCCGAACCGCGACAGCAGGGCCTTGGCGACCGGTTTCACATCCCCCTGCGGCTGGCTGCGGAACAGGAACAGCTCCAGCAGTTCGTAGTCGGGCAGATGGTGCAGGCCGGCGGTTCGGGCGCGCTCGCGCAGCCGTTCGCGGTGTCCCACATAATGCGGGACGACCATGGCGGTGGTCGTTGTCGGTTGATCGCCCTGATCCGTCACGACGCCCTCTGCTGACACGTAGTCAGGCTAACCGGTGGCGGGCGCGGTTCAAGGGGGTTTCTAGTGCGGGTTGAACAGGCCGGCCGGGCTGGCGGTGAAGATTTCGCAGCCGTCCTCGGTCACCCCGACCGTATGCTCGCACTGGGCGGACAGGGACTTGTCGCGGGTCACGGCGGTCCAGCCGTCGGTCAGCACCTTCACGTGCGGCTTGCCCAGATTCACCATCGGCTCGATCGTGAAGAACATACCGGGCTTGAGCACTGCGCCCTCGCCCTTGCGGCCATAGTGCAGGACATTGGGGCTGTCGTGGAACAGGCGGCCGATGCCGTGGCCGCAGAAGTCGCGCACGACGCTCATGCGGTTGGCCTCGACATAGCGCTGGATGACGAAGCCGATGTCGCCGAACGTATTGCCCGGCTTCACCTGCTCCAGCCCGAGAGCCAGCGATTCATAGGTGACATCCACCAACTTCTTCACGCGAGGGGCCAGGTTGCCCACGGCGTACATGCGGCTGGAATCGCCGTGCCAGCCGTCGACGATGACGGTGTGGTCGATGTTGACGATATCGCCGTCCTTCAGCACCCGGTCGCCCGGAATGCCATGGCACACCACGTGATTGATCGAGGTGCAGACGGTCTTCATATAGCCCTTGTAACCGAGGCAGGCGGGCAGGCCGCCCTTGTCCAGGGTGAACTGGCGGATGCGGTCGTCGATCTCCTGGGTCGTCACGCCGGGCACGACGAACGGCGTGATCATGTCGAGCGCCTCGGCCACCAGACGGCCGGCGACGCGCATGCCTTCGAAATCCCCGGGCTCATACAGACGGATGGCGCTGGTCCGCGTGAAGGTCTCTTCAGCCAGCTCGGGCGTTTCGTACATTCGGCGGTCTCGGGGTCGCGCTGGTCAGCGCCGTCGGAGCTTATGTGGGCAGTGTAGCACGCTTCCTCAAGCCTTTTCAGCGGCTGTGACGGCGAGCCCTTGTCGGCTGGCCGCGGCGGCGTAGGTGTGGCGCATGACCCACGCAGCACCGACCGCCGCCGTCCTGATCATCGGCGATGAAATCCTGTCCGGGCGGACGGCCGACACCAATCTGAACTCTATCGCGCGGTTCCTCGGCGCGCTGGGGATCGACCTGCTGGAGGCGCGAACGGTCGGGGATCGACCGCCGCAGATCGTGGAGGCGCTGAACGCGCTGCGCGCCGCGCACGACTATGTCTTCACCACCGGCGGGATCGGCCCGACGCACGACGACATCACGGCGGACTGCGTGGCCGAGGCGTTCGGCGTCGGCATAGCGGAACGTGCAGACGCGCTGGCGATCCTGGAGCGGCGCTATGGTGACGAACTCAACGAGGCGCGACGGCGAATGGCGCGGATTCCGGACGGCGGCGTACTGATCGCCAATCCCGTGACGGATGCGCCGGGATTCCAGATCGGCAACGTCTTCGTCATGGCGGGCGTGCCGAAGATCATGACCGGGATGCTGGAGGATGTGGCGCCCAGGTTGCGGACCGGGGCGGTGGTGCATCAGCGGACGCTGAGGGTCACCGGCGTCGGCGAAGGCGCTATCGCGGCGCCCCTGGCCGAGGCGGCGAAGGCGGACTGCGACCTGTCGTTCGGCAGCTATCCGTTCGGAGCCGGGTCGGACGGCGAGCTGGGCACGAATCTGGTGGTGCGCGGCCGGGATGCGGCGAAGGTCGAGGCGGCAGTCCAGGCGCTGGCGGGGGCGCTTGGCGCGGCCGGGATCGCGACGGCGCTCCAGACATGAAAACGGCGGGCTCCTCGCGAGGCCCGCCGTCTCATTTCAGTTCAAAGCATCAGGCCTTGGCGACGTAGCCTTTGCCGCCGTTGGACGGGCGACGGCCGCGGGGGCGGCGGCTGATCTCGCCGTCGGGCTTGGGCGCCGCGACCGGACGGTTGGCGTTGGCGGCAGAGCGGGCGCGGTCGGCGGCCAGGGGATCGAACGGGGTGACGTTGGTGATCGAACGGTCGCCGTTGTGGCTGCGGTTCTGATCGCGTCCGCCATCGCGCCCGCCTTCGCGGTTGCCGCCCGGAGCCGGCTTGCGCTGGCGATGCGGCTGGCCGCCGTGGGCCGGCTTGACGCCGTCGCGACGCGGGTTGCGCGGACCGCGAGGATCGCCGCGCGGGCGATCCTCGCGGTCGGGCATGGTGGCCTTGGTGCCGACGCCGGCGGCCATGATCGACTGGTCCAGCAGGCCCAGCGACTTGTCGTTGCGACGGTCGGTGGCCGGGATCTTCTGGCGGGTGACCTTCTCGATGTCCTTGAGCAGCTTCATCTCGTCGCCGGCGACGAAGCTGATGGCCGAGCCGTCGGCGCCGGCGCGGGCCGTCCGGCCGATGCGGTGAACATAGGCTTCGGGCACGAAGGGCAGTTCGAAGTTCACCACGTGCGAGACGCCGTCGACATCGATGCCGCGCGCGGCGATGTCGGTGGCGACCAGAACGCGCAGCTTGCCGGCCTTGAAGGCGGCCAGGGTGCGTTCACGCTGGGGCTGGCTCTTGTTGCCGTGGATCGCTCCGGCCTGGACGCCGCCGGCCTCCAGATAGGCCGCGACCTTGTCGGCGCCGTGCTTGGTCTTGGTGAAGACCAGGCAGCGCGTGTAGTTGTCGTCGGCGAACATCTCGGTCAGCAGGGCGCGCTTGCGGCCCTGTTCGACGTGGACCACGGACTGGTTGATGCGCTCGACCGTGGTGGCCTGGGGGGTCACCTGGACCTTGACCGGATCCTTGAGCAGCTCGCCGGCCAGCTTGCCGATTTCGGTCGGCATGGTGGCGGAGAAGAACAGGTTCTGGCGCTTGGCCGGAATGCGCGAGACGATCTGGCGGATCGGCTTGACGAAGCCGAGGTCCAGCATCTGGTCGGCTTCGTCGAGGACGAAGATTTCCGTGGAGGACAGGTCCAGCGTCTTTTGCTGCATATGATCCAGCAGGCGACCGGGGGTGGCGACGAGGACGTCGAGGCCGCCCTGGATGGCGCGTTCCTGCGGGCCGTATTTCACGCCGCCGAAGACGACGGCGACCTTGAAGCCGAGGTGGCGGCCGTAGGTCTTGAAGCTCTCGGCGATCTGGCTGGCCAGTTCACGCGTCGGCGACAGGATCAGGCAGCGGGTGGTGCGCGGCAGGGGGGCGACGCGATTTTCGGCCAGGCGATGCAGGATCGGAAGGGCGAAGGCGGCGGTCTTGCCGGTGCCGGTCTGGGCGATGCCCAGCAGGTCCTTGCCGAGCATGACGTCGGGAATGGCCTGGGCCTGGATCGGCGTGGGGATGGTGTAGCCCTCGGTCGTGAGGGCTTGCAGCAGGGCCTTGTTAAGGCCGAAGGATTCGAAGGTAATGCTCATGGGAGCTATGTTTCTTTCGCGTAGGCGGCGACGCGCATCAGCCATGGCTCAACGCCGATAAGGCCGCGCACCGCCAGTCCCGACGGAGCACCAGAGTGGGGCTCGCGGGGTGGATCGGGCGCCGCCCCGCGTGTCCGGGCAGCGAATGAATCTTGAGGGTCCGGCGGCTGCTACAGTCAGGTCTTCGCTCGGAAGCAAGACCCACACGCGCTGGAGACGCCGGGGATCGCAATTGTGCGACGCAGCGCAAATGGGCGCACACTGCGGCGAAGTCAAGGCGGACGGCTGTCGTCTCCTCCCTGTCGCGCAGCGACGGGGAGGAGACGACCGGCCTAGATCAGGCTCACCGCCAGGTTGACCGCGAGCGCCACCAGCACGGTGTTGAACACGAAGGCCGTCACGCTGTGCACCGTCGAGAGCCGACGCAGGCCCCGGTCGGCGATCTGGACGTCGGCGGTCTGGGAGGCGACGCCGAGGATCAGGGAGAAGTGCAGGAAGTCCCAGTAGTCGGGCTCGGTCTCTCCCGGAAACAGCAGGCCGCCACGATCGCCCGTCTTGTCCGGCGCATAGAAGCGATGGGCGTAGTGCAGGCCGAACAGCACGTGGACGAAGAGCCAGGAGGCGGCGACGGTGCCGAGGGTCAGCAGGGCCTCGATCCCCTTGTCGATGCCCGCCGATGCCGTGGCGGCCTCGGAGATGACCAGGGCGACGCTGGCGGCGGCGGCCAGCAGGCTGAGCGGGAGGACTGCGACCCCGGCCTCGTCCAGTTCGGCCGCCCGGGCGCGGATGGCTTCGACCGACTGCGTCCGGGCCAGCTTCAGGAAGGTCAGGAGCAGGAACAGGGCCACGCCCGCATCCCAGCCTGCCGCGAGCCGCACGGTCCAGCGCCACTCGACCGGGGCGGCGAGGGTGATGACCGCCGCGGTCGCCAGACCCGCCAGCAACACGCCATGCAGGCGCAGCACCCGGAACGGCGGGCGGGCTTCGGGCGGGGCGGGCGGCTGGGCCATCAGGTTCCGGGCTGGATGTAGGGGATCGCCGCGAACAGGCGACGTTCGGCGCCGCGCGGATCGTCCTCCATCCGGGGCGGCGCGTCCATGATCATCGTCTGGCGGCGGGTCAGATCGTAGGGGGTCCAGCTCGGCAGGCCTGGGTGGTTGGGATCCCCGTCGCGGGCCAGGGCGACAAAGGCCCTCGACAGGCGGTCGGCCATGCCTTGCGCCTCCGGTCCCTGGGCGCGGCTGCCGGTCGCCCTGACGGTGTCGAGCGCCAGGGGGATGTCGTCGGTGTGCATGGCGCCGCGCCGGCCGCCGTCGATCGGAGATGTCCAGTCCAGTTGGTAGACCCAGGCCGGGGTTCCGGCCGCGGCGCGGACCTCGGCCTCGATCACAGCGCCGCGCCATGAGCGGGCCGCCGTGGTGGCGGAGAAGAAGACGTCGGACGGAGAGTAGGCGGGATACATCCGGCGATAGGCGGCGATGACGGGTTCGGGGGCGACGTCGATGCGGAACTCCCGGTTCGTCAACTTGCCGGGCAGGTCGTCCCAGGTCAGGGCGAAATTGGCCGGGTCATTGCCAAGGAAGGCGCGGGTCTCGTCGTGGGTGTTGCCGATGATCATCGGGATCTGGGCCGACTGGGAGGGTGCATCCGGATAGAAGGGGTGACGCGTCAGGCTGCGGTTATCGAGCACCGGCCCCCAGTAGAGGCCGCCGAAGCCGAGCACCGGATCGGTCGCCTCGGAGGCCTTCAGCAAATCTTCAACCGGCAGGGTCGCGGCCTCGGCGGCGCGGTCATTCGGCAGGCCAAGGGCGTCGAGCCAGGCCTCGGCGCGGCGGGTCGCGTTCCAGGGGCCGGAGGCGGTGACCTGCTGGCCGCTCATGGTGGCGGCGCGATGGAACAGGCCGGCGGCGGCCGGCGTCGCCATCATGGTCGCGATCTTGGCCCCGCCGCCGGACTGGCCGAAGACCATGACGCGGGAGGGATCGCCGCCGAAGGCTCCGATATTGTCGCGCACCCATTCCAGCGCGAGGTGCAGATCGAGCTGTCCGGCGTTGCCGCTGTCGAGAAAGGGCGCGCCCGCGATGCGGGCCAGATAGGCGTAGCCGAACAGGTTCAGCCGGTGGTTCAGGGTCACCACGACCACGTCGTTGCGCCTCGCCAGCCGCGTCCCGTTATAGAGCGGGCTGGAGCCCGAGCCGTTCGAATAGGCGCCGCCGTGGATATAGACCATCACCGGCCGCCGCTCGTGGTCGAGCCCCGGAGACCAGACATTGAGGAAGAGGCAGTCCTCGGACTGACTGGCTTCAGTCCCGCCCTGCGGGCTCGCGGGCCCATAGGCGAAGGCCTCGGCAGGGGTGGTCCATGAGGTCGGGCGGACGGGCGGCTGGAAGCGGCGCGGTCCGGCGTCGGCGCCGTAACGCAGGCCCTTGAACACCGCGATCCCGGCGTCCGTCTGGCCGCGCACCGGCCCGTTGGTGGTGGCGACCACCGGGTGGTCGGATTGAGAGAAGGCGGGCACGGCGAGCGTGGGCAGGATCAGGGCGGCGGCGACCACGGAACGACGCGAAACACTCATCTCAAACTCCGTGCACCCCGGCGAAGGCCGGGGTCCAGATCCCAAAACGGGGCGGCCGGAAGGGGCCGCCTGCATCGCTGTCCCGACGACCGGATCCGCCTTCTGGGCCCCGGCCTTCGCCGGGGCGCACGGAGAGCGGCGCCACCGCGATCGCTGACATTAGGCCCGCCACAGCACCGCTGTCACCGGTGTCAGCCGAAACACCTCTTGCGGCCTGCACACCGCTCCGCTCTAGTGCGATCACGCATTGTTACAGGCCGCCTCCCCAGCCGGTCTGCGCTGGAGATCCGCATGACCCACCATGACCGCGCCGGCCTGTCAGTGGCCGCCGAACTGGCGAGCTTCATCGAGGACGATGTCCTGCCGGGGCTCGGGATCGGGGCGGACGGGTTCTGGACCGGCGTGGCGGAGGTGTTCGCGCGATTCACCCCGGAGAACCGCAAACTGCTGAAGCGCCGGGACGACCTGCAGGCGCGGATCGACAGCTGGTATCGAGACCGCAAGGGACAGGCGCACGAACCGGCAGGGACCGAGAGCTTCCTGCGCGACATCGGCTATCTGGTCGACGAACCGGCGCCCTTCTCGGTGACGACGGAACGGGTCGACGACGAACTGGCGCGGCTGGCGGGGCCGCAGCTGGTGGTGCCGATCCTCAATGCGCGCTTCCTGCTGAACGCGGCCAATGCGCGGTGGGGCAGCCTCTACGATGCCCTCTACGGTACCGACGCGCTGGGCGATCTGCCGCCGGCCGGGCCGTATGATGCGGCGCGCGGAGCGCGGGTCGTGTCGCGGGCCAGGGCCTTCCTCGACGATGCGGTTCCGCTGGAAACGGGATCGCATTCGCAGGTGACGGGCTGGTCGGTGGCGGCCGGCAGGTTGAAGCCGGGGCTGAGGGGTCCGGCTCAGTTCGTGGGCTATCTGGGCGAGCCGTCGGCGCCGTCCTCGATCTTGCTGGTCAACAACGGGCTGCACGTTGAGCTGGTCATCGACCGGTCCAGCGCGATCGGTGGGAGCGATCCTGCGGGGTTGTCGGACGTGGTGCTGGAGAGCGCCCTCTCGACCATCTGCGACCTCGAGGACTCGGTCGCGGCGGTGGATGCCAAGGACAAGACCGCCGCCTACCGCAACTGGCTGGGGCTGATGCGGGGCGACCTGTCGGCCAGCTTCCAGAAGGGCGGAGAGACGCTGGAGCGGCGGCTGGAACCGGACCGCACCTTCACCGCGCCGGGCGGAGGGGCGGTGACGCTCAAGGGCCGGTCGCTGCTGTTCGTCCGCAACGTCGGCCATCTGATGACCAATCCGGCGATCCGCCTGCCGGACGGGACCGAGGCGCCGGAAGGGATTCTCGACGCCATCGTGACGTCGCTGATCGCAATGTACGACCTGAAGGGCATCGGCGCCTTCACCAACTCCGGCGCGGGGTCGGTCTATATCGTCAAGCCGAAGATGCACGGGCCGGACGAGGCGGCGTTCACGAACAAGCTGTTCGATGCGGTCGAGGACCTGCTGGGTGTGGCGCGGCATACGATCAAGGTCGGGGTGATGGATGAGGAGCGGCGGACCTCGGCCAATCTGGCCGCCTGTATCCATGCGGTGAAGGACCGGATCGTCTTCATCAACACGGGCTTCCTGGACCGCACCGGCGACGAGATCCACACGGCGATGCAGGCCGGGCCGGTGGTGCGAAAAGCCGACATCAAGAGTTCGAAATGGATCGCCGCCTATGAGGCGCGCAACGTCGCCATCGGCCTGTCTTGCGGTCTTTCGGGCCGGGCCCAGATCGGCAAGGGGATGTGGGCCGCGCCCGACCGGATGGCGGACATGCTGGAGCAGAAGATCGGCCACCCACGGACCGGAGCCAACACGGCCTGGACGCCCTCGCCGACAGCCGCGACCCTGCACGCGCTGCACTATCACGCGGTCGATGTGTTCGCGGTGCAGAAGGACGTGGCGGGGCGGCCGACACCGGGGCTTGAGCATCTGCTGACCCCGCCGTTGGCGAATGGGGCCAACTGGTCGGAGCAGGAGGTCGCTGATGAGCTGGACAACAACGCCCAGGGCATCCTCGGCTACGTGGTGCGCTGGATCGACCAGGGGGTGGGGTGTTCCAAGGTGCCGGACATCCACGATGTCGGGCTGATGGAGGACCGGGCGACGCTGCGGATCAGTTCGCAGCATATCGCCAACTGGCTGCTGCACGGGGTGTGCACAGCGGCTCAGGCCGATGCCTCCTTCCTGCGGATGGCGGCCAGGGTGGATGCCCAGAACGCGGGCGATCCCCTGTACCGGGCGATGGCGCCGGACCCCGATGGGTCGCTGGCGTACGAGGCGGCGCGGGCCCTGGTGTTCGAGGGGGTGGAGCAGCCGAACGGCTATACCGAGCCGTTGCTGCATGCGTATCGGCTCAGGGCGAAGGCGGGCTGATACGGCCTTGTCTCTGCCCCGATCGCGGCGGAAGCTGATCGTCTAGAGAGGAAAGCATGATCCGTGACCGATCCATCATCTGCGCTGTCGCCGGAGCGATCCTCATGACCGGCTGCGCCGCGCCGCCGGCTTCGTCGGAGCCGCAGGGGCGGGTGCTGGCGGTGGATCAGGTCGCCGGCTTCTGGTCCCTGCGCGGGCCCGACGGCGCGCGCTGCCAGGTGTCGCTGGCCAACCTCGTGATCGACGGCGTCCGGCCGGTGCTGGCCGAGAACTGCGGCATACCCGCAGCGACGCGGGCGAAGAGCTGGCGCGCGACGGCGAATGGGTTCGAGATGCTGGCCGCTGACGGATCGGTAGCGATGGCCTTCCATCGCACCGGCGAGGACGCCTTTGCGGCGACCTCGGGCGGCTTCACGCTCAGCCGGGCGCCGATGTCCTGAGCCGAATGCGGCCTCTGCCCGATTCGTCAGAATTCTGCATAGCCGTGCTGGTCGAAATCGCCGGAACATGGCGACCTCGGCATGGTCGAAATCACCGCGAACTCGTCGATCGGCGGTCGGCCCTGCATTTCCGGCAAACCGTGACTCAATCGTAACTTGCCGAGCCCCCGACCGACGTGACAAGGTCGCTTGACTGTCAGGGGGCTGCTCATGCTTACGATCAAGAATCTCGTCCACGTTTACGGCAACGGGACACGGGCGCTCGATGATGTGTCGCTGAGCGTGCCCAACGGCATGTTCGGCCTGCTGGGTCCCAACGGCGCGGGCAAATCGACGCTGATGCGGTCGATCGCGACGTTGCAGACGCCCACCTCCGGCTCGATCGACTTCGACGGCATCGATGTGATCAAGGACCCGGAAAAGCTGCGCCGCACCCTGGGCTATCTGCCCCAGGATTTCGGCGTCTATCCGCGCGTCTCGGCCTACGACATGCTTGATCACATGGCGGTGCTGAAGGGCATCGCCTCGGGCAAGGATCGCAAGGAAACGGTCGAGACCCTGCTGCAACAGACCAATCTTTGGTCGGTGCGCAAGAAGGCCCTGGCCGGCTTCTCGGGCGGCATGCGCCAGCGGTTCGGCATCGCCCAGGCCCTGATCGGCAATCCGAAACTGATCATCGTCGACGAGCCGACGGCGGGTCTGGATCCGGAGGAGCGCAACCGCTTCCTGAACCTGCTGGCCGAGATTGCGGACAATGTGGTCATCATCCTGTCGACCCACATCGTCGAGGACGTGGCCGATCTGTGCCCGCGCATGGCGGTGCTGGCGGGCGGCAAGATCCAGCTGGAAGGCGCGCCCGCCCACCTGATGGAACAGCTGAACGGCCGGGTCTGGAAGAAGACCATCGACAAGGAGGCGCTGGAGGAAAACCGCGCCAGACACGAGGTCATCTCGACGCGCCTGTTCGCCGGCAAGACCGTGATCCACGTCCTGGCCGACCGTCGTCCGGGCGAAGGCTTCGAGCCCGTGCCGGGCGGGCTGGAGGATGTCTATTTCTCGACCCTGTCAGCCTCGCGCAAGGTCGCGGCGTAAGACCATGTTCGGGAAAATCGCCGCCTTCGAATTCCGCTACCAGCTGCGCCAGCCGGCCTTCTGGGTCATCGCCATCATCTTCGGCCTGATGGGCTTCGGCCTTGTCGCCGCCTCGGACAACATCTCCATCGGCGCGGGCGGCAACGTCCACAAGAACGCGCCCTACGCCCTGGCCAGCATCAACGCGATCATGTCGATGTTCTTCATGCTGGCGACCACGGCGATCGTCGCCAATGTCGTGGTGCGGGACATCCAGACGGGCTTCGGGCCCATGGTCCAGTCCACCCGGATCACGAAGTTCGACTACCTCTATGGGCGGTTCACGGGCGCCTTCCTGGCGACGGCCTTGTGCTTCGCGGTCATCTCGCTGGGCGTCATCGCGGGCACGATCGCACCCTGGGTCGACAAGGAGACGATCGACGCCTTCCGGCCATGGGACTACCTCTACAACTACCTCGTGCTGGGCCTTCCGGGCGTGTTCCTGACCTCGGCCCTGTTCTTCGCCCTGGCGACCGTGACCCGGTCGATGATGGCGACCTATGTCGGCGTGGTGGCGGTCTTCATCCTCTACCTGGCGGCGTCGGGGGTTCTGGGAAACAAGCCCGAGCTTGAGACGGCGATGGCATGGGGCGAGCCCTTCGGCGCCGCAGCCTTCGGCCTGGCGACCAAATACTGGACGTCCGCCGAGCGGAACACGCTGAACATCCCGCTGGAGGGAATCTTCCTGTGGAACCGACTGTTGTGGCTGGGTATCAGCGCGGGAATCCTCGCGGTCGCCTACGCCCTGTATCGCCCCGCCATTCGCGGGGCCAAGGAGGGCAAGACCGACAAGCTGCGCAAGATGGCCGAGACCGCTGCGCCCGCCTTGACGCCGAACCGCCCGCTGCCCACGCCGACCGAGGGCTTCGCCGCCGGCTGGACGCGGCTGGCCTCGCGCACGGCGTTCGAAATGAGCCTGGTGTTCAAGAGCCCGGCCTATTTCGTCCTGATCCTGCTGGGCTTCGCCTTCGCGGTCACGACCCTGTTGTTCCTCGGCGAGATCTACGGCGCGCCCGTCCTGCTGGTGACGCGCGTAGTCATCGACGGCCTGCCGTTCGGTTTGATCGCGATGATCGTGGCCATCTACTATTCCGGCGAGCTGGTCTGGCGTGATCGCGAGCGCAAGGTGCACGAGATCATCGACGCCTCGTCGACGCCCGACTGGACCTTCCTGCTGCCCAAGACCCTGGCGCTGATCCTGGTGCTGGCCTCGATCTCGATCGCGGGCGTCGTGGCCGGCGTCGCTGTTCAGACCTTCAAGGGCTACACTGACTACGAGTTCGACAAATACCTGATGTGGTACGTCGTGCCGCAGACGATCAACTTCGCCCTTCTGGCGGTGCTCGCCATTTTTGTGCAGTCGCTGTCGCCCAACAAGTTCGTCGGCTGGGCGATCATGGTGGTCTACATGATCTCCACCATCGTGGCGTCCAACATGGGCTTCGACCATGTGCTGTACCGCTACGGTTCGGGCGTCGGTCAGCCTCTGTCCGACATGAACGGCCGGGACGACTACGCCGGCTTTGCCGCCTGGTTGGACGCCTACTGGACGATGGCCGCCATCATCCTGCTGACCCTCGGCTATGCCCTGTGGCGGCGGGGGACCGAGACCCGCTTTATGCCGCGGCTGAAGCGTCTTCCGCACCGGCTGATGGGGCCTGCGGGCGTCGTCGGCGGCCTGGCCCTGGTCGCCTTCATCGGCCTGGGCGTCTTCATCTACGTCAACACCAATGTCTGGAACGAGTATCGCAGCCAGGGCCAGCAGGAGAAGCTGCAGGCCGAGTACGAGAAGACCCTGCTGCGTTTCGAGACCACGCCCCAGCCCACGCTGGTCGACGTGAAACTGAACCTCGACCTGCACCCGCGCACCCCGCGCCTTGAGACGACCGGAACCTATGTGGTCGAGAACCGCACCGGCGCGCCTCTGTCGGAAATGCACATGCGCTGGAACGACGAACTGGAGATGAAGGCGCTGACGGTCCAGGGCGCGCGAATGGTGCGCGAGTGGCCCGAGTTCGACTATCGCATCTACCGTTTCGACACGCCGATGGCCCCCGGCGAACGGCGTACGGTGTCGTTCGACACCGTGCTGGAACAGCGCGGTTTCAAGAACAGCGGCAATACGACCCGGATCGTCGACAACGGGACCTTCGTGAACAACATGGAGCTCGCGCCAATGATCGGCATGGATCGCTCCATCGGCCTGCTTCAGGACCGCTCGAAGCGCCGCAAGAACGGTCTTCCGCCAGAACTGCGTCTCGCCAAGCTCGAGGACCTGACGGCGACGGGCCGCAACTATATCGGCGCCGACTGGGTCACGGCCGACGTCACCGTCACCACCGACGCCGACCAGACTCCGCTGGCGCCAGGCCAGGTGCGCAGCGACACGACGGCCAATGGTCGCCGCACGATGCGGTTCGTGACCGAGAGCCCCGTGCTCTATTTCCTGTCGGTCCAGTCGGCCAGCTACGAGATCGCGCGCCAGATGCACAACGGCGTGGAGATGGTCGTCTTCCATGACGCGCAGCACGGCCGTAACGTGCCCCGAATGATGACGGCGCTGGAAAACGCGCTGGACTATTTCCAGACGAACTTCTCGCCCTACCAGTTCCGTCAGGCGCGCATCAGCGAGTTCCCTTACGGCTCGTTCGCCCAGTCGATGCCGAACACCTTCGCCTGGTCCGAGAACCTCGGCTTCATCGCCGACCTGCGGGACGACACCAAGATCGACTACGTCACCTACATCGGAGCGCACGAGTTCGCGCACCAGTGGTGGGCGCACCAGGTGGTCGGGGCGAACATGCAGGGCGCGACCCTGATGTCCGAAACCCTGGCCCAGTATTCGGCCCTGATGGTGATGCGGGAGATGTACGGACCCGACAAGATCCGCCGGTTCCTGAAGTTCGAGCTGGACCGCTACCTGCGCTCGCGCGGGACCGAGCTGATCGAGGAGCTGCCGCTGAACCGGATGGAGAACCAACAGTACATCCACTACCGCAAAGGCGCGGTGGTCATGTACCTGCTGGCCGACCAGATCGGCGAGGCGAATGTGAATCGGGCGCTGTCCCAGTTTCTGGCCGCCCACGCCTTCAAGTCCGCGCCCTATCCGCGCTCGGTCGACCTGATCAACCTGATCCGGGCCAATGCCCCGGCCGACAAACGGGCCCTGATTACCGACCTGTTCGAGAAGATCACCCTGTACGACGTGAAGACCACGGCGACGACAGCCACCGAACGCCGTGATGGACGCTGGGATGTGACGGTCACGGTCGAGGCGCGCAAACTTTACGCCGACGGCAAGGGCGTGGAGACGGAATCGCCGCTGAACGAGACCTTCGACATCGGCCTGTTCTCGGCCGAACCGGGCAAGGGCGAGTTCGACGCCAGCAACGTGCTGCTGTTCGAGCGGCGGCCGCTGAGGGGCGGGGTGCAGACGTTCCGGTTCACGACGGCGACGAAGCCGACCTTCGCGGGGGCAGATCCGTACAACAAGTGGATCGACCGGAACTCCGACGACAACGTGCGGAAGGTGGATTAGGGCGCGGTTCCCTCTCCCGGCGGGACAGGGACGCTCAGTGAATGCTCTCGCCGTGTTCGGAGTAGTCGAGCCCCTCGACCTCGCCGTCCTTGGTCGGGCGCAGGCCGGTTGTGAACTTGCACACCATCAGGACCGCGAAGGTGCCGACCGCGCTCCAGGCGATGACGGCGGCCGGGCCGACGATCTGTTTCACCAAGTCCGCGCCTTCGGCTGCGCCGTTGATAGCCGTGGTGGCGAAGACGCCGGTCAGGATGGCGCCGACGATACCGCCGACCCCGTGGATGCCGAACGCGTCGAGGCTGTCGTCGTATTTCAGGGCGTGCTTCAGCCAGACCGCGCCGGCGTAGCAGGCCGGGCCGCCGATCAGGCCGATCAGGAAGGCGCCCTTGGGATCGACGAAGCCGGCCGCGGGCGTGAAGGCGACCAGGCCCCCGACGATGCCGGAGAGAAGTCCCAGAAGCGTAGGACGCTTCTTCTCGATCCACTCGATCACCATCCAGCCGAGGGCGGCGGGGGCGATGAGGGTGTTGAGGGCGGCGACGGCGGCGTTGCCGTCGGCGGCCCAGGCGGACCCCGAGTTGAAGCCCAGCCAGCCCACGAACAGCAGGCCCGTGCCGATGGCGGTGTAGGCGAGATTGGCGGGCGCCATATTGTCCCGTCCGAAACCATAGCGCGGACCGAGGACGAGAGCGCAGACGAGGCCCGCGACACCCGCATTGACGTGCACCACGGCGCCGCCTGCGAAGTCGAGCACGCCCCACGAGCCGAGGTAGCCCCCGCCCCAGACCTGATGGCAGATCGGCGCATAGACGATCAGATGCCACAGGCCGAAGAACAGCAGGGACGCCGAGAACTTCATCCGCTCGGCGAAGGCCCCGGCGATCAGGGCCGGGGTGATGATGGCGAAAGTCAGCTGGTAGGCGATCCACAGGTATTCGGGCAGAGCAGGCGCCAGGCTGTGCGCCGTGTTGATCCGCACGCCGTCGAGGAAGACCGCCTGAAGCCCTCCGATGAAGCCGTTGGTCGCCGGGCCTGAGGTCCCGAACGACAGGCTGTAGCCGGCGATGAACCACAGGATGGTCACCACCATCAGCGCCGCCGTCGATGAGGCGATGGTGGCGATGATGTTCTTCCTGCGCACCATGCCGCCGTAGAACAGCGCCAGCCCGGGCAGGGTCATCATCAGCACGAAGGCCATCGAGACGAGGATCCAGGCGGTCGCCGCGCCGTCGATGACGAGCGGCGCCTGATGGACGAGGAGGGCGGGCGCGGCGGCGAGTGTCATCGGCGGGGAGGCCTCTGGAACGTCAGGGAAGACGGATCATGCTGGGACCGCTTCGCCATGGTCAAGCTTGCGCTCGGCCTCGGCGACCGGGATCGGGACGATGCGGACGAACCGCTTCAGGCTGTCCGACCAGGCCGAGAGCAGACGACGCGCCAGGGGCGATCCAGTCGCCGCCAGATGAGCCTCGATCAGGGCTTTCAGCCGCTCGCCCGCCGCCCGGGTGACGGGAGCGAAGGCCGCGAGATCGCCGTTGAGGGCGAGACCCGTCCGGCCCGCCTCGTCGAGGACGAACAGTTCGCCACCCGACATGCCGGCGGCCAGGTTCCAGCCGACGGGGCCCAGGATCGCGACGCGGCCGCCGGTCATGTATTCGCAGGCGTGGGCGCCGGCGCCCTCGACCACGGCCTCGGCGCCGGAGTTGCGGACCGCGAACCGCTCGCCCGCCGAACCGGCGACGAACAGGCGGCCTGAGGTGGCGCCGTAGAGCGTCGTGTTGCCGATGGCGGGCTGGTGCTCGCGCCACTCGATCGGCTTGACCACTATGTCGGCGCCGGACAGGCCCTTGCCGACATAGTCGTTAGCCTCGCCGGTCAGCTCGAGTTTCAGACCTTTGGCCGCGAAGGCGCCGAAGGATTGCCCGGCCGAACCCTGCAGCTTCAGGGTCAGGACGCCGGTCGGTCCAGTTGGACCCCATCGACGCACGATGGCCGAGGACACGCCCGCGCCGATGGTGCGCATGACGTTGGAGATCGGATAGGTCAGCTCCGATGTCTGGCCGCGATCGAGGAAGGCCCAGGCGTCGTTGAGCACGCGGGCGTCCAGGGTCGGCGGAACCTCGGCACGGCCCTTCTCGGCCCAGGTCTTCTTCTCGGCGGCCTCGACGCGGACCAGGAGCGGGTTGAGGTCGAGGTCGTCCAGGTGAGCGCCGCCGCGACGGACCTGTCGCAGCAGGTCGGTGCGGCCGACAATCTCGTCGATCGAGCGGGCACCCAGCATGGCCAGGTATTCGCGGACTTCTTCGGCGATGAAGCTGAACAGGTTGACGACCTTGTCGGCCGTGCCAGTGAACTTCTCGCGCAGACGCGGGTCCTGCGAACAGACCCCCACCGGGCAGGTGTTGGAGTGGCACTGGCGCACCATTAGACAGCCCATGGCAATCAGGCTGGCCGTGCCGATGTTGAACTCCTCGGCGCCCAGGATGGCGGCGATGACGATGTCCCGGCCGGTGCGCATTCCGCCGTCGGCGCGGACCACGACGTGGCTGCGCAGGTTGTTGAGGCTGAGGACCTGATGGGTTTCCGCCAGGCCGATCTCCCACGGCAGGCCGGCGTGCTTTATCGACGACTGGGGCGAGGCCCCGGTGCCGCCGTTGTGGCCCGCAATCAGGATACAGTCGGCCTTCGCCTTGGCGACACCGGAGGCGATGGCGCCGATGCCCGAGGCGGAGACCAGTTTGACCGTCACCCGGGCGTCCGGGTTGATCGACTTCAGGTCGTAGATGAGCTGGGCCAGATCCTCGATCGAATAGATGTCGTGGTGTGGCGGCGGGCTGATCAGGGTCGTGCCGACGGTCGAATGGCGCATCCGGGCGATGAATTCGGTGACTTTGAAGCCGGGCAGCTGGCCGCCCTCGCCGGGCTTGGCGCCCTGGGCGATCTTGATCTCGATCTCGCGGCACTGGTTCAGGTATTCGGCGGTGACGCCGAACCGGCCCGACGCGACCTGTTTGACCGCCGAGTTCATGTTGTCGCCGTCCGGGCGGGTGGCGTAGCGGTCCGGATCCTCGCCGCCCTCGCCCGAGACAGAGCGGGCGCCGATACGGTTCATGGCGACGTTGAGCACCCCATGCGCCTCGGGCGACAGGGCGCCGAGCGACATGCCGGGGGTCAGGAAACGCTTCCTGATGTCGGAGACGGATTCGACCTCATAGACCGGGACGGGCTTCAGGCCTTCGCGCCAGTCGAGGAGGTCGCGGGGGGCGAGGTCCGGCTGGTCGCGGACGGCCTCTGAGTATTGCTTGAAGCGCTTGTAGTCGCCGCGATTGCAGGCGTCCTGCAGCAGGTGGATCGTCTTCGCATCGTGCGCGTGAGCTTCCTGGCCTGCGCGGATGCGGAAGAAGCCGCCGACGGCGGGGGAGGGGGTGGCCTCTGTCCAAGCCTGGGCATGGCGTTGCAACGCGGCCCGTTCCAGGCCGGCCAGGCCGATGCCGGAGATGCGCGAGGGGGCGCCCGGGAAGAACTCGGCCGTGACGGCGCGGGACAGTCCCAGGACCTCGAACTCGCAGCCGCCGCGATAGGCTGAGATGACGCTGATGCCCTTGCGCGCCAGCGTCTTCATGAGACCGGCCTCCAGCGCGGCCTTGTAGTTCAGGCAGGCGTCGCGGAGGGAGAGGCCCGGCCAGGCGCCGCGATCCAGACGCTCCTGGAACATCTCCTGCGCCAGCCACGGATTGATGGCCGTGGCGCCGACGCCGACAAGGACGGCGAACCCGTGCGGGTCCAGAACCTCGGACGAGCGGACGACGATGGAGACGAAGCTGCGCAGGCCGGTGTCGGTCAGGCGGCGATGCGCCCCGGCGGTGGCCAGGATCATCGGCACTGACAGGCTGGACTCGGACGCGCGCTCGTCGGTCAAGACGACAAGGCTGGAGCCGTGACGGACGGCGGCTTCGACCTCGTCCTTGATGCGGTCCAGCGCGGCGCGCAGGCCGCCGCCCGGGCGCGCATCGGCCTCGGGGAGGGGATAGGAGCAGTCGATCACCACCGTCGATCCGGCGCCGACGACGTCGAGCATCCGCTCGTACATGCCGGTCGTCAGGACCGGGCTGTCGAGCACGAAGACATTCGTCTGGGCCTCTTCCGCAGCGAGGATGTTGCCGAGGTTCTTGAACCGGGTCTTCAGGCTCATCGCGCCCGCTTCACGCAGGGGGTCGATCGGCGGGTTGGTGACCTGGGAGAAGTTCTGGCGGAAGTAATGCGCCAGCGGCCGGGGCAGGGCGGAGAGCACCGCGGGGGGCGTGTCGTCGCCCATGGAACCGACCGCTTCCTTGCCGTCCTTGATCATCGGATCGAGCAGCAGGTCGAGGTCTTCGCGGCTGAAGCCGGCGGCGATCTGGCGGCGGGTCAGGGCCTCGCCGGTGGCGGCGCGCGGCTCGGGTCCGGGGCCGATGATCGGCTCCAGATCGACCATGTTCTCCAGCCATTCCGTATAGGGATGATCGGCGGCGAGAGCGTCGATGGTCTCGATCTCGTCGAGCAGGACGCCGTTCTGGAGGTCGGCGACGATCATGCGGCCCGGGCCGATCGGCAGGCGGCGCTTGATGCGGCTTTCCGGCAGACCGGCAAGGCCCGCCTCGGAGCCCGCCAGCAGCAGGCCGTCATGGGTCTCCATGGCGCGCAGGGGACGAAGGCCGTTGCGGTCCTTGCCGCAGACGATCCATCGGCCGTCGGTGGCGCAGATGGCGGCGGGGCCGTCCCACGGCTCCATCACCGCGTTGCAGTAGGCGTAGAGGGCGCGGTGCTCGGCTTTCATCAGGCCCTCGTCGCGGGCCCAGGCCTCGGGGATCAGCAGGGCCTTGGCCATGGGGGCGGGACGGCCGGCGCGGACCAGGACCTCGAACACGTTGTCGAGGGCGGCGGAGTCGGAGCCGCCCGGCTGGACAACGGGCTTCACGTCGCCATCCCTGTCGCCGAAGGCCTGGGCCGTCATGCGAATCTCGTGCGACCGCATCCAGTTCAGGTTGCCCTTCAGCGTGTTGATCTCGCCATTGTGGGCCAGCATCCGGAACGGCTGGGCCAGCCGCCATTCGGGGAAGGTGTTGGTCGAATAGCGCTGGTGGAAGATGGCGTAGGCGGCCTGGAAGGTCGGGTCCAGCAGGTCGGGATAGAGCTGATCCAGCAGCTCCGCCCGGACCATGCCCTTGTAGATTAGCGACCGCGCCGACAGGGAGCAGATGTAGAAACCGGGCACGCTTTCGGCGATTACCGCGCTCTCGATGCGGCGGCGGACCAGATAGAGTTCGCGCTCCAGCGCCTCGCCGTCGTCCGTCAGATCGGCGGGGACGGCCAGCATGATCTGTTCGATTTCGGGCCGGGTTGCATCGGCCTTGGAGCCGACGACGGACAGATCGATGGGTGTCTGGCGCCAGCCGTAGATGGTGAACCCGGCGCGCAGGACCTCTGTCTCGACGATGGCGCGGGCGCGGTCCTGGGCACCGAGGTCAGTGCGCGGCAGGAAGATCTGGCCGATGGCGATGGGCCCGGGCTTGAGCGTCTGGCCGATGACGCGAACCTGTTCGGCGAAGAAGGCCTGGGGCGCCTCGACCATCAGGCCGGCGCCGTCTCCGGACAGACCGTCGGGATCGACCGCGCCCCGGTGGGCGACGTTCTTCAGCGACTTGATGGCCAATTCGACCACCTCGCGGCGCGGCTTGCCGTCGATCGCGGCGACGAGGCCGACGCCGCAGGCGTCCTTCTCCGACGACGGCTCGTAGGCGTGGGCGTCGATCAGGCGCTGTCGGTCTTCTTGATACTTGGTCAGCCAGGTCATGCGTACTCTCCGCTCATCCCCGCGAAGGCGGGGACCCAGTGCTTTTGTGAGGCACGGGCGGTTGGGATGGGGGTCAGCGGGCACGCGAAAATACGAGCCCGCCCAAAGGACTGGGTCCCCGCCTTCGCGGGGATGCACGGAGATTGACGTGTCACGCCGCGACCTCCGCCGTCCGGGTACGCAGGTAACGGTCGATCTCGGCGGCGGCGTCCTGACCATCGCGAACGGCCCAGACGACGAGCGATGCGCCACGGACCGCGTCCCCCGCCGCATAGACGCCGGGCAGGCTGGTGGCGAAGCCGGACCGGGCGGTGGCCACCGTGTTCCATTCGGTCAGGCTGAGGTCGTCGTGATGGGCGGCGAATTTCTCCGGCTCAAAGCCCAGCGCCTCGATGACGAGGTCGGCCTTCAGGTCGAAGTCGGCGCCCGGCACCGGCACGATCTCGCGGCGCTTGCCGAACTCGGGTTCCGACAGTGCCATGCGCGCGGCGCGGACAGCGGACACCGAGCCGTCACGCGACATCAGGGCCTTGGGCGCGCCCAGCCATTCGAAGTGGATGCCCTCTTCCTCGGCGTTCAGGACCTCGCGTGCCGACCCGGGCATGTTCTCGCGGTCGCGGCGGTACAGGCAGGTGACGCTCTCGGCCCCCTGGCGGATGGCGGTGCGGACGCAGTCCATGGCCGTATCGCCGCCGCCGATGACGACGACGTTGCGACCCCGGGCATGATGGCCGGTGTCGTCGTCGGCCTCGCCCAAGTCGCGGCGGTTCTGGTGGATCAGGAACTCGAGCGCCGGGATCGTGTCGCCAGGACCGGCGCCGGGCACCTGCAGGGCCCGCGCCTGATAGACGCCCATGGCCAGCAGGACGGCGTCGTGGCGCTCGCGCAACTCGGCAAGGGTAATGTCGGTCCCGACATCGCAGTGGGTGACGAAGGTCACGCCGCCGTCGATCAGGCGATCGATGCGGCGCTGGACGACGCGCTTCTCCAGCTTGAAGCCGGGGATGCCGTATGTCAGCAGGCCGCCGGGGCGGTCGTGGCGGTCGTAGACGGTGACCTGATAGCCCTGTTCGCGCAGCCGGTCGGCGGCGGCCATGCCGGCGGGGCCGGCGCCGACGATGGCGACAGACTGGGCTCGCTCATGCAGAGGACGGATCGGCTCGACCCAGCCGTTGTCGAAGGCGGTGTCGCCGATGAAGGCCTCGACCGAGCCGATGGTCACGGCTTCCCAGCCGGACTGGTTCAGGGTGCAGGAGCCCTCGCACAACCGGTCCTGCGGACAGATGCGGCCGCAGATCTCGGGCATGGTCGAGGTGGCCGAGGCGATACGCCAAGCTTCGCGCATCTCGTCCTCGGCGGACAGGCCCAGCCAGTCGGGGATGTTGTTCTGCAACGGGCAGGCGGTCTGGCAGAAGGGCACGCCGCAGTCGGTGCAGCGGCCGGCCTGGATCTCGACGTTCTCGGTGGTCGGTTTGACGATGATCTCGCCGAAATCCTGCACGCGCACGGCCGCCTCCGCCTTGGGCAGGCGGCGCGGTTGGACGACGAACCCTTGCGGTCCGGATGGGCCTTTCTGTTGCATGGCAACATATAAGGCGAGACAGGGCTGTCAGCGCAAATGATTTCCCCGATCCGGGGTCAATTCATCCGTAATGCGCATGAAATATGCGCGCAATTGCGAGTGGCTCGCGGATTTCACCCTCCCCGGTCAGGGAGGATGGTCGAAGCGAATCGGAGACCTGGTGGGGGCGGCAAGGCAAATCATCACAGGCCGGTATCTGCATCGCCGGTTGTTCCCACCCCACCCCTTCGCGACGACCCTCCCCCGAGGGGGAGGGAGAGTCTTTTGGCAGGTCTCAGCTCTGGTCCCAGCCGCCCGCCAGAGCCTTGAACAGGGCGATCTGGTAGGTGGTCATGAGAGCGTCCGACTGGGCCAGGGTCGTGTCCGCTGCGGCTTCCGTCCGCTGGGCGTCTAGGACGGTCAGGAAGCTGTCGGCGCCGGCGTCGAAGCGCAGGCGGGCCAGACGGGCGGCATTGGTGGCCTGGTCCCGCGCCTCGGTCAGGGCCGCGCGGCGGTCCAGTTCGTTGGCGTAGTTGGTCAGGGCCGTCTCGGTCTCCTGCAGGGCCAGCAGCACCGTCTGGTCGAAGGTCGCCAGGGCCGCGTCGGTGCGGGCGTCGGCGGCTTCGATCCGGGCGCGGGCGGCCTGGATGTTGGGGAAGCTCCAGCTGATCAGCGGGCCGAACGAGAAGCGATACGACGTGTCGTCACTGAGATCGCCGGCCTCCAGCGCGGTCGAGCCGATCGACCCGCCGAGCGAGATGGTCGGGAAAAGAGAGGCCGTGGCGACATTGACCCGTGCAGCGGCGCCGACGAGGGCGCGCTCCGCCTGGCGGACGTCGGGACGACGGGCCAGAAGGGCCGCGCCGTCGCCGACCGGGATCGGCTGTGAAAGCTGCGGCGGACGTTGGCATGACCGGGCGGCCTGGGAAGCTTCGGCCGGCGCGACGCCGGTCAGGGTGGCGAGGCGATAGAGGGCGCCGTCGCGCTGGGCCCGCAAAGTCGGCAACTGCGCGCGGGTCGAGGCCAGCAGGGACCGGGCGCGGGCGGTGTCGAGGCCTGTGCCGGCGCCGCCCTCCAACAGGCGCTGGGTCAGGTCGGCCGTGTTCCGCTGCAGGCCGAGGGTGCGTTCGGCGACTGCGATCTGGGCGTTGGCGGAACAGGTGTCGGCATAGGCGCGGGCGGTCTCGGCCGCGACCGTGACGCGGATCACGTCGAGTACCGCGGCCTGGGCCTCGGCGTCGGCATTTGCGGCGCGGATGGTCGAGGCGACGCGACCGAACAGGTCGATCTCGTAGGAGGCGTCGAGGCCGACGGCATAAATATCGACCTCCGGCGCTTGCTGACCAGCGGGGAGGCCGGGCGTGGTCGCGGCCGAGGCGCGGCCGCGGGTCGCGGACGCCGAGGTGTTGGTCGTCGGGAACAGACCCGAGCGGGCTTCCGACAGGCTCGCCCGGACGGCGCGCAGATTGGCGACGGCGGCTTCCAACTCGTTGTTCTGTGCGAAGGCCTGTTCGATCAAGCCGTCCAGCGTCGGGTCCGCATAGAGCCGCCACCAGTCGCTGCGGGCCTCCGCCGTCGAGGTCGCGACGCTGGCGGACCCGAGCGGCGAGCTTACGAAGGCGCCCGACGCGAGAGGGGGGAGAGGGGCGTCGGGCGCCTTCGGCCCGACCGCGCAGGCCGCCAACAGGGCGGCAGCGGCGCATGCGGTCAGGATGGGGGTGAGGCGGGAAGTCATACGGCGTCTCCCGTGCGGGGCGCGTTGAGCGCTGGCGTGGGCTGGTTGCGGATGGCGTCGTCTGAGGGCGAGGCCGTCGTCGGGGTCGCGCTGGGTGCTGCAGGGCGCTGCGGAATCTTCGCGGCCAGGCCCCGGCAGATCACATAGAAGACCGGCGTGAACAGCAGGCCGAAGACGGTCACCCCGATCATGCCGAAGAACACCGCCGCTCCGAGGGAGCGACGCATCTCGGCACCGGCGCCCTCCGACAACACCAGGGGCAGAACCCCCAGGATAAAGGCGAACGACGTCATCAGGATCGGACGAAGACGGGTCTTGGCGGCCGCGACGGCGGCGTCCCAGCGGTCCAGGCCGTGCTCGTCCTCGTTCTGCTTGGCGAACTCGACGATCAGGATGGCGTTCTTGGCCGCCAGCGCGATCAGCACGACCAGTCCGACCTGGACCAGGATGTTGTTGTCGAGTCCGAGGGCGTTCACCCCCAGCATGGGCGCCAGCAGACACATCGGCACGATCAGGATCACGGCCAGCGGAAGCGTGAAGGCCTCGTACTGGGCGGCGAGCACCAGGAAGACCAGAAGCACCGCGACCACGAAGATGATCGTCGCGCCGCCGGAAGCCGTCTTCTCCTGCAGGGCCAGACCGGTCCATTCGTAGGAGAAGCCCGGCGGCAAGGTGGTCGCCGCCATGGTCTCCATGATGCCCAGAGCAGAACCGGACGAGACGCCCGGCGCGCCCTGACCCTGCAGCTCGGCTGCGGGGAACAGGTTGTAGCGCACGATCCGGGACGGCCCCGCGCTCTCGCGGAAGGTGGCGACCGAACCCAGGGGCACCATGGCGCCCGAGGTCGAACGAACCTTCAGATTGGCGATGTCGGCCATGTCGTCGCGATAGGCCGGCTCCGCCTGCGCCGTGACCCGGAAGGTGCGGCCCAGCATGTTGAAGTCGTTGACGTAGGATGAGCCTAGATAGATCCCCATCGTGTTGAACACGTCGGAGGGCTGGACCCCCATCATCAGGGCGCGATCGCGATCCACGTCGGCTTCGACGCGCGGCGAGGCGGTGTTGTAGGTCGAGAAGACCTGCTGAACCTCGGTCGGCGCCTGGGCCGCGGCGCCCATCATGGCGAAGGTCGCGCCCTCGAGCGCGCCATAGCCGGCGCCCGACCTGTCCTGGATCATCATCGCGAAACCGTTGCCAGTGCCCAGGCCCTGGATGGACGGCGGCGCGATGACGAAGATGTTCGCGTTCTGGATCCCCTGGGCCGCGCCGGTGATCGCGCCGGCGAGGGCTGCGGCGGTCGTCTCCCGCGTCGTCCGGTCGTGGAAGTCGTTCAGACGGACGAAGATGGTCGCGGCATTGGAGCCGAACGAGAAGCTTGTGCCGTCCAGGCCGGAGAAGGCCACGGTGCCGTCGACGCCCTCGGTATTCTCGATGATCTCGCGGGCGCTGGTCATCACCGCATTGGTGCGTTCCAGCGAGGAGCCGGCTGGCAGCTGGATCACGCCGATCAGGAAGCCCTGGTCCTGGTCCGGGATGAAGCCCGACGGGGTGTCGATCAGGCGCCAGGCGGTGAGGCCGAGCAGGCCGACATAGACGACCAGAACAACAGCGACCGTGCGTACCAGGCGAGCGGTCAGACGGCCGTACTTTTGCGCCAGCCAGTCGAAGCCCTCGTTGAATTTCCGACCCGCCCAACCGCCATAGTAGCGGGCCTTTCCCAGAACGGTCGTCGGACGGGCCGCATGCTCGTCGTGCTCCTCGTGCGGCTTCAGCAACAGGGCGGCCATGGCCGGGGACAGGGTCAGGGAGACGAACAGCGACGTCACCGAGGCGGCCGCGATGGTCACGGCGAACTGGCGGTAGAAGATGCCCGGAATCCCGGGCACGAACATGGTCGGAACGAACACCGCGACCAGCACCAGGCCGATGGCGATCAGGGCGCCCGACACCTCCTGCATGGACTTGTAGGCGGCGTCCTTGGGCGACAGGCCCTCGCGAATGTAGCGTTCCACGTTCTCGACCACGACGATGGCGTCATCGACCACGATCCCGACCGCGAGCACCAGGGCCAGCAGTGACAGGGAGTTGATCGAATAGCCGAGCGCCAGCTGGACCGCGAAGGTGGCGACCAGGGCGATCGGGATGGCCACGATTGGGATGATCGCGGCGCGCCACGACTGCAGGAAGATCAGCACGACGAGTACGACCAGGATGATCGCCTCGATAAGGGTGTGCTGCACCGACTCGACCGAGGCGGCGACGAACTCCGTCGGGTTGTACGGAATGCCGATGTCGAGACCTTCTGGGGCGTCGGCCTTTATGCGTTCGATCTCGGCCGTCACACGTTCGGCGGTGCCCAGGGCGTTGGCGCCCGGCTGCTGAACGATGGCGATGCCGACGCCGCGCTGGCCGTCGAAATAGCCCTGGATGCCGTAATCCTGAGCGCCGAGTTCGACGCGGGCGACGTCGCGAACCCGGGTGACTCTGCCTTCGGCGTCGGTCTTGATGACGATCTCGGCGAACTCGTCCGGGTTGGACAGACGGCCCTGGACCTGGATCGGCTGCTGGAAGGCCGAGGCGTTGGTGGCGAATGGCGGCTGGCCAATGGAGCCGGCGGCGGCCTGGATGTTCTGGCCGCGCAGGGCTCCGACGATATCGGTTGCGTTCAGGCTGCGGGCGGCGGCCTTGGCCGGGTCGATCCAGACGCGCATCGAATAGTTGCCGCCGCCGAAGACGGTAACGTTGCCGACGCCCTCGATGCGCAACAGCCGGTCGCGCAGGGTCGAGTTGGCGTAGTTGCCGACATAGTCGTTGTTCAGGACATTCCCGGGCGAGGTCAGGCCCAGGATCATCAGGAAGCCGGATTCCTGCTTGTTCACGATCACGCCGACCTGGCGCACGGCCTCGGGCAGGCGGGGCTCGGCCAGGGCGACGCGGTTCTGGACCAGCACCTGGGCCGAATCGAGATCCGTGCCGGGCTGGAAGGTTACGGTGATCGCCACCGCGCCGTCGGAGGTCGAGGACGAGGAGAGGTAGAGCATCCTCTCGACGCCGTTCACCTCCTGCTCGATCGGGGCGGCCACAGTCTCGGCCAGGGTCTCGGCCGAGGCTCCCGCGTAGGCGGTGTTGATGGTGATGGTGGGGGGCGCGATCTCCGGATACTGCGCGAGCGGCAGCAGCGGATAGGCGAAGATCCCGACCAGGGTGATGAACACTGACAGGACGGCCGCGAAGATCGGTCTGTCGATGAAGAAGCGAGAGATGTTCATGCGTCTGGCCTCAGTCGCCGACGATGACGGATTGCGTCAGGGCGCCGGCGGGGGTGCCGGTCGCCGCTGGCGGCGCATAGGTGGTCGGGACGGATTCCGGGCGTGGCTGGCGCGCGATGCGGCCGTTGGTGGGGGCCACCTTCATGCCCGGCATGGCGCGCTGCAGACCATCGATGATGATCCGGTCTGTCGGACGGAGGCCCGAACGGATGACGCGGAGGCCATCGACCAGCGGGCCGAGCTGGACCGGAGTCGGGGTGACCGAACCGTCGGCGGCGACGACCGAGACGACGCGGCGGGCCTGATCCGTGCCGATGGCCGAATCCGGCACCAGCAGGGCGTCATAGGCGCCAGCGCCGGCGACGCGGGCCTGGGCGAACATGCCCGGTTTCAGGAAGCCGTCGCCGTTCGGAATGACTGCGCGCAGGCTGATGGTGCCGGAGGCGGCGTCGACCGCGTTGTCGGTGAAGTCGAGCGTGCCTGTGCGGGTGAAGTCGCTCTCGTCCTGCAGTCGGATGCGGACCGGCGCGGAACGGCCGGCGCGGGCGTCGCGCTGATACTTCAGCAACAGGGCTTCGGACCCCTCGAAGACGAAGTAGATCGGCGAGGAGGAGACAATGGTGGTCAGGACGTCAGCAGCGGACGATCCGCCGGCGATGACGTTGCCCGGATCGACGCGCCGGTCCGACACTCGGCCCGAGGCCGGAGCGGTGACGCGGGTGAACTCGAGCTCCAGCTGGCGCGCGCGGACGGAGGCCTGGGCGGAGGCGACGGAGGCCTCGGCGGTCTGGACGGCGCCCTTGTCGGTGTCGACCTCGGCCTGGCTGACGGCCTGGCTGGCCAGCAGGCCTTCCGAGCGGGCCAGGTTGGTGCGGGCAAGCGTCAGCTGCGCCTGGACCTGGTTGAGGGCGGCGCGGGCCGAGGCCAGCTGGGCCTGGGCCGGACGCTGATCGAGGGTGAACAGCAGCTGGCCTCGCTGGATATAGGCGCCGTCGCGGAAATGCACGGCCTGGATGAAGCCGCCGACGCGGGCCCGGACCTCGACGGACGAGGTGGCCTCGAAGCGACCGGTGAAGTCGTCCCAGTCGACGACGCGTTCAGCCAGCGGCACGGCCACCGTGACGGGCGCGGCCGGCGGCGGACCCTGCGCCTCCGAACGTTGTGAACAGCCGTAAAGCGCGCCCGTCGCAAGGACGGACACGGCGATGATCTTCAGCCTGCGCATGCGCGCAATCTCCCTTGAGGGGCAAATTCTCTGTCGGGCGCAACCGGTATCACGGGGGAGGAGCTCCCGGTCATCGCCTGATGACTTACTTGTGTCCATCGGCTGCTCTTGTCAACAGCCGATGACATAGCCATACCTTTCCCACGGTTATTGGAGATCACATTGAGTTTCGCTGTTTGCCATCGACCCCGGAACGCAGCGGCCACCCGCAGCGCTATCCTCGACGCGGCCAGCAAACGGTTCACGGCCGAGAGTTATGATCAGGTGGGGATGCGAGACATCGCCAAGGATGTCGGTGTCGATCCCGCCCTGATCTCCCGCTATTTCGGCTCCAAGGAAGAGCTGTTCCGGGCCGTGCTCGACGACTGCGACGGTAAGGACCTGATGGAGGGCGACCGCTCGACCTTTGGCGAACGGATGGCCGACGACCTGGTCTATGGCCCGGCCAAGGACGATGACCTCGCGTGGCTGCTGATCATGCTGAAGTCAGCCGGCTCGCCCAAGGCGGCTGAGATAGTTCAGCAGTTGTCGACGGAGTGTTTCTACCAGCCGCTCACAGAGTGGCTCGGCGGCAAGGACGCGCCGATCCGGGCCCGCATCCTGGCCGGTATCCTGATGGGCGTAGCCGTGGGCCGCGATCTGTCCGGCGGCATGAAGCTGTCGGCCGACGAATGCGAACGCATGAAGGCGCGCCTCGCCCCCATGTTGCAGGAATTGGTGGATGGCTGACTCCGTCTCTCGTCCGGTTAGTGCCGGCCGATTGGGATAGGAGCAGCGCGCGCGGCGTTTCGACCCGCAACCGCTGTGCATGCGGTGGATTTCACCCGACGCGTTTTAGTCGGCGGTTATTATTACCTGTTGGATATCCAGACGGGCAGATATTGGAAGTTTATTCCAAAAGCGGGTTGTGCGGCGCAGCGATTTCTGGCTCTATGTCCTGGTAATGAGGAGTTGGTCGTGAGCCACGAGACCCGTCACACCCCGATCCGCCACACGGCCCGCGCCGTCGCAGCGACGCGCCCTGTGGTCACGCCCGCCGCCCTCACCACCCTTATTGTCAGCGTACTCCTTGGCCTGCTCTCCGGAGCGGCGTGGATGCAACTGACCTGAACCCAAGCAAAATCAGGATCGACGCAGCCACCCGCTCCCGAAAGGAAGCGGGTTTTTTGTTGCGCCGATCCGGGACCCTTCTCGGAACGCCTCAAGACCATGACGCAAGATTTCACTCCGGAAGATACGGCCCCGTCGCCACAGCGACGGAGCGCCGTCGTGACCGCAGGAGCCAACCGCGCCGCGGCTCGCAGCTATCTGCGGGCCGCCGGCATGGACGACGCCGATTTCGAGAAGCCGATGATCGCGGTGGTCAACACCTGGTCGTCTGTGACGCCATGCAACATGCACCTGGACCGGCTCGCGAAAGACGTCCGCGCCGGGATCATCGCGGCCGGCGGCTTCCCGATCGACTTCAACACCATCGTCGTCACCGACGGCATCTCCATGGGCACCCCGGGCATGAAGGCCTCGCTGATCTCCCGCGAGGTCGTTGCCGACTCGATCGAACTGGCGGTCCAGGGGCATCAGCTGGACGGCGTCGTCTGCATCGTCGGTTGTGACAAGACGATCCCGGCGGCCGCCATGGCCCTGGCCCGGATGGATATTCCGGGTCTGGTCTACTACGGCGGAACGATCATGCCGGGCGTCATCGGCGGCAAGGAGATCTCCATCCAGGAGGTGTTCGAAGCCATCGGCGCGCACGGCGCCGGGACTATCGACGACGAGCAATTGAAGTTGGTCGAGCGGGCGGCCTGCCCGGGGGCCGGCGCCTGTGGCGGCCAGTTCACCGCCAACACCATGGCCATGGCCCTGTCGGTCATGGGGTTGTCTCCCATGGGAGCGAACGACGTCCCGGCCGTTGATCCGATGAAGGGCGCCCAGGGTCATCGCTGCGGCGAACTGATCGTCGAGCGCGTCTTCGCCGGCGATACGGCGCGCAAATACATCACCCGCGCCTCGCTGAAGAACGCGGCCGCCGCCGTCTCCGCCTCGGGCGGGTCGACCAATGCGGTGCTGCACCTGACCGCCATCGCCATCGAGGCGGGCATCGAATTCGGCGTCGAGGACTGCAACACGGCCTGCGACGAGACGCCGGTCATCTGCGACCTGAAGCCGGGCGGTCGCTTCCTGGCCTCCCACCTGTTCGCCTCGGGCGGCACCCGTCTGGTGACCCAGCGGCTGGCCGAGGCCGGCAAGATCGTCAATGCGCCCACCGTCTCGGGCCGCAGCCTGTTCGCCGAGGCCGCCGAGGCCGAGGAGACTCCGGGCCAGCAGGTCGTCTCGACGGTCGCCGAACCCTTCAGCCCGCGTGGCTCCTATGCCGTGATCTACGGCGACATCGCCCCGGACGGCGCCGTCATCAAGCTGACCGGCCACAAGGTCGACCGGTTCGAAGGCCCGGCGTGCGTGTTCGACTCGGAAGAAGATGCCTTCCACGCCGTCCAGGACGGTTCGGTCGGCGAGGGCGACGTCATCGTCATCCGCTACGAAGGTCCGCAAGGCGGCCCCGGCATGCGCGAGATGCTGCAGGTCACCGCAGCCCTGAAGGGTCGCGGCATCCATAACGTCGCCCTGATCACCGACGGCCGGTTCTCGGGCGCCAGCTACGGTTTCGTCGCCGGGCATGTGTCGCCTGAAGCTGCGGCGGGCGGGCCGATCGGCCTGATCCGCGACGGCGACCGCATCACCATCGACGTCACCGCGCGCCGCATCGATGTCGCCGCCGACCTGGCCGCGCGGCGGACCGGCCATGTCGCGCCGCCGCTGAACGTGGCGACCGGCGTCTTCGCCAAGTACCGCGCCTCAGTGGCCTCCGCCGCCCAGGGCGCCGTCACCATTCCCAACCCGCCGCCGGCTCAAGTCCGCGCGGACCAACGACAGACGCAGGAAGCCTGAGCCATGGAAATCTATACCAACGACGACATCCGTCCCGGCGTCATCGCCGGTCAGCGCATCGCCGTCATCGGCTATGGCTCCCAGGGCCGCGCCCATGCGCAGAACCTGAAGGAGTCTGGCCACGACGTCGTCGCCGGCGTCCGTCACGGTGGCAAGGGCTGGAAGAACGCCACCGCCGATGGCATCGCCACGGCCGAGCCTTCGGAGGCCGTGAAGGGGGCGGACATCATCGCCATCCTGACGCCCGACATGGCCCAGGCCGAGATCTACAAGACGGTCATCGAGCCCAATGCGAAGAAGGGCGTGGCCATCCTGTTCGCTCACGGCTTCTCGATCCTGTACGGCCGCGTCACGCCGCGTAAGGACATGGACGTCATCCTGGTCGCGCCCAAGGGGCCGGGCGATCTGGTCCGTCGCGAGTACGCGCGCGGACGCGGCGTTCCCGCCCTGTTCGCCGTCGAGCAGGACGCGACCGGCAAGGCCCGCGACCGGGCCATGGGCTATGCGAAAGGGATCGGCGGCGCGACCGGCGGCCTGCTGGAGACCTCCTTCAAGGAAGAGACCGAGACCGATCTGTTCGGCGAACAGGCCGTCCTGTGCGGCGGGGCCAAGGAACTGGTCATGAGCGGGTTCACCACCCTGGTCGAAGCCGGCTACCAGCCCGAGATCGCCTATTTCGAATGCATGCACGAGCTGAAGCTGATCGTGGACCTGTTCTACGAGGGCGGCATCAGCAAGATGAACGAGTTCATCTCCGAGACCGCCAAATGGGGTTCCGTCGTCAGTGGCCCGCGCGTCATCAACGCCGAGACCCGCGCCCGGATGAAAGAGATCCTGACCGAGATCCAGGACGGGACCTTCGCCCGCGAATGGATCGCCGAGAACGAAGCCGGCAAGGGCGCCTATGACGCCCTGGTCAAGGCCGACAGCGAGCATCTGATCGAGTCGGTCGGGGCCGGTCTGCGCGAGCGGATGGCCTGGCTGCACGCGCCCAAGACCGCCGAAGCCGCATAGTCCAACCGCAAAAAAGCAAGCCTCAGAACCGCAATGACCGCCGTCGCCACCGCCATCAGCGCCAAGGCCGCAACCGCTCCCCAGAGCGGCGCCCGGCTGCTCGTCCAAACCCTGGACCGGCTGGGCGTTGATGTGGTGTTCGGCTATCCGGGCGGGGCGATCATGCCGGTCTATGACGCCCTGACCGGCGCCGGCGTGAAGCACATCCTGGTCCGCCACGAGCAGGGCGCGGCCTTCGCCGCCGACGCCTATGCCCGGGCGACCGGCAAGGTCGGCGTCTGTATGGCGACCTCGGGTCCGGGCGCGACCAACCTGATCACCGGCATCGCCAACGCGATGATGGATTCGGTGCCGATGGTCTGCATCACCGGCAACGTCGCCACCCATCTGATGGGCACCGACGCCTTCCAGGAGATCGACATCCTGGGCGTCACCCTGCCGCTGGTGAAGCATTCGTGGGTCGTGCGCGATCCGGCCGACGTCCCGGCCGTGATCGAGGAAGCCTTCCACGTCGCCCGCTCGGGTCGCCCCGGTCCGGTCCTGGTCGATCTGCCCAAGGACGTTCAGGTCGGGATGACGTCGGAGGACTTCGGTTTCCATTATCCGAACGAAGTCACGCCGCTGGATCACGCCGCGATCGCCGAGGCGGAGCAACTGATCCGCGCCGCCGAGCGTCCGCTGATCTACATCGGCGGCGGGGTGAAGATCGCCGGCGCCGTGGAGGCCCTCCGCGACTTCGCCGAGCGCACGGGCATCCCGAGCGTCTCGACCCTGAACGCCCTGGGCTCGATCCGCACCGACGCGCCGGGCTTCCTGGGCATGCTGGGGATGCACGGGACCAAGGCGGCCAACGAGGCGGTGCAGGAAAGCGACCTGCTGATCGTCTTCGGCGCCCGGTTCGACGACCGCGCGACGGGCAAGCTGAACGAGTTCGCCCCCCATGCGAAGGTCGTCCACTTCGACATCGACCCGGCCGAGATCGGCAAGCTGCGCGCCGTCCACGTCCCGGTCATCGGCGAGCTGAAGGCGGGCATCGAGATCCTGACCGGCCGCATGGCGAGCGCTTCGCTGGCCATCGATCCGTGGATCATCCGCTCGACCTCGAACGCCAAGCGCAACGCCTTCCGCTACGACGCGCCGGGCGAGGGGGTCTATGCCCCGGCCCTGCTGAACCAACTGTCCAAGGCCGCCGGCGACAGCTTCATCGCCGCGTGCGACGTCGGCCAGCATCAGATGTGGGTGGCCCAGCACTGCGCGTTTTCGCGTCCTGAATCCCACCTGACGTCTGGCGGCCTGGGCGCGATGGGCTACGGCCTGCCGGCCGGCCTGGGCGCCAAGCTGGCCAAGCCCGACGCCCACGTCGTCACCATCTCTGGCGACGGCAGCTTCATGATGAACATCCAGGAGCTGGCGACCCTGCGCCGCTACGGCGTCGCGCTGAAGATCGTGCTGCTGGACAACTCGAGCCTGGGCCTGGTGCGCCAGTGGCAGGAGCTGTTCTTCGCCGAGAACTATTCCGAGGTCGATCTGTCGGACAACCCCGACTTCGTCGCCGTGGCGCAAGCGTTCGGCATCGAGGCCTTCATGATCGACCAGCGCGACCAGGTCACCGACGGCATCGCCCGTCTGCTGGCCGCGCCAGGTCCGTGCCTGATGCACGTTCTGATCGACCCCAAAGAGAACGTCTGGCCGCTTGTCCCTCCGGGCAAGTCCAACGGCGAGATGATGCACGACACGCGCTTCGAAGGAGACATGTGATGACCGACACCATCCAGATCCAGATCGACCGGGCCGACGGCTCGCTCCAGCGCCTCATCGGTCTCGTGGAGCGTCGGGGCTTCCACATCGACGGCATGAGCCTGTCGGACGAGGGCGCGATGCGCCGCGTCCAGCTGCAGGTTCGCGGCCGAGACGAGGGACGCTGCACCGAGAACCTGGCCCGCCAGATCGACAAGCTGATCGGCGCCACCCGCGTTGGGTTCGCCGCCTCGACATACGGCTATCAGAGCGTCGCCGCAGCATGACCGGCTCCATTATCGATCGAGTAGTCACCGACCCGAACCGGGTCATCGTCTTCGACACCACCATGCGCGACGGCGAACAGGCGCCGGGCTTCTCCATGTCGCCCGACGACAAGGTTCGCATGGGTCGCTCGCTGAAGGCTCTGGGCGTCGACGTCATGGAGGCCGGCTTCGCCGCCGCCTCTCCGGGCGACGAGGACTGCATCCGCGCGGTCGTCGGCGAGATGGCCGAGGACGACAGCGGGCCGGTCTTCTGTTCCCTGTCGCGCTCGAACGAGAGTGACATCGACGCCTCCTATCGTGCGCTGCGGGGGACCAAACGCCGTCGCTGCCACGTCTTCATCGGCACCAGCCCGATCCACCGCGCCGCCAAGCTGCGGATGACGCCGGATCAGGTGCTGGCCCAGGCCGTGCGCTCGGTCGAATACGCCCGCACCCATTTCCACGACGTCGAGTTCTCGGCCGAGGATGCGATCCGCACCGAACCGCAGTTCCTGGCCGAGGTGCTGGAAGCGGCGGCAGGCGCCGGGGCCTCGACCCTGAACGTGCCCGACACGGTCGGCTATGCCACGCCGGACGAGATCGCGAGCCTGTACCGGTTCCTGATCGCGCGGATCCACCCGAACTTCCCGAACGTGATCTTCTCGACCCACTGCCACAACGACCTCGGCCTGGCCGTCGCCAACAGCCTGTCGGCGATCGAGGCGGGCGTGCGTCAGGTCGAATCGACCATCAACGGCATCGGCGAACGCGCCGGCAACGCGGCGCTGGAAGAGGTCGTCATGGCCCTGCGCGTCCGCGCCGAACGCTATGGCGTCACGACCGGGATCGACACCACGAAGCTCCTGGAAACCAGCCGCACACTGAGTGAGGTCACCCACTCGCCGATCGTGCGTAACAAGGCCATCGTCGGCATCAACGCCTTCGCCCACGAGGCCGGCATCCACCAGCACGGCATGTACGCCGATGCCCGCACCTATGAGATCATGCGTCCCGAGGATGTCGGCTTCTCGGGCAGCTTCTTCGTGCTGGGCAAGCACTCGGGCCGGACGGCGGTGCAGAAGCGGGCCGAGGTGCTGGGCTATCCTTTGACTGGCGACCACCTGAACGACGCCTTCGCCGCCTTCAAGACGCGGGCGGATGAGATCGGCGAGATCGACGACGCCGAACTGATCGCCATCTGCACGGCGACGCAGAGGCATGCGCATGTCGCGGCCTGACACCCGCGTGCCCCGGACTCTGTTCGACAAGGTCTGGGACGCCCACGTCGTCACGCCGGAAACAGCCGAGACGCCGGGCGTCCTCTATATCGACCTGCATCTGGTCCACGAGGTCACCAGCCCCCAGGCCTTCACCGAGATCGAGGCGAGGGGGCTGACGGTCCGTCGCCCGGATCGGACCTTCGCGACCCTGGACCATTCGACCCCGACCCTTCCGGCCATCGACGGCGAGCGGCCGTATGTGACGGCCGAGGCGAAGTCTCAGGTCACGCGGCTGGAAGAGAACTGCGCCCGCCACGGTATCGACCTGGCCGGCTGGGGTTCTCCGGATCGCGGCGTTGTCCATGTCATGGGGCCGGAGCTGGGCCTGACCCAGCCGGGGATGACCGTCGTCTGCGGCGACAGCCATACGGCGACGCATGGGGCCTTCGGGGCGCTGGCCTTCGGCATCGGCACGTCGGAAGTCGGCCATGTGCTGGCGACTCAGTGCCTGTTGCAGCGCAAGTCCAAGGCCATGCGGGTGACGGTCACCGGCGCCCTGAAGTCGGGCGTGTCGGGCAAGGATATGGCCTTGGCCGTCATCGCCGAACTGGGCTTCGGCGGCGGCACCGGCTTCGTCATCGAATACGCCGGCGAGGCGGTACGGTCTCTCGACATGGAAGGGCGGATGACCCTTTGCAACATGTCGATCGAGGCAGGGGCGCGGGCGGGAATGATCGCGCCGGATGCCGTGGCCATCGACTGGCTGCGGGGACGCAAACATGTGCCGCAAGGCGAGGCCTATGAGGCGAAGGCGGCGGAGTGGCTGACGCTGGTTACCGATCCGGGCGCGGTCTTCGACGCGGAGATCGTGATCGACGGCGCCGCCATCTGCCCGATGGCGACATGGGGCACGACGCCGGACGCAGGTTCGCCGATCGGGTCGCGCGTGCCCGAGCCCAAATCCGACAGCGACCGCAAGGCCCTGGCCTATATGGGGTTCGAGGCCGGCGAGACGACGACGACCCAGGCGGTCGACGTGGTCTTCATCGGCTCCTGCACCAACGGTCGGCTGCCCGACCTGCGCGCGGCGGCCGAAGTGCTGCGGGGGCGCAAGGTGAAGCCGGGCGTCCGCATGCTGGTCGTGCCGGGCTCCGAGGCCGTGCGCCGCGACGCCGAAGCCGAGGGTCTGCACAAGGTCTTCACCGAGGCGGGCGCCGAGTGGCGCATCCCCGGATGTTCGATGTGCATTGCGATGAACGGCGACTTCGTCCTGCCCGGCCAGCTGGCCGTGTCGACGTCCAACCGCAATTTCGAAGGCCGCCAGGGCAAGGGCGCCCGCACCATCCTGGCCAGTCCGGCGACGGCGGCGGCCACGGCCATCGCCGGGGTGCTGACCGATCCGCGAGTTTATCTGAGCGAGACCGCGCATGCCTGAACCCCTGAAAATCCTGACCTCGCGGACGCTGGTCCTCACGCAAGCAAACATCGACACTGACCAGATCATCCCGGCGCGTTTCCTGACCACAACCGAGGCCACGGGTCTGGGTCAGAAGGCCTTCTACGACTGGCGCTACGAGGCCGACGGCTCGGCGCGGCCGGAAGCGGTGCTGAACCGGATCGATCCGGCCGAGCATCGCATCCTGGTCGTCGGCGACAATTTCGGCTGCGGCTCGTCGCGCGAGCATGCGCCGTGGGCCCTGTACGATTACGGCTTCCGGGCCGTGATCGCGACCTCGATCGCCGACATCTTCACCTCCAACGCCCTGAAGAACGGCTTCCTGCCCGTCGTCGTCGATCAGGCGACCTGGGAGGATCTGGTCGCCAACCCGGAACAGGTCGTCACCATCGACCTGGAAGCTGGAGAGGTCCTCCGGGGCAACCATGCGCCGGTCACCTTTGTGGTCGAGCCCTTCGCGCGCCAATGCCTGCTGGACGGAGTCGACACCCTGGGCTGGCTCCAGAAACACATGCCTGACATTGAGTCCTACGAGCGTACCCATTCCCCGGAGCCCGCGTGATGCCGAATACCCAGACCTACAACATCGTCCTGTTGCCCGGCGACGGCGTGGGGCCGGAGGTGATCTCGGCGGCCAGGGACGTGCTGCGCGTCATTGCCGACTTCTACGGCCACAGGTTCGAGTTCCAGGAGCATCTGATTGGCGGCGCCGCCATCGACGCGACCGGCGATCCCCTGCCGCCGGAGACGACAACTGCCTGTCTGGCGGCTGACGGCGTGCTTCTGGGCGCGGTCGGCGGACCCAGGTGGGACGGCGGGGCGCGGCGCCCGGAAGAAGGACTCCTTGGCATCCGCAAGGCGATGGGGCTGTTCGCCAACCTGCGTCCGCTGCAGGTATCGCCGGTCCTGGCGCACCGCTCGCCGCTCAAGAAGGAGATCGTCGAGGGCGTCGACCTGATCGTCTTTCGCGAGCTGACCGGCGGGGTCTATTTCGGCGAAAAGACCCGCACCGATACGATGGCCTCGGACCTGTGTATCTACACGGTGCCCGAGATCGAGCGCATCACCCGCGCCGCGTTCAAGACCGCCCTGCAACGGCGCGGCAAGGTTACGTCCGTCGACAAGGCCAACGTCATGGAAACCTCAAGGCTGTGGCGGGAGGTCGTGACCCGCATCCATGCCGAGGAGTTCCCGGAGGTCCAGCTGGAGCATGCCCTGGTCGACTCCATGGCCATGCATTTGATCCGCAAGCCGCGAGAGTACGACGTCATCCTGACGGAAAACATGTTCGGCGACATCCTGTCTGACGAGATTTCCGTACTGGGCGGCTCGATCGGCCTGTTGCCGTCGGCGTCGCTGGGCGAATCGGGACCGGGCCTGTTCGAGCCGATCCACGGCTCGGCGCCGGACATCGCCGGCCAGGACCTGGCCAACCCGGTCGGAACCATTCTGTCG
This sequence comes from Brevundimonas sp. SL161, assembly GCF_049896985.1. Classification (NCBI taxonomy): domain Bacteria; kingdom Pseudomonadati; phylum Pseudomonadota; class Alphaproteobacteria; order Caulobacterales; family Caulobacteraceae; genus Brevundimonas; species Brevundimonas sp. SL161. The sequence goes on along the minus strand of NZ_JAFCVJ010000012.1, from coordinate 63,596 downwards.
GCGGCGATGATGCTGCGTCACAGCCTGAACCTGGACGACGAGGCCTCGTCGATCGAGGCGGCGGTTGCGGCCGTGCTGGCCGCTGGCGCCACGACGGCGGACCTGGGTGGCGAACTGGGCACACGGGCGGCGGCGGAGGCGATCATCGACGCAATCCGGGCCATCCACTGGGCCGCCGCGCACCGGGTTCAGATGCACTGGGGTTAACCTTTTCATCATAGCTGCGGCGCGCGAAACGATTGCGCGCCGCAGCGACGGCTAAGGTAATAACTTGCCGTGCATGGTTGTGTAACCCACGACACGCACACGAAAATTGCGCCGGATACGGCTCAACCCCTTGCGTCTCTCGCGTTTGCGGTAAACAGTTCGCAACTGCGAGATCACACAGGGGATGCATTCAGGTCGCAGTTGTTCAATCGGCTACCGGGCATCCTTGCCCTCTGTCTTCTAACCATCGGACTCTTCTACACGGGGGGCGCCTTCGCCCAGGAAGCCGCTGCGCCGGCCCCGACCACCGAGGCCGCAGCTCCGGCCACTCCGATCGCGGAGGCCGCCGCTGCGGTCGAAGCCGCCGCCACCGAGGTGGCCGAGGCGATCGTTCCCGAGGAAGAAGCAGCCGCTCCCACGCTTCTGGCCCACCAGGCCGCGCTCGAGCTCGACGCCGCCGGCACCAGCTGGCTGGGTACCTCGACCGCACTGGTCCTGCTGATGACCCTCCCCGGTCTGGCCCTGTTCTACGGCGGCATGGTCCGTCGCAAGAACGTCGTGGCCACCATCACCCAGTCGGTCGGCGTGTTCGCCGTCGTGACCCTGGTCTGGTTCATCGCCGGCTATTCGATCGCCTTCAGCGCCAACGCCGACCCGGCACTCCAGCCCTATATCGGGGGCTTCGACGCCCTTTTCCTGAACGGCATTTCCCTGCAGACGGCCAACGCCCTGCTGCCCGGGATTCCCGAATTCCTGTTCATCTCCTTCCAGATGACCTTCGCCATCATCACGCCGGCCCTGATCACCGGCGCCTTCGCCGAACGGTTCAAATATTCGGCCCTGCTGCTGTTCACCGCCCTGTGGTCGCTGCTGATCTACGCACCGATCTGCCACTGGGTCTGGGGCGGCGGCTTCCTCGGTTCGGCCGGCGTGCTGGACTTCGCCGGCGGCGCGGTCGTTCACGTCAACTCGGGTGTCGCGGGCCTGGTCTGCGCCCTCTTCCTGGGTCGTCGTAAGGGCTACGGCACCGACGTCATCACGGCTCACAACCCTGTCCTGACCATGATCGGCGCCTCGCTGCTGCTGGTCGGCTGGATCGGCTTCAACGCCGGTTCCGCGGGCGCGGCCAACGAGCTGATGGGCGTCGCCCTGCTGAACACCATCCTGGCCGCCGCCGCCGCCGCCCTGACCTGGAAGATTGTCGAGGTCATCGAGAAGAAGAAGGTGTCGCTAATCGGCATGCTGTCCGGCGTCGTCGCCGGTCTGGTCGCCATCACCCCCGCCGCCGGCTTCGTCGATCCGAAGGGTGCGGTCATCATCGGCCTGATCGCCGGACCGGTCTGCTACATCTCCTCGGTGTGGATCAAGAAACTGCTCCGCTATGACGACTCTCTGGACGCCTTCGGCATCCACGGCGCAGGCGGTCTGATCGGCGCCCTGCTGACCGGCGTGTTCGCCACGACCGCGATCAACAGCCTGGGCGAAGGCGCCAACATCCCGACCCAGGCCCTTGGCCTGGCCTGGACCATCGCCTATTCGGCGGTCGGCACCTTCATCATCCTGATCATCTGCAAGTTCACGACCGGGCTTCGCGTGACGGATGCGCAGGAAGCCGAAGGCCTCGACACCACACTCCACGGCGAAGCCCTGGAACACTGACGACGGTTCCGCCGGGCGCGACTTTCCTCGCGCCCGGTAGCCAATCTGACAGATTCAAACAGAACACACGGGGATACCGAGATGAGACTGCAAGCTTCCTGCGCGGCCCTGGCCGCCGCGATCGCCACCCTGGCCACGGCCGGCGCCGCTTTGGCCCAGGACGCGGAGTTCGCCTTCAACGCGGCGGCGACCAACGACTACGTCTTCCGCGGCGCCAGCCAGTCCAACGAGAACTTCGCCCTCTCGGGTGGTGTCGATATGACCATCGGCGGCCTTTACAGCGGCGTCTGGGCCTCGACCGTCGATTTCGGCGACGACACTTCGGCCGAGATCGACGCCTACGGCGGCTTCCGCTTCGAAGCGCAGGGCTTCGCCTTCGACCTCGGCGCGGTCGGCTATTTCTACGCTCATGACGACCAGGCCTCCGACTACGACTACGTCGAGGTGAAGGCCGCCGCGTCCCGCGCGATCGGCCCGGTGACCGCCGGCGTCGCCGTCTATTACTCGCCGGACTTCTTCGGCGTGGACGAGACCGCCACCTACGTCGAAGGCAATGTGGCGTTCACGCCGATCGACAAGGTCACGGTCTCCGGCGCCGTCGGCAAGCAGTGGCTGGACGTCACCGGCGACTACGTCACCTGGAACGTGGGCGCCGCCTACGCCTTCACCGATAGCCTGATCTTCGACGTCCGCTATCACGACACAGACGTCGACAACGCTCCGCTGTACGACGGCCGCGCGGTCGCCACGCTGAAAGTCCTGTTCTAGTCTTCCTCTGGACCAACCTGAAAACGCCGCCCCGGAGCGATCCGGGGCGGCGTTTTCGTTATCGGCTGTAGCGTTCTGCGACGGGAGCGTAGCGATCCCAGACCGCCCGGTCCGCCAGCGACCGTAACAGCTTCAGGTACTCCGCATGGCTCCAGGCCAAGGGGGTGGCGGAGTTGGTGCCCTGGCCGGGCTGATAACGGTGGGCCGTCGGATCGCCGACCCCGTCCCAGATCTGTTCGGACAACAGGTAGCCGTCGTTGCCCATGGCCTCCATGCCGGCGACATAGGTCTCACGGATCGCGCGGATCTCGGCCTCGGACGCGCCGCCCTGAAGCGCCCGCGCCAGCTCGTAGTGACCCCGCTCGCCGGTGAAAATCGGCCACAGGCGACCGCGCTGGCCCGGCGTCATGCCCCCCAGGCCGTAGTTGCCGCCGGTCTCCATGTTCTCGCCGTAGCCGTCGTTGCCGTAGCGTCTCCATGCCGGCGCGCCGCCGACGTCGTAGCGGACGCGCAGGCGATCCTCGCGCGTCTGGTCGTCGTATTCGGGCAGGGTGGCCAGGACCGACGACGCGTCAGCCCGGCGCACGCCATAGCGCACCAGCTCCAGGAAGCCGCCGTCGATGATCTGATCCTCCGGCAGGGCGGCCTGGCCGTTATTCTCACCCAGCGGGGCGTGGTCGTTCGGGTCCTCGTTGCGGCTCAGGCGGACGAAATAGTCGCCGTCGCCCAGCGTCCCTTCGGTGGTGAACATCCGCGCCTCGACCTTCGACGCATAGTCGTCGGCGGCGGCCTGGTACCGGTGGGCGGAGGCGGCGTCGTCGGACGCCCGCGCGATCTCGGCGGCGACAGTCAGGCCGGTGATGACGGCGGCGGTGGTCGAGGGGGAGTAGCCTTCCTGTTCTTCCCAGCGCTCCTGCTGCGACCACGGCGGGGTGATGGTGCGGTCGTTCCAGTCGAGTGCGATCGTGCCGCCGTCCACCAGGAAGTCGGCGGCCGGCTTGATCATCCGGGTGTACATCAGCGCCATCTCTGCGTCGGACACCTCGCCCGCCTTCCACAGGCGCCAGCCCAGCATGATCGGCATGGCGGTCTGGTCCAGCTGGACCCCGACCCATTCGATCTGGCAGTCGACATGGGTCTTCTGCAGGAACCAGCCGGTCGCGCCAGTATTGCCCGGCGTCTCGGCCGTCACCTGAACCTGGGGCAGGTAGCGGAAGGCGGCGACGGGGGTCTCCGCATCGCCCAGCGCCATCAGGGCCATGGCCACCTGATAGAAGTCGCGCGGCCAGACGGCCTTGTAGCCGGTCGAGCTGTTGGTCGCGTCCACCGTGTCGCCCCACGGGTTGGAGAGGGAGGCGATCAGCGCGCCCGCATGGGTGCGGTCCTCCTGCACCTTCAACATGAGGGCCGAGGCGTAGGCCAGTTTGCCGCCGTCGGTGGACTGCTCCGCCAGGCGCGGCAATTCTGTCAGGGAGCCGAGATAGTCCTCCCAGCCGACTGCTTCGCCCTGTCCGGTGAATGCCTCCAGCGCGCCGTCGAGGTCGGTCAGGGTCCCGGCTGCCTGGGCCTCGGCGCCGGCCGCGTTCTCGCCGAAGCCTATGACGTAATCGCGGCTCAGGGTCTGGCCCCGGCCCACCGTCGGCAGGGCGCCGGTCAGCATGATGTTGCCCGGCTCGGACCCTGTGGCGGCATAGGCGTGATCGAGACGCCCGTCGGCGAGGTCGGTCAGGCCGTCGGACGCACCCAAGAACCCGACGCTGGCCGCCTCGAACGGCGTGCTGGCCACGAGGCTCAGGGCGACGTCGCCCTCCACAGCGCTGAGTGACCGGGTCGAGGCCGCGCCGCGATCACCGACGCCCGTATTGGCCATATGCGGCTCTAGCAGCAGATACGGGGTGACCGGGCCGGACAGGGCGCGGATCATCGTGCGCACGACCAGGCTCTGGCGGTCAGGGTCGGTGTACACGTGCTTCTCGATCTCGAACCGGTCCTGCCTGTCCCGGGTGATCACGCGGTAGGCGGGCGACAGGGGGCGGCCTTCCGCGTCCGTGTGCAGGCATTCGATGCGCGAAGTGGTGTCGGTTCCTTCGACGGACAGACCGGTTCCGGTCATCACGGCGAAGCGCATCTGCTTGATCTGGGCCTCGTGGATCAGGCCGTACATGGTCTCGGTCAGGACCCCGTCGGCGATCGAGAACCAGACGCGGGAGACGGTCCCGGTGCGGCCGCCGTCGCGATACTGGCGGTCGACATAGGCCTCGTAGGAGGCGCCGACGCCTTGTTTGACGGCGCTGGACCAGGTCGGAACAGCGCCCGGCGCGCCGGGGGCGACGCCTTCGGCGATCTGCGGCGCGACGGCGACAGGGGCCGCGCTCATCGAAGCGCAGGCGCCCAGCGGCAGGAGGGCGGCGCTCAGCATCAGGGCGGCGGTCAGACTACGCATCGGGATCACTTTCACTGGGGCGGAAGCAGGAAGGTCAGGGGGATGTCGAGCCGGCTGTTCCAGCTCTTCTCGTTGTGTTCGGCGCCGGGGAAGACCAGGGTCCGGAAACGATCGGCAGGCCAGCCCGCAGCCGTGACCACCTGGTCGATGCGCGACTGGAAGAAGGCGTAGAACTGATCCAGTGTCTCGTCGCCGCGATCGAAATACAGTCTGTGCGTCGCCGGATCGGGCAGGCCGGCCGCGATGACGCCGGACCAGGCGGCGACCACCGTCTCGCGCCAGGCCGCCAGGGCTTCTCCCTGCAGCGCGTCACGCCGCAGAGGCCAATGGGTGGAGAGGCAGCCGGCGGCGCCGAACACGTCGGGATATTGCATCAGGGCGCTGAGCGAGATCAGCCCGCCCATGCTGGAGCCCATGATGACCGTGTCGTCGCGCCCGGGCCGCGTTCGGAAGTCCGCGTCGATGCGGGGCTTCAGCTCTTCGACCAGAAACCGCAGATAGCCGTCCGAGAGGGACGCGCCGCCATAGAGGGTTTCGACGTCGGCGCGGGTCGCGTCGGGCAGGGCCGCGATCAGCTCGGACGGAACGTACTCGCGCAGGCGCAGCGGCGTGTTCCAGACGCCGATCACGATGGGAGCCCGCACCTGGCCGGTCGCGATCAGCCGGACCAGATGCTCGTCGACGCCCCATTCTCCGAACGGGGCCCGGGCCGCGTCGAACAGGTTCTGGCCGTCATGCATGTAGAGGACGGGATGGCGGTCCGCGCCGACGTCGTAGCCCGGAGGCAGCCAGACGGTGACATTGCGCGTCGCCGCCTGGGCCGAGTTCATGTCCGGGTATTCGACAAGCCGCCCGCCGGCCACGGGCTCGGCCCGTACAGCGCTGGCAAAGGGCAGGGCCGCAAGCGCAACGAGGAGGGCGCGCCGATCCATCATGCCGCCCCGGGCTCCCTGACGAACAGGGCGCACACGGCCGCGATGAAGAACGACCCGCCGCCGATGACCAAGGCCCAGATCGCCTCGCCGGCGAAGAAGTGCTTCAGCGTCAGGCCCAGGATGGTCGCGGCCAGGAGTTGGGGCACGACGATGAAGATGTTGAAGATGCCCATATAGACGCCCATCTTCCCCCCCGGCACGGCGCCCGACAGGATGGCGTAGGGCATCGACAGGATCGAGGCCCAGGCGAAGCCGACGCCGATCATCGGAACCCACAGCAGGGCCGGGTCGCGGATCATGGCGATGCCGATCAGGCCCAGTCCGCCCAGCACCAGGTTGATGGCGTGCGCGCCCCGGCGGCCGGTCCTCCGGGCCAGCACCGGGATGACGAAGGCCGCCAGTGCCGCCACGCCGTTGTAGACGCCGAACAGGACTCCGACCCAGTTCGCCCCGGTGTTGTAGGCCGCCGAGGTGGTGTCGCTCGTGCCGTAGTGGACGGCCGTGACCGCGGCGGTGGTGTAGATCCACATGGCGAACAGGGCGAACCAGCTGAAGAACTGGACCACGGCCAGGCCGCGCATGGCCTCGGGCATGCGGAAGATGTCATCGACGATCTCGGTCACGCCGTTCGAGGCCTTCGCCGCATGCAGGGCGCCGACGGCGATCTGTAAAACCCCGAAGGCGGCGATGCCTCCGGCGGCGATATAGAGTTCCTTCTCCAGCCCGGCCCCCGCGACGCCGATGAAGCCCGCGAAGCCGACGGCGGCCCAGACCAGACCGCCGAGGATGTAGGATTTCGATGACCGCGCAGGGGCCTGTTCACCGTCGGGAAGCTGGCCGGGCAGGGCGCGGTGGGCATCGAAGGCGGCGACCTGTTCGGGGCTGTATTCCTTCGTCGAAAAGACGGTCCACAGCACGGCCGACAACAGGCAGGCGGCGCCGATGTAGTAGGCCCAGCGGACGCTGTCGGGGGTGATCCCCTCGGGCGCGACGGAGGCGACGCCGAGGTTTGACAGGATCCACGGAAGGCACGACGCAAACACCGCACCCGTGCCGATGAAGAAGCTCTGCATCGCATAGCCGGCGGTCCGCTGCTCGTCGGGCAGCAGGTCGCCGACGAAGGCGCGGAACGGCTCCATGGTGATATTGATCGAGGCGTCCATGATCCACAGCATGGCGGCCGCGAACCACAGGGTCGGGCTGTTCGGCATCGCCACCAGAGCCAGCGACGTCAGCACCGCGCCGACCAGGAAATAGGGTCGCCGACGGCCCAGCGGCGTCCAGGTCTTGTCGCTGAGATGGCCGATGATCGGCTGGACCAGCAGGCCCGTCAGGGGCGCGGCGATCCACAGGATGGCGAGACTGTCGACCTCGGCGCCCAGGGTCTGGAAGATTCGGCTGGTGTTGGCGTTCTGCAGGCCGAAACCGATCTGGATCCCGAAGAACCCCACGCACATGTTCATGATCGCCAGGGCGTTCAGGCGTGGGCGAAGGGTCAGGAGGGCGGAGGGCGGGGTCACCGGCGCGCGCTCCCGAGCGGCACGAACCGGATGGCCTGGCCGCCGCCGGGTGCGAGCCGCAGGGTCAGGGTCTCGGCCGACGTCACCTCCTGCTGCTCGATGACGATGTCGGTGCGGCTGCGGCCGTCTCCATCTCGCCAGTCGGCGTTGGGACCGTCGCGGTAGATCTCCGCGCGATAGCGGACCCCGGGCTCAAGGAAGCTCAGTGACGCTTGCAGTACGCGCGGGTTCTCGTCGGTGATCGAGCCCAGGAACCACTCGCGGGTTCCGCGCTCCTTGCGCGCGATGGTGACGAAGTCGCCGACCTCGCCGTTCAGCACCCGGGTCTCGTCCCAGTCGACAGCGACGTCCCTGATGAACTGGAAGGGGGCCGGATTGGCCTCGTAGTTGTCGAGCAGATCGGCCGCCATCTGGATCGGGCTGTAGATCGTCACATACAGCGCGAGCTGTTTGGCCCAGGTCGTGGCAATTCCGTCGGGCGCGCGGGTGACCATGCCGAAGATGCCCGGCGTATAGTCCATCGGCCCGGCCAAAAGGCGGGTGAAGACCAGGTTGACCTCGTGCTCGGGCGGATTGCCCGGCTGGCCCCAGGCGCTGAACTCCGTGCCCCGCGCGCCTTCGCGAGAGATCATGTTCGGGTAGGTGCGACGCAGGCCCGTATCCTTGAACGGCTCGTGGGCGTTGATCGCGACGTGGCGCTCGGCCGCCTCGCGCACGACGGCCAGATGGTGGCGGCTCATGGCCTGGCTCTCATGCCAGGCGAAGGTCGGCTGGCCGTCCGGGCCGGTGACCCGCGCTCCGCCGGCATCGGCGACATAGCCGGTCTTGACCGTCGTGATACCCAGCCGCTGATTCAGATCGAAGGCGGCCTGCATCTGCTGTTCGTAGTGGTAGGCGTTGCCGCCGGTCTCGTGGTGGCCGATCAGCTGGACGCCGCGCTCGCGGGCGTAGGCGGCGAGGCCCTCGATGTCGAAATCGGGATAGGCTTCGGTGAACGAATAATCCCAGCCGTTGCCGAACCAGTCGCCGTCCCAGCCGACGTTCCAGCCCTCGACCAGCACCCCGCCGAAGCCGTTCTCGGCGGCGAAGTCGATGTGGCGGCGGGTGTTGTCATTGGTTGCGCCGTGACGGGGACCCGCGTTCCAGGTCTTCAGGTCGAGGTGCATTTCCCACCAGACGCCGACGTATTTCATCGGCCGGAACCAGCTGACGTCACCGATCGCATTGGGGGCGTTCAGGTTCAGGATCAGGGCGGATTCGACCAGGCCGCCGGCCGTGTCGGTGATCTGCAGGGTGCGCCATGGTGTGTTGAACGGCGCCTCGCGCTCAACCGCCGCGTTGGTGAAGCCGGGCGTCAGGTCGGCGACGAAGCGACGGCCCTCGGCGCGGCGCAGGTTCATGCCGGCATAGTCGATCAGGGCCGCCTCGTGGATCGAGACATGCAGACCCGAGTCCAGCCGCATCGTCATCGGCGTCTGGGTGTTCGACGCCTCCTGGATCGAGGTGCGGTGATACAGATATTCCTCGCGGTTCCACTCGTGCGAGGGGATCCACCAGGCCTCGCCGTCCTCGGCGATGTTGAACTCGGTCAGCTCCGAACCGATGCGGACGGTTGGCAGGGCGTCCTGCTGCGGGAACTCGTAGCGGAAGCCCAAACCGTCGTCATAGACGCGGAACACGACGTCGAAGATCCGCGCCAGGGCGGTGCGTTCGCGCAGATGCACGCGCAGTTCCCGGTAGTGGTTGCGGATGAACCGGCGCTCGCCCCAGGGCTGCTCCCAGGTATCGTCGTGATCGGTGGCGGGTTCGGCCGAAACGACCAGTCCGCGCTCCAGTTTCGGCGCATCGGTCAGGATGAAGCCGAGGCGCGAGGGGGCGATCACAGGGCGGCCAAGGCGGTTGACGGCGTAGCTCGGGCGGCCGTCGCCGTCGGTCGTGACACTGACCGTCAGCGACCCGTCGGGCGAGGAGACGGTTGCCTGCGCCGGGGGCGGGGTCTGCGCCACGGCCGGCGAACAGAGGGCGACCAGCGCCAGCACAAGCAACGGAATACGCATCGGCTTCACTCCTCTAAAGCTTCTGGATCGAAGCCCTTGCCAAGCGCCGCGCAACGGATGCAGATGCGGCGATGACGTGGTTTGCAGCAAAATTTGCAGTATCGGCGGGGCGGGCTTGAGCAAGCGATCCACCCGTCTGGAAGACATCGCGACCCTGGCCGGGGTGTCGATCTCCACCGCCTCGCGGGCGCTGAACGACAGCCCGGCGGTGAACGCGCGCACCAAACAGGCGATCTGGAAGCTGGCGCGCGAGCACGACTATCCGTTCCGCCGCTACATGCCCGCCGGCCCCATCGGCGCCTCGGGCACCATCGCCCTGGTGACACCGCGACCGCAGGGGCGTGAAGGGCGTCTGAGCGATCCCTTCTTCCTTGAGCTTCTGGCCGGGGTGGGGGAGGCGGCGCGCGAGCGCGGTTGCGACCTTGTGATGAGCCACGTCTCGCCGGCGAACATCGATGATCTGAACGCGGCCATGAACACCAGCCGCGCGGACGGAGTGATCTTTCTCGGTCAATCGACCCTGCATTCGGCCTTCAACCGGATGGCGGAGACGGACGGCCGGTTCGTGGTCTGGGGCGCCGAACTGCCGGACCAGAACTATTGCTCGATCGGCTCGGACAACATCAACGGCGGACGCCGGGCGACGGCGCATCTGGCGCGGCTGGGCAGGAAGCGCATCGTCTTCCTCGGCGACCTCGAACCGCCCGAGGCGATGCAGCGTCAGCGCGGCTATGCCGAGGCTTGCGAGGCGGCGGGTCTGGGCGTCGATCCCGACCTGATCGTCCCCGCGCATTTCGAGGTCGAGAGCGCGGAGGCTTCGGTCGATTCCATGATCCGCAGGGGACTGGATTTCGACGGCATCGTCGCGGCGTCCGACCTGATCGCGCTCGGCGCGGTGCGCGCCCTGCTTCATGCCGGCAAACGGGTGCCCGAGGACGTGTCGGTGATCGGCTTCGATAATGTGCCCTTCAGCCGCTACAGCCGTCCGGCCCTGTCGACCATCGCCCAGGACACGATGAAGGCCGGCCGGCTGATGGTCTCTAAACTGCTGGACCACGCCGGCGAGGGCGGCGGGCGCTCCGAACGCATCCCCACCGACCTGATCATCAGGGAGACGTGCGGCGGCTGAGGTCATCCGGTCGGCCCGGAGAAGATCAGCCCCGCCATCGGCGCAAGCTGACCGGATCGTGCGTCCGGCTGGTTCACCGCCTCGACCACGGACCAGCCCGCGGGCGGCGTCCAGGCGATCGGATCGTGACCCAGGTTGAAGGCGCAGAGCAGGGTCTCGCCGCCGCCCTCGCGCCGGAACAGCAGGAGTTCGCCGGCGTCCTTCAGCATCGTCATCGCGCCGGTGCGCAGCGCTGGATGGCTGTGACGCAGGGCGATCAGGCGACGCGCCAGATGCAGGGTCGAATTCGGATCCTTCTCCTGCACCTCGACCGCCAGGGCGCGATGACGCGGATCGACCGGCAGCCAGGGCTCGTGCTCCGAGAAACCGGCGAAGCCGTTGTCGCTCTTCCACGGCATGGGGGTGCGGGCGCCATCGCGGCCCAGGGTGTCGGGCCAGTTGGCGATGGCCTCGGGATCGACCAGCCGCTCGAACGGAACCTCGGCCTGGGGCAGTCCCAGTTCCTCGCCTTGATAGACGAAGACGTTGCCGCGCAGGCACATGAGCAGCAGCAGCGCCATCTCGGCGAAGGCCTTGGGGTCGCGACCTTCTGCCCAGCGCGACAGGGCGCGTGGCGCGTCGTGATTGGAGAAGCTCCAGGACGGCCAGCCCTCGCCCTCGGTCCCCGGCCACATTGCCGGGCCGCGATCGACCAGATCCGTCGTCAGCTTGTCGGCATACAGATAGAGGAAGCCATAGGCCGAATGCAGCCGGTCGGCGCCCTCGGTGTAGAGCTTCATCTCCTCGTTGGCCTTCTCGCCCCCGACCTCGGCCACCAGGAACCGGTCCCCGTCATAGGAATCGGTCGTCTGACGCAGCCGGGTCAGGAACGTCAGGATGTCGGGATGCGACTGGTTGTGGTCGTGGTGCTGGAAGTCGAACGATCGGGTGCGCTTGCCGGGCGTCAGGACCGGCGGGTTGTCGGTCAGGGCGGGGTCGTGCATCGAGAAATTCAGGGCGTCGCAACGGAACCCGTCCACCCCCCGATCCAGCCAGAAGCGGGCCACGCTCAGCAGAGCCTCCTGGACCTCGGCGTTCCTCACGTTCAGCTGCGGCTGCTCCTTGAGGAAGTTGTGCATGTAGTACTGGTGCCGGCGTGCATTCCAGGTCCAGGCCGGGCCGCCGAACACCGACTGCCAGTTGGACGGTGGCGAGCCTTCCGGCCTGGCGTCGGCCCAGACGAACCAGTCGGCCTTGGGATTGGTCCGGTCCTGGCGGCTTTCCTGGAACCATTCATGCAGGTCCGAGGTGTGGGAATAGACCTGGTCGATGATGACTTTCAGGCCCAGTTCGTGCGCTCGCGCCACCAGCCGGTCAAAATCCTCCATCGTGCCGAAGATTGGATCGATGCCGACATAGTCGGCGACGTCGTAGCCGAAGTCCTTCATCGGCGAGGTGAAGAAGGGCGACAGCCAGACCCCGTCCACGCCCAGCGAGGCGACATGCCCCAGATGCGCGGTGATGCCTGGCAGGTCGCCGATTCCGTCGCCGTTGGTGTCGGCGAAGCTGCGCGGATAGACCTGATAGATGACGGCCCCGCGCCACCACTCGCGATGCGGCGCGGCCTCGCCCCCGGGGACGGCGTACAGGTCTTGGCTCAGGGGTTCAGCAGTCAACGCACACCTTCGGAACTACAGATCAAATAATCGAGCGCGGGCACGGTGACCCGGATACTGGCGGGGGCGGTCGCCGACATGGGGCAATCACCCCGCAAAGAGGACCAGTCGGCGGAGGCGGCGTCCACCTCGATGTTCGCCGTGATCGGTGCGGTCGAGGTGTTGTAGACGATCAGGGTCTCGCCCGCCGTGTCCAGGATGCGGCGCGATACGGCCAGAAGGCCCGGCGCCTCGGCGGCGAAACGCACGGTTTGCAGACCCCGGCGCAGGCGGACATCGGCCTGGCGCAGGCGAGCCATCGCGGCGATCGCGCGGTACAGCGGGGCCTCGATCGAGAAGGTCGGCGGGGCTCCACCGACGATCCGGTCGTCGCGATAGGAGGCGACCTGGGTCTCGAACATGTCCTGACGCGCGCTGCCGTAGCCGCCGGCGCCGGAGAAGCCCTGTTCGTCGCCGTAGTAGAGGGTCGGGGTGCCGCGCGAGAACATCATCATCGCGTGGGCCAGGGTCTCGCGCTGGAGCAGTTCTTCATCCGAGATGTCTGGCTTGGCCGTCAGGATGAAGCCGCCGATCCGGCCCATGTCGTGATTACCGAGAAAGGTCGGCAGGCCGAGCGCGCCGATTTCGCCGCCTTGGTAGAGGGCGTCCGAGGCGAACACCCTGGCCAGGCGATCGGGCGGCGCGTCGCGGGCGACGATGTCGGTCACCGTGTACTGAAAGCCGAAGTCGAGCACCGCCGGGTAGCCGTCGATGCGGGTGAAGCGCGCCGTCACCGCCGGATCGACGTCATAGACCTCGCCGAAGATGTGGAAGTTCGGGATGCCGTTGGCCTCTGCCCGCGCGATCATGGCCGGGACGAAGGCCTGCCAGAACTCGGGGTTCACATGCCGGGCCGTGTCGATACGGAAGCCGTCGATCTGGTAGCGGTCGATCCAGTCGCCAAAGATCTCGATCATACCCTCGACCACGCGCGGGTGTTCGGTCATCAGGTCGTCGAGGCCGGCGAAGTCGCCGTCTAGCGAGCTCTCGCCCCGGAAGGTCGTGTCGCCACGGTTGTGGTAATAGGCGGGGTCGTTGAGCCAGGCCGGGACCTTCACCGTCTCCTCGCCCGCCGGGACGTAGGGGGTCCAGGCGAAGTCGGTGTCGGTCAGCCGGTCGAAATTCCGCCCGGTGAAACCGTCGTTGATCGCCTCGCCGTCCACACCGCCCCGACGGGTGAACGGATAGTCCGCCCGGCTGCGATAGGCGCAGTCGTTGGCCGGGCACTCGCGATAGCGGATCACGTCGGCCGTGTGGTTGGCGACGATGCCCATATAGACCTTCATGCCGCGCGCATGGGCGGCCTCGACCAGGGCGCGCATCGCTGCCTCGTCGCCGAAATGCGGATCGACGCGGGTGAAGTCGGTGATCCAGTAGCCGTGCGACCCGGCGAACTCGCGGCCCGGCTCGCCCTGCACCGGTTTGTTCTTGAAGATCGGAGCCATCCAGATGGCTGTCGCGCCGAGGCCCTGGATGTAGTCCAGCCGACGCTCGATCCCGGCAAGGTCCCCGCCGTGATAGAAGCCTTCGTGCGTCGGGTCGAAGCCGTGGTCCAGCCGCCCGCCGGAAATGCCGCCCGTGTCGTTGGACGCATCGCCGTTGTCGAACCGGTCCGGCATCAGGAAATAGATCACCTCGTCCTGCGGCAGGCGCGCGCGATAGTCCGGCGTCTGCGCAAGCGCGGTGGAGGCCAGCAGCGTCGTCATGAGACCCAGGGTCAGGCCCCGAGCCATGCTCGGGACGCGACGGGATGATGTGGTCATCGCTCTATCTCCTCCCTTCCTGGTCGCCGGATACAAGGCCCGGCAGAACTCTTTGCAAGATTTTGCAGGCTCAGTTCGCCGTGTCAATGCAGCAACGGTGACGCCTCTTCGCTCAGGCTGTGCATATGTTGCGCCGCAATATTGGGCGGAGTCGCTGGATTTCAGGTTCGCCTTGTTTCGAACCCTCGCATTACAAGCTTGCAAGGTTGCGCAGAGTTTGCATAGATTTGCGTAACAGGTCGGGATCGCTTCGTCAGAAACGCGAGATGGCCGCAGGGAGGAAGACGATGAGGAACCGCTTCAACACGCGTGCGCGTCTGATGGCCGGAGGCGCGGCGAGCGTCCTGGCAATGCTGGTTGTCACCGGTGGCGCACAGGCCCAGACCACTCCACAGGACGATGACGCCACCCAGGTGGAAGAAGTCATCGTCACCGGCATCCGTGGCTCGATCGCCAGCTCGATCGCCGCCAAGGCCCGCAACACCTCCATCGTCGAGGTCATCACGGCCGAGGACATCGGCAAGCTGCCGGACGTCTCCATCGCCGAATCCCTGGCGCGCCTGCCGGGCCTGACGGTCCAGCGCCTGGACGGCCGGGGTCAGCTGATCTCGATCCGCGGCCTCGGTCCCGACTTCACCACCGCCCTGCTGAACGGTCGCGAGCAGGTCACCACCGGCGACAACCGCGGCGTCGAATTCGACCAGTACCCGTCGGAACTGCTCAGCGGCGTCACCATCTACAAGACCCCGGACGCCCAGCTGATCGGTCAGGGGCTGGCCGGCACGGTCGACCTGCAGACGATCCGCCCGCTGGCCTACGGCCGTCGCGCCATCGCCGCCAACGTCCGTTACGAGCAGAACGACATCGGCGCGCTCAACTCGGGCACCGAGGACAGCGGCGTCCGCTACAGCGTGTCCTACATCGACCAGTTCGCGGACGACACGATCGGCATCGCCCTGGGCTACGCCCACATCACCAGCCCCTATCAGTCCGAGCGCTATAACGCCTGGGGCTATCCGACCACCGGCTCGGGCGCCTTCGTCATCGGCGGCGTGAAGCCCTATGTCATGTCATCGGAGCTGGAACGCGACGGCTTCATGGGCACGCTGGAGTTCCGCCCGAACGATCGCTTCCATTCGACCATCGACGGCTTCTATTCCGAGTTCCAGAACACCCAGATCCTGCGCGGCATCGAGTTCCCGCTGTGGTGGGGCGGCTCTTCGGGCAACTGCCCGACCCAGGTGCAGACGGCGACCTGCCGTCCCGGCCCGGCGCTGCAGACCGGTGCCACAGTCGCCAACGGCTTCGTCACCGCCGGAACGTTCAACAATGTGAAGGGCGTCATCCGCAACGACGTCAACACCCGCGACAGCAACATCACCTCGCTGGGCTGGAACACGGTTTTCGACGCGACCGACGACTGGTCGTTCATGGCCGACCTGAGCTACTCCAAGGTCGAGCGCGAGGACGTCGTGCTGGAAACCTATTCCGGCACCGGACGCGACGTCGCCGGAGCACTGGACACGCTCGGTTTCCGCCTGGATGAGAACAACGTCCCCGTCTTCACCCACAACCTGAACTATGCCGATCCGAACCTGATCCGTCTGACCAGCCCGCAAGGCTGGGGCGGCGACATCATTCCGGGCGGCCAGGACGGCTACCTGAACAACCCGAGCATCGACGACGAGCTCAAGGCTGTGCGCCTCGAAGCTCGCCACCAGTTCAACGGCGAAGGTCCGTTCTCCTCGATCAAGTTCGGCGTCAACATCTCCGAGCGCGAGAAGACCTTCGTCAATGACCAGTTCTTCCTCGGCGTTCCGGGCGGCGCCTCGGCCGTCGTGCCGACCGCCTTCCTGTTGCCCGCGACCCAGCTGACATACCTCGGCCTGGGCGGCGTCATCAGCTATGACGCGCTGGGCCTGGTGAACTCCGGCTTCTACAACCGGGTCCGCAACCCCAACGCCGATGTGCGTTCGGGCAACTGGGAAGTGACCGAGAAGGTCAACACGGCTTACGTCCAGTTGAACATCGATCACATGCTGGGCTCCCTGCCTCTGACGGGCAACATCGGCCTGCAGTACATTGGCACGGATCAGAGCTCGAACGGCTTCGCAGCCTCGGGCAGCGGCGCATCGACCGTCTCGAGGGCCGTGTCCGGCGGTCGGGAGTACGAGGAGTTCCTGCCTTCCACCAACTTCATTCTGCAAGTTCAGGATGACATGTTCCTGCGCTTCGCCGCGGCCCGCACCCTCGCCCGGACTCGGATGGACGATATGCGCGCGTCGCGGAACTTCAGCTTCAACGTGACGAACAACACGCCGGCGGCGCGTCCGGACCTCAACTCGCCCTGGAGCGGCTCGGGCGGCAATCTGGACCTGATGCCGACCATCGCCAACGTCTATGACATCTCGTTCGAGAAATATTTCGCCGACCGTCAGGGCTATGTCTCGATCGCCGGCTTCTACAAGGACCTGGAGACCTTCGTCTTTACGCGGAACCAGATCTTCGACTTCAGCGGCTACCCATCGGGCTCTGTCGTCCCGGTGATCAACCAGGGCGTGGTCTCGGCCCCGGACAACGGCGAGGGCGGCTATATCTCGGGCATCGAGTTCGCCCTGTCGATGCCGTTCGACATCGTCCACCCGGCGCTGGAAGGCTTCGGTATGCAGGCCTCGGTCTCGCAGACCTCCAGCGAGATCAAGCCGGACGGCCAGGCCGCGACGGCCTTGCCAGGCCTGTCGGAAACAGTCGCTAACCTGACTGTCTACTACGAGGCCAACGACTTCCAGGCGCGCATCTCGAACCGCTATCGCTCCGACTTCCTCGGAGAAGTCGCCGGCTTCGGCAACGGCCGTACCCTGCGCAGTGTCGCCGCCGAGAACGTCGTCGACGCCCAGGTCGGCTACGAGTTCCAGTCGGGCATGCTCGAGGGCGCCTCGGTGCTGTTCCAGGTCAATAACCTGACCGACGAGCCGTTCCAGACCTTCCAGAACGGCGACGAGCGTCAGGTCATCGACTATCAGACCTATGGCCGGACCTTCCTGATCGGTGTGAACTACAAATACTGATCCGATCATTGGTCGCCCCCGTCCCCTTGCCCCGAGGGGCCGGGGTGTGGCCGCCGCCTCCTGAGGCGTGAAACTGGCCGTGCGGGTCCGCTTGCACGGCCACTTTTCGTTACGGGCGGAAGATCGCACTGGACGGCGCGGACGATCCGCGTGACCCATGGGACGTAAGCGGTTACGGGCGACCAACGCCCGACAGGAAACGAGGCCAGGATGACCGAGACCACCACGACCCCGACGAAGGGCACGACCCTCGCCTTCGCCTATGTGACGACGCTGTTCTTCGCCTGGGGGTTCGCGACCTCGCTGATCGATCCGCTGATCGCGGCTGTGCGGCGGGTGTTCGATCTCAGCTTCACCGAGGCCTTCCTGACCACCTTCGCCTGGTTCATCGCCTATGGGGTCGCCTCCCTGCCGGCGGCTGCGGTCCTCGCCCGCCTCGGCTACAGCCGGGCCATCCTGGCGGCTCTGGCGACGATGGTGGCGGGCTGTCTGATCGTGCCGCTCTCGACCATGGTCGACTGGTATCCCGGCATCCTGATCGCCCTGTTCGTGATCGCCTCAGGGGTCACCCTGCTGCAGGTCGCCGCCAATCCGCTGGTCGCCGAGCTGGGGGCGAAGAAGAGCTCGCATCTGCGCCTGACGCTGTCGCAGGCCTTCAACTCGCTCGGCACGACGATTGGGCCGTGGCTGGGGTCGCACGTCCTTCTAACCGGCGGCGTGTTCGCGGCCGGCGCGGTGGTCACTGTCGCTACTCGCGGCGAGTCCATGCGCGCCATCGACCTGGCCTTCCTGGCGCTGGGCGGCTTCTTCGCCCTGGTCGCCGCCTTCATCTTCTCGGCGCGGAAACAGATCAATGCGGCCGCTCCGGTGACCGACGCGGCCGGTTCCAACCTCCTGACTGCCTTCCGCTCGCCCTGGGCGCTCTTCGGCGCCGTGGCCATCTTCATCTATGTCGGGTCCGAAGTGGCCATCGGTTCGCTGATGACCAACTTCCTAGCCTCGGAGAGCATCCTCAACCGTCCGCTGGAGGAGGCCGGCAAGCTTGTCGCCCTGTACTGGGGCGGCGCCATGGTCGGCCGTTTCGTCGGCACGCTCCTGCTGCGCTTCATTCCCGCCGGCTGGTTGCTGGCGATGTGCACCGTGGCGGCAGGCATCCTGTGCTTCGTCGTCATCCAGACCGGCGGGACCACGGCCGCCTATGCAGCCCTGTCGATCGGGCTGTTCAACTCGATCATGTTCCCGACCATTTTCACCCTGACGCTGGAGCGGTCCTCAGCCCCGACCTCGGCGACCTCGGGCCTGCTGGTCTTCGGCATCATCGGCGGCGCCGTCCTGCCGCTGCTGGCAGGGCGGATCGCGGACAGCGCGGGCGGGGTGCTGAACCCGGCCTTCTGGGTGCCGCTGCTGGGTTATGTGGCGCTGACGGTGTTCGCCATCGCAGCGGCCCGGACCAAGGTGCGGGGCGAGGTCGCGGCAACGGTGAGCGGCGGGCACTAGAAGAAGACCCTCTCCCCTTGCGGGAGAGGGAGATCGCGCACGGCGGCGAAGCCGTCGTTCTGGAGCGGTCGGGTGAGGGGTGACGCGGGGCGCTGACCGGAGAGGCATCTCGACCCCTCCCCCTTTCGCGCGAGGCCGTTCGCTTCGCTCTCGGGCGCTCAAGCCCTCTCCCGCAAGGGGAGAGGGGCCTACCCCCCGTAACCCCGTCCGCCGCCGCCGAAGCCGCCGCGCGAGACCACGGTCGTGCGGCTCTGGACGCGGCTCGGCGCCTGACGCGCGACGTCGGTCCCGTAGTCGCGGCCATTGGCGACCTGGCGCCCCGTGCGATAGTCGCGGCTCAGATATCCGCCGCCATAGCCGTTCTGGAAATTGCCGTTGCGGTCGCGGTAGAGGCCGCCGCCGCCGCGATAGCCGCCGCCGTTAAGCATCTGGCCGATGACAAAGCCGGTCAGCAGGGGCGTGAAGAATGAGCCGCCGGAGCTGTTCGGACGGCACTGGTCCGGACCCCACTGGCCCTCGCATTCCGACTGGGTGGCATAGCGCGGCGCGGTCGTTTCGGCCTGGGTGCGGGCGTTGGCGTCGGCGGCGTCACATTCCGTGTCGGTGATGTCATTGGCGGCCTTGCACTCGTCCAGGGACGTATAGGCGAGGGCCGGCACGGGCTCCGGCACGGCGACCTGCGGCGCGCCGCAGGCGGCGAGCGAGAAGGAGGCCGTCGCCATCAGACTGGTGACCTGCAGTGTGCGCGAACGCTTCAGGTGGCGCATTGTGGTGGTCTCGGGAAGGTCGCTCATGTTTCCCTCACGTCGTCATGCAGGCGGCGTTCAGCAAGCCGACGCAGATGGAAATGGAGGCCAGATAGATGGCGGCGGCGATCTCGCCCGCCTCGATGCGGGTCGCGAGGTTCTTGAACGCCAGTTTGCTGACGACCACGAAGGCCAGGATCTGGATGATGCCTGCGAGCGTCGCCCAGGCCGCGAACTCCATCAGGCTGACCGTATGCGACAGGGCCGAGGCCAGCGGTAGGACATAGCCGATCAGGGCACCGCCCAGGGCAATGGCCGCCGCCGGATTGCCGTCCCGGATCAGTGTCCGCTCGTGATAGGGCGTGATCCACTGGTAGATCAGCTTGAACGCCACGGTGAAGACCCCCGCCGCGGCGAAGGCGATGACGAAGGCCGTGGCCCCCGTCTGGAATGCAAACCAGTCCATCGTCTCAGTGCTCCATTGTCGTGGGACGGCTCACGCCGTGAACTCGCCGACTTCCAGGGGGATGCCGACCATGATCTCGTGGCTGATGTCGGCGGATTTCCCTGGCGCCTTCTCGGGCTCCATTTCCAGCGCCAGCATCAGTTCGCGTCCGCCCGACAGGTCCCGCGCATACAGCATGCAGGTCTGGAAGATCCGGCCATGGGGAACGGTCGCCGTGCGGTCGTCCCAGATCGATTCCCACAGCGTCACCGGCGGCTGGCGCGCGTCGCTCTCGGCGAACCAGTAACGGGGGTAGGACGGCAGCTCCTCCGCCGTCCCGTCGAACACGGGCTCGCTCAGCCGGTCGGTCCAGATTCGGCGCTCCCGCGGACCGGGCGGATAGGCGCTTGTCCAGGGAATGAACAGGGAGAAATCATAGGCCTCGGCGCCGGTGGCGTCGTCGCTCATGGCCTGCAGCATCACGTGGTCGTCGGTGTAGAAGCGATGCACATGCTGGCCGCTGTCCAGGGCGATCGTGCCCTGGGCCGTGATCTCCAGCGCGTCGGTGTCCAGGTTGAAGACTGTCTCGGGCTGCAGCCGGCGCCAGGCGAGCGGGTCGAGGGACACGGTGCGGCCCACGGTGATGTTGCGCACCATCGCCAGCCGGTTTGTAGGCTCGGGTGGAGGCAGTCCGCCGAAGAGACGCTTGAACATGGCCCGGTCTTTACCCCGCGATTGCCGAGGCATCGAGCCTATTCGACGCGACATAGAACAGACGATCGCCTGGTTCGACGCGGCGGTCTGCCGGCGGGTTGAAGGTCGGGCGGGTGTCCTGTCCGGGCTGAATGGCCAGAAGCGTGGCTCCCCGGTCCAGAAGGACTCTGGCCAGGTCGCCGAACGGACGCGCCGCGCGATCCGGCCATTGCAGGCTGAACAGGGTCGCGCTGGCGTCGAGATGGCTGGTCAGGGCGCTGATGACCTGACTGGCGCCGGGGTCCTTGCAGGCGCGCGCGACCAACTCCGGGCCGGCGGACAGGATCACCTCAACCTCTGGGCAATGCTGGTCGATCAAACGAGCGTGATCTTCGTCTTCGAAATAGCAGACGACGTGGGCACTGGCGGGGGCCAGGGCCGTCGCGGCGAGCGTCGCCGCCAGGGTGTCGGAGTCCGAGTCTGTAAAGACCAGCACGCGGCTGGCCTCGCGCACGCCGGCCCGCGTCAGGGCCTCGGTGGACGTCAGGCTCTCGGACTGGACGTAGCGGACGCGCGAGTCGATATCGGTCAATGTCTGGCGCGTCAGCAACACCAGGGTCTGGTCGTGGGCCACGTCCGAGCACAGTTCGGCGATCATTTTCGGGGTGCGAGCGGCGTGATGGCCGATCAGCACGATGGACTGGGTCATCCTGGAGTAGTCTCCTTTGCCGGCGCGGCGGAGGCGCCAGACTTCGCCGATGGCGGCGAAGACCTTGGCGACGACGGTGGTGAATGCGGCGATGGCCCCTGGAAAGACCCACAGGGCGGTGATCAGTCTGCCGCCGTCGCTTGAGGGACTCAGATCCCCATAGCCGACCGTATAGGCCGTGGTGGCGTACCAGTAGAAAAACGTCGCTGGGGCCGTCAGTTCCGTTTCTCCGAAGAGCACGAAAAGCACCCAGGTCGAGACGGCATGCAAGCTGATCAGCAGGAAAAGCAGGGTCCAGTGCAGATCGGCCATCGCATGGAAAGCCTCATCGAACAGTCGCGCGAGCTTCATTCGCGGCAGCAGCATTCGCCCGTGACCCCGGCCGGGCCCTATGCCCAAGGTTGAATCTTGGCAGGTGGCTGGCGGATGTCAATCGTTCCTGATACGCGTAACATGAAACATGCGTAATCTGGACACAGCCCCCTTGCAGTCGGCGAATGATCGGATCAGAGCTTGGCGAAAGGCCCGGCGTGAAGCGGGCATGGTCAAGCTGGAGTTCTGGGTGCCGGCCCCGACCCGAGACGATGTCAGGGCTGCAGTGCACGCTATTGTCACCGATTCGACGCGCGGACCCGCGCTTGCGCCGCGCCGCCGGCGCCCCACCTCTTCGACATCAACCGGAGCCGAACCGCACATGGACGCCGTCATCGAAACCGCCTGGACCGTGCCCGCCATCAAGGCCGCGC
This sequence comes from Brevundimonas sp. SL161, assembly GCF_049896985.1. Lineage (NCBI taxonomy): Bacteria > Pseudomonadati > Pseudomonadota > Alphaproteobacteria > Caulobacterales > Caulobacteraceae > Brevundimonas > Brevundimonas sp. SL161. The sequence continues at coordinate 41,517 of NZ_JAFCVJ010000012.1, read as the reverse complement.
TGGACGAGTCCGCCCTGGTTCGCGAGGGGGAAATGACCCTGCGCGTGCTGGAAGGGGCCGATCCCGTGCTGTTGGCCACCATGCATGAGTATGGCGACCTGCCGGTCTATCTGAGCGTCGGCGGGGCGCAGATCGTCTGTTCGGTCCTGCTGTGGCCGGTGGCGGAACAGGCCGACACGGCCCGGTTCAACGCCTTCCTGCTGAAGGCCCAGCGGCTGGTGCCCCTGTCGAACTTCGCGATCACCACCGTCGGCGATCAGGACGTCTATGAGCTGATGGGCGAACTGTCGTCCAAGACCACGCTCCAGACCATCCTGATTGAACTGCGCACCCTGGCCGAGAACGCCATCGACGCCACCGACCTGCGCGAAACCTTCGGCACCGAAGCCGCCGCCTGAACCGGAGACCAGACCCATGTCCATGCTCAGCAAACTCTCCGCCCTGTTCCGCGGCACCGCCCATGACACCGCCCAGTCGGTGGTTGACGCCAACGCCCTGAAGATCCTCGATCAGGAAATCCGCGACGCCGACACGGCCCAGGGTAAGGCCCGCGACGACCTTGCCGGCCTTGTCGCCCGCCGCCGCATGGCGGAAAGCGAGATGGCCTCGTTCCGCGACCAGATCGGCAAATATGAAAGTTCGACCCGCGCCGCGCTCGGCCAGGGCAAGACCGATCTGGCCCGCGAGGTCGCAGGCCGGATCGCCGAACTGGAATCCGAGATCGGCACGCGCGGTCCGCTGATCGACAACATGAAGGCCGCCGAGGCGCGCCTGCGCACCGCCATCGCCTCGACCGACCAGAAGATTGAGACCCTGCGTCGCGAGATCGATATCGTGAAGGTCAACGAAAGCGTCCAACGCGCCCAGACCTCGGTCGCCCTGCAATCGGCCGGCGCCCATTCGCGCATCGGCTCCGCCGCCGACAGCCTGCAGCGCATCAAGCAGCGCCAGGCGGTTCAGGAGGAGCGTCTCCGTGTTGGCCAGGAGTTCGAGGACAAGCGCACCGGCGCCGACCTCGACGCCAAGCTTAAGGAGGCCGGCATTCTGCCCGGGCATTCGTCGGCCGACGATGTGCTGGCGCGGCTGACGCAACAGGACGTTACGGTGGTCACGCCGCGCATCGGGCAGGCGACGCCGGATAAAGACCCAGCCTAAATCCTCCCTCTGGGGGAGGGGGACCGCGAAGCGGTGGAGGGGGCTGGCCCCAGACACCGGATTCGCGGCTGGCCCCCTCCGTCACGGCGCTGAAGTAGCGCCGCGCCACCTCCCCCGACGGGGGAGGTTTGGAGATCATATGCAACGCCTCATCCTCCCCGAACGTCCCGACTGGCAGGCCAAGGCCGACAGCCTCGGCTTCACCTGGCACCACACGTCGGGCGATCCCTATTGGTCCGACGAGGTCGCCTACGCCCTGACGCTTCAGGAAGTGGAGGAGGGGATCGAGGCGCCGACCGCCGAACTGCATCAGATGTGCCTCGATCTCGTCGACGAGGCGGTGAAGTCCGAACGGCTGATGAGCCTGCTCGACATCCCGGAAAAGCTCAGGGACTACGTCGCCGACAGCTGGAAGCGGGGCGACCCATCGCTATACGGCCGGTTCGACTTCGCCTACGACGGCCAGGGCCCCGCCAGGCTCTATGAGTACAACGCCGACACCCCGACGTCGATCTATGAGAGCGCGGTGTTCCAGTGGCTGTGGCTGGAAGACCGGATCGCCGACGGCTCGATCCCGGCCGCCGCCGACCAGTTCAACAGCCTGCATGAGAAACTGGTCGCCCGCTTCCGCGCCATCTTCCCGATGGGCGGGTTCGTGCATTTCTCGTCGGACCCCGATTTCGTCGAGGATCGCCAGACCGTCCGCTTCCTCGAGGATATCGCCAGACAGGCCGGTCTCGACCCGAAATTCGTGGCCATCGGCGACATCGGCCTGAACGCCGACGGGCGGTTTGTGGACGAACAGAACTGGCTGATCCAGGCCATGTTCAAACTCTACCCGTGGGAACAGATGCTGCGCGACGACTACGCCGAGCCTCTGCCCCACGCCGATATCACGGTGCTGGAGCCGGCGTGGAAATCGATCCTGTCCAACAAGGGCATCCTGCCGCTGCTGTGGGAACGCCACGCCGGTCACCCCAACCTGCTGGAGAGCTGGTTCGAGGACGATCCCGGAGCCTCGGCCCTGTCCTCCGCCCACGTCCGCAAGCCGCTTTTCTCTCGTGAGGGCGACAACATCTCGATCGTCGAGCCCGGCGGTACGGAACAGGGAAAGGACGGCGGCTACGACGGCCGCGCCATCCTCCAGGCCGTCCACGCTCCGCCCGTGTTCGACGGCCGTCACGCCATCATCGGCTCATGGGTGGTTGGCGAGGAACCGGCCGGCATGTCGGTGCGCGAGGACGAAGGCCGGATCACGCGCAACGTCTCGCGCTTCGTTCCCCACTTCATCCACGACTGATCCTCCGGCGTTAGAGGCGTCGCCCCCGGGTTCGGCTTGAACGCGGGGAAGCGAGGAGGCATGTGATCGGCATGCTCTCCCGCCTGTTCCCCAATCGGCCTGCACGGCCGGCGTCGCGCACGCCGCCCGACTGTGTCATCTGGGCGGTGGGCGACATCCACGGACGTTCCGATCTGGCCGACCGGCTGATACAGGCCATCCGTGCCGACCTGTATGCGGCCGAGGTGAAGCGCAAGGTCGTCGTCGTCCTCGGCGACTGTGTCGATCGCGGTCTCGACTCAAAAGGGGTCCTGAATCAGCTGATCAATCTCGCGGCCGATCCGGGGCTGGAGGTTCGCTTCATCCGCGGCAACCACGAGGACCGGATGGAGGCCTTCCTGCGCGATCCCCAGGTCGGCCCGTCTTGGTGCGACGAAGGCGGCCGCGACACCCTGGTGTCCTACGGCGTCAGTCCGCCCCCGCTGCGCGGCGATACTCTGGCCTGGGCCGATGCCTCGCGAGCGCTCGACGAGGCGTTGCCGGATTCCCACCGCGAGTTGCTGGCCAGCCAGGAGATGTCGATCTCGATCGGCGACTATTTCTTCACCCACGCCGGCGCCCGGCCTGGCGTCGCCCTGGCAGTCCAGTCGCCCCAAGATCTGATGTGGATTCGTGAGCCGTTCCTGGATCACGCAGGCCTGTTCGAGCAGGTGGTTGTGCACGGCCACACCCCCGCCGAGGGGGTTCATTCCGATGCGCGCCGAATCGGCGTCGACACCGGCGCCTATGCAACGAATGTGCTGTCGGCGGTCCGGCTCGAGGGCGAGACGCGGACCCAGGTACGGGCCACGGGCCGGGCTGGCCGCGTCGCGATTACCACCTCGTCCCTGGCGGTCTAGGCCCGGCCGAACCGTTTCGTCCGGATCGCCGTCCAGACATCGGCGACGATCAGTTGGCTCAGGCTCCACGGCTCTATCAGATAGCGGCGCGCCAGCCGCCTCGGGTCGTGGACCAGGCGAAACAACCATTCGAGGCCCATCCGACCCATCCAGCGCGGCGCGGCTTTCTGCTCACCGGCCTCATAGTCGAATGCGGCGCCGACCGAGAAAACGGCGCAGTCGGGCAGGGCGTCCAGATTGTCGAGGATCCACAGTTCCTGACGCGGCATGCCCATGCCGACGAACAGGATGTGCGGATCGAAGGCCTTCACCTCGGCGACCACGACTGCATTGTCGCGCGAGCCCGGGGTGGGGACGAAAAAGCCGTCACGCGCGCGAATGTCGGCGTTCGGGTACTCCGAAGCCAGACGGCCGCGCGCCCGCTCGACCACCTGCGGCGCACCGCCGATGTACATCACCCGCCAGCCCTTGCGGTCGACCAGGCTCCAGAAGTGGTCGCGCCAGTCCAGATAGGTGCAGCGGTGAAACGCCTTGCCCTGAAGGCCCAGCAGCCTTGCGAAATGGATCAGCGGCGTGGAGTCGACCTCGACAAGATCGGCCCGATCATAGAAGCGCTGAAGCCTTGGGTGCTTCTGAAGCAGGGCGAGGCTGTTGAGGTTGTGATTGGCGATAAGCACCTTGCGGCGCGCCTCGACCCAGGTCTCGACGTGGTGCAGAACCTCCTCTGGCCTGACCAGGTCGACAGTCTGGCCCAGCAGGCGGACGCGCTCGTGCTCACGCCGCGCCTTGCGGAAGGGCGCCCGCGCCTGCTGACGGCGATCGGTCGCAACAGCTTCGGGCAGGGAGAAGCGGGAGGCGTCGGTCATGCGCCTACCCTGACGGGTCCGGCTCAAGATCGGGTAAGGGGACAGGCTTAACAGGTCGTATCGCCCGCCTTTTGCGCCGCCGGGATGACTGGGCTAAGGCTGCCCGCGCTCTCGCTGGGAATGTTTTGATGCGCGTCACGTTGATTGGCACCGGTTATGTCGGCCTGGTGTCTGGAGCCTGTTTCGCCGACTTCGGCCACACCGTGGTCTGCGTCGACAAGGATCCCTCAAAGATCGAGCGGCTACATCGGGGCGAGATCCCGATCTTTGAGCCAGGCCTGGAACAACTGGTGGCCGACAATGTCAGGGCCGGCCGTCTGGAGTTTACCCTGGACGGCGCCGAGGCGATCCGCTCGGCGGATGTCGTCTTCATCGCCGTGGGCACGCCGACGCGGCGCGGCGACGGCCATGCGGACCTGTCCTACGTCTATGCGGCAGCCGAGGAGATCGCGGGCCTGATCGAGGGATTCACCGTCATCGTCAACAAGTCGACCGTTCCCGTGGGCACTGGCGACGAGGTCGAGGCCATCATCCGCCGGGTCAATCCGGACGCCGACTTCGCCGTGGTCTCGAACCCTGAGTTCCTGCGCGAAGGCGCCGCGATCGAGGACTTCAAACGCCCGGACCGCGTCGTGGTCGGTACGGACGATGATCGCGCCAAGGCCGTGATGGCCGAGGTCTATCGTCCGCTGAGCCTCAACGATTTCCCCGTCATCTATACGTCGCGCCGGACGTCCGAGCTGATCAAATACGCTGGCAATGCCTTCCTCGCTTTGAAGATCACCTTCATCAACGAGATCGCCGACCTGTGCGAAAAGGTCGGAGCCGACGTGCAGCAGGTCGCCAAGGGCATCGGTCTGGACGGAAGGATCGGCTCGAAATTCCTCAACGCCGGCCCCGGCTACGGCGGCTCCTGCTTCCCCAAGGACACCGTCGCCCTGGTCCGCACGGCCCAGCAGTACGGCACGCCGGTCCGGCTGGTGGAGACGACAGTCGAGGTCAATGACGCGCGCAAGAAGGCCATGGCCGACCGGGTCATCGCGGCCTTGGGCGGCTCCGGTGCGGGCAAGACCGTCGGCATTCTCGGCCTGGCGTTCAAGCCCAACACCGACGATATGCGCGACGCCCCCAGCCTCGACATCGTGCCCGCCCTGATCGCCGCCGGGGTCAAGGTCCAGGCCTATGATCCCGAGAGCATGCACGAGGCGCGGAAGCTTCTGCCTGACGTCGACTACCGGGACGACGCCTACAGCGCGACACAGGACGCCGACGCGATCGTGATTCTGACGGAATGGGATCAGTTCCGCGCTCTGGATCTCGACCGGATCAAGCTGATGGCCCGGGCGCCGGTCATCGTGGACCTGCGGAACATCTATCGTCCGGCGGAAATGCGCGCCCGCGGGTTCGCCTACACCAGCATCGGACGGGGCTGAGCCTCATGACCGTCGTTGTGACCGGAGCGGCCGGCTTCATCGGCATGCACGTGGCGCAACGCCTGCTGCAACGCGGAGAGACCGTCGTCGGCGTGGACGACTTCAACGCCTATTACGACGTCGCGCTGAAAGAGCTGCGGGCGGGGCGGCTGGCGACCTATCCGGGCTTCCGCATGGTGCGCGCGGATATCGCCGACGCCGAGGTCATGGCCGAACTGGTCCGCGCCTCGGGCGCCGACCGTGTGGTCCATCTCGCCGCCCAGGCCGGGGTCCGCTACTCGATCGAGAACCCCTTCGCCTACCAGCGCTCGAACCTGCAGGGCCACCTCTCGATCCTTGAGGCCTGCCGCCACAACCGCGTCGAGCACCTGGTCTACGCCTCGTCCAGCTCGGTCTATGGCGACCGGCCGCTGGCCGGGCAGGGCTTCCGCGAGGACGATCCGACGGTCAGCCCCGTCTCGCTCTATGCCGCCACCAAACGCTCCTGCGAACTGATCAGCCAGAGCTACGCCTCGCTCTACGGCTTCCCCCAGTCGGGCCTGCGGTTCTTCACCGTCTATGGGCCGATGGGCCGGCCTGACATGGCCTATTTCAGCTTCACCGAGAAGATCATGGCGGGCGAGCCGATCCAGGTCTTCGGTGAGGGCCGGATGGCGCGCGACTTCACCTTCATCGACGACATCGTCGACGGCGTCATGGGCGTGCTGGACAGGCCGCCGGCCCCGGGCGGGCACGAGATCTACAACATCGGCGATTCCAGCCCGGTCGGCTTGATGGAGATGATAGCCACCCTGGAGACGGCGCTGGGTCGCGAGGCGGTCAAGGTCATGCGCCCGATGCAGGCGGGGGACGTCACCGCCACCTGGGCCGACGTGTCCAGGCTGACCGCCCTGACCGGATATGCGCCCAGGGTCGCCCTGGCCGAGGGGCTGGGCCGGTTCGTGGCCTGGTGGCGGGACTGGCGCGGGCTGTAGGGCGTCGTCAGCTTCCGTATGCGCGCCATCGCTATCTCAGCGATGAAGCGGTGCTATATCTGCGCGCCTGACGGCCGGGTTTCGGCCGGATAGCTCGTGGGGGGCTCACATGCCGGATCAAGTCACAGTCACCACCAACAAGGGCTGGTTCAGCCGCATCGGCTCGGCCGTCGCCGGCGTTCTGGTCGGCATCGTCCTGATCTTCGCCTGCGTGTGGGGGCTGGCCTGGAACGAGGGTAATGCCGTCAAGGTCGCGCGCGGCCTGACCGAAGGCGCCGGTGCCGTGGTCGAGGCGCCCGCCTCTCCGATCGATCCCGCCAACGACCAGAAGCTGGTCCACGTCACTGGCCAGACCGTTGTCACCGCGCCGCTGGAGGACAATCAGTACGGTGTCGCCGCGACCGGCCTGAAGCTGTCGCGCACCGCCGAGATGTATCAGTGGCAGGAGGAGTCGAAGTCCGAGAGCCGCACCAAGCTCGGCGGCGGTGAAGAGACCGTCACCACCTACACCTACACCAAGGCCTGGTCCTCGACCGCGATCGACTCCAGCGCCTTCAACACCCCGGCCGGTCACGAGAATCCGGAGATGTCGGTCGAGAGCGCCGACATCTATGCGACCGACGCGACGCTGGGTGACTATCGTCTGGAGGAGAACGTCCTCAGCCAGGTCGGCGGCGCCGAGGCCGTGAACCTGACAGAACAGACCGATGCCATCGAGGCCGCCGCCGGCGAGGCTTCGACCCTGACGGTGTCGCAAGGCGCGATTTTCTTCGGCGAGACCCCGCAGACGCCCGCCATCGGCGACACCCGCGTCTCCTATGAGGCCACCCCGGCGTCGGAAATCAGCGTCGTCGCCCGTCAGAACGGCGACAACTTCCTCGACTACCGCGCCCGCAACGGCTCGGAATTCCTGCTGGTCGCGGACGGCGACGTGCCCGCCGGCGACATGTTCCAGTCGGCCCAGGACGCCAACAACGTGATCGCTTGGATCATCCGCGTCGTCGGCATGGTCCTGCTGATGGTCGGTTTCGGTCTGATCCTGGCGCCGTTCGGGGTGCTGGCCGACGTCCTGCCCCTGGCCGGAACGATCGTGCGGATGGGCACGGGCCTGATCGGCTTCGTGCTCGGCCTGATCGTCGGCACCGTGACCATCGCTTTGGCGTGGCTGGCCTTCCGTCCCATCACCACGATCATCATCCTGGCCATCGGCGGCGGTATCGCCTTCGCCGTCTACCGGGTCGGTCGCGGCCGTTCAAAGAAGAAGCTCGCTGCTGAAGCCGAAGCCGCACCTGCGGCCTGACGTTTCCGCTGCCTCATGCTAGGCGGGGAGGACCATGTCCTCCCCGTCCGTTCTCCGCCTCCATCCTGATGACGACGTCGCCGTCGCCGTCCGCGCCCTGACCGCCGGCGAGACCGTCGATGGCGTCACCGCCACGACCGATGTCCCCGCAGGCCATAAGATCGCGCTCAAGCCGGTCCCCGTCGGCGGCCAGGTCCGCAAATACGGTCAGGTCATCGGCGCGGCCAGCGCCGCCATCGCGCCCGGCGACTGGGTCCACGCCCACAACCTTGGCATCGGCGATATTTCGGCCCGTGCTGACACCGGTATCACGGCCGGCGTCGTCTCCGTCGCCAGTGAGCCGCGCACCTTCGACGGCTACCTCCGCGCCGACGGACGGGTGGGAACGCGCAACTATCTGGCGGTGGTCACCTCGGTGAACTGCTCGGCCATGGTCGCTCGCCGCATCGCGCGCGAGACCGAGGCGCGGCTTGGCGACCGCTATCCCCATATCGACGGCGTCGTCGCCATCACTCACGGCTCGGGCTGCGGCATGGCCTCCGGGGGCGAGGGCATGGACATCCTGCGCCGGACGCTCGCGGGGTATGCGCGCCACCCCAATGTCGCGGGCGTTCTGATGCTGGGCCTCGGCTGCGAGACCAACCAGATATCCAGCCTGATGGAGGCGGAGCAGATGGCGGGGTCCCGCGACCTCGGCGTCATGGCCATCCAGGACGAGGGCGGCGCCGCCTCGACCATTCAGCACGGCGTCGACCGGCTGATGGAGATGGCCGACCGCGCCGCCTCGCTTGAGCGTACGCCCCAGCCGGTGTCGAAACTGATTGTGGGTCTCCAGTGCGGCGGCTCGGACGGCTATTCCGGTATGACCGCCAACCCGGCCCTCGGCCGCGCCGTCGATCTGCTGGTCGCCCATGGCGGCACGGCGATCCTGTCGGAGACGCCCGAGATCTACGGCGCCGAACACCTGCTGACCGGCCGCGCCTCGCCCGAGGTCGCCGCCAAACTCATGGGCCGCATCGCCTGGTGGGAGAAGCACGTCGAGACGACCGGCGGCTCTCTCGACAACAATCCCTCCGCAGGCAACAAGGCTGGCGGCCTGACGACCATCCTCGAGAAGTCGCTCGGCGCCGTGGCCAAGGCAGGCTCCGCGTCCTTGGCGGCCGTCTACGAATATGCCGAGCCGGTCACGGCCCACGGCCTCGTCTTCATGGACACGCCCGGCTACGACCCCGTCTCGGCCACGGGCCAGATCGCGGGCGGGGCGACCCTGATCTGTTTCACCACAGGCCGCGGCTCGGTCTTCGGCGCCAAGCCGGCCCCCAGCCTGAAGCTGGCCACCAACAGCGCCCTGGCCCGCCGCATGCCGGACGACATCGATATCGACTGCGGCCGCGTGCTGGACGAGGGGATATCGCTGGACGCCCTCGGCGCCGAGATCTTCGAGACCATCATCGCCACCGCCTCGGGCAAGGTGACGGCCTCGGAGGCGCTGGGCTTCGGCGAGGACGAGATCCAGCCCTGGCGCCTCGGCGCGACGATGTAGACCCCGACAGGCGGACCTAGTCCGCCTGGGTCTTCAGATACGCAATGATGTCGGCGCGGCGCTGGCCGTCCTTGATGCCGACGAAGGTCATCTTCGTGCCTGGCAGATACCCGCGCGGATTCTCGAGGAAGTCGTACAGCCGCTGTTCGTCCCAGGCTCCGCCTGCTGCGGCCATGGCGGTGCTGTAGCGATAGTCCGCCACCGTCCCGACCGGTCGCCCGACGATCGTGTGCAGGCTCGGCCCGACCCGGTTCACCCCGGCCTCGACCGCATGACAGCTGCGGCATTGGCCGAAGCCGATCCGCCCCGCCTCGGCATCGCCCGTCAGTCGGGTTATATCGGCGACCTGAACGACGGGCGCCTCAGGCTTGTCCGGCCGAGCGGGCTCGCCGGAACAGGCCGCCAGCAGGCTGGCGCCCAGCAGCGTCAGGACTTGCAATCTATTCATGGACGCCTCGTTTCGCAGCCGACCTAGGCTGTGGTCCACAGCCCTGTCAACGCGACGCGACGCGCGTCTTGGAGACGTAACGATGTGGGTCTAAGCGGGGCCATTGCAACTGCTCCGGTGTCCTTGATGTCCCGACTGTCCGCTCCCCTGCTGCTGACCTTGGCGACCTGTCTCATCGCCCCGGCGGCAATGGCTCAGACCCCGTCATCGGCGACTCCTGGCCCGCCGCCCGAGCGCCCGTCGCTGGTCGTGACGATCGTCGTCGATCAGCTCAGTTCGAATCTCTTCAACCAGTACCGCGACCGCTTCACCGGCGGCCTGCATACCCTGGCCTCTACCGGCCTCGTATACGCCAATGGCTTCCAGCAGCATGCGATGACCGAGACCTGCCCGGGTCACGCCACGATCCTGACCGGGGTCAACCCGGCCAGTGCGGGCATCCCCGCCAATGACTGGATCGACCGCACGACCGGCGCGGAAGTCTATTGCCTGGCCGCACCCCGGAACACGCTCGCCCACGGCCGCATCACCGACAACGGCCCGGTCGGCCCCGATCAACTGCTCGCGACGACCCTGGGTGACTGGCTCAAGGCCGGGAGTCCCACCAGCCGCATCTTCGCGGTCTCCGGCAAGGACCGCGGCGCCATCAACCTGGCCGGCCACCATGGCGACGGCGCCTTCTGGATGACCGACGGCTTCGGCTTCACCACCTACGTCGAACCGGGCCAGACGGCCGAGGCCAAGCTTGCGCCCGTCGCCGCCCTGAACGCCCGCATCAACGCCCGTCTGGCCGCCTCTCCACCGACCTGGACCTACACCCGCGCCGAGTGCCGCGCCCTGGAAGGTGACTGGACCATAGGAACCGAGACCTTCCACGCCACCTTGCCGCCCGCGACGGGCTTCAAGCTGGACACGTCGCCGATTCTCGACGAGCTGACGCTGGAGGCCGCGACCGAGTTGCTGGACACCCAGTCGCTGGGGCGTCGCGGCGTCACCGACATCCTCGGCGTCAGCCTCTCGGCCACCGACCGGATTGGCCATGCCTTCGGCACCCAGGGGCCGGAGATGTGCGAGCAGATGTACCGGCTTGACGCCGCCCTTGGCGTCTTCATGGATCGCCTGTCCCAGCTTCCGGGCGGCGTTGTCGTCGTCCTGACTGCCGACCATGGCGGCTCTGACTTCCCCGAACGGATGCAAGAGCGCGGCTACGACGACGCGGTGCGCGGCGACCCGGCTCTGTTGGGCCGCATCAATACGGCGCTCAGGGACCGCTTCAACCTGACCGTCGATCCGCTGTCCTATGGCGGCTCCGGCCTGATGGTCGTGGGTGCGGGCAATGTGGAACTGGCCGACCGTCGCCGCGACCAGATCGCCGCAGCCGCCGTCGCCCTCCTGCGCGCCGAGCCCAATGTCGCCGGCGCCTGGACGATCGAGGATGTGCTGGCCTCGCCCCTGCCGCCGCGCAACCTGAGCCCCCAGGAACTGACCCTGCTCCAGCGCCACCGCCTCGGCGCCGTCGAAGGCCGCTCGCCCGACATCGTCGTGGCCCAATGGCCGAACACCACCACGGTCGCGGGCCGCGTCGGCGGCACCCTGTCCACCCACGGCACGCCCTGGGACTATGATCGCGGCGTGCCGATCGTCTTCTGGTCTCCGAACATGCAGGGCCAGGAGCGGTTCTTCCCCATCCGCACCATCGACATCGCCCCGACCCTGGCCAATATCGTCGGGGTCGAGGCCCCGACAACGGTCGAGGGTCGCTGCATGGATCTGGGACTGTTCGGCGCCGGCGATTGCCCTGTCGTCGCTCCGGCGGCGTCGGCGGCCGAACGTCGCCCCTCCGCCCTCCAGCGCACGGTGACCGGGATGGCTCGTCGACTCGGCGCCAGGTAACAGAGACTCACTTCTCGTTTCCCGTGGGGGAGCCGGCCTTCCTCCCGGCGCGTTTCGTGGCACAACGTCGTCTCAGGAAACGCGACCGGCCAACGGGACCATCATGAACAGAGCACGCCGCGCGCGCATCGTCGCGACCCTGGGACCGGCCAGTCGGGCTCCCGGCATGGTCAAGGCCCTGGCCCAGGCGGGGGTCGATGTCTTCCGCCTGAACTTCAGCCATGGCTCGCATGAGGATCACGCCGCCAACCTGAAGGCCGTGCGCGGCGCCGAACTGGCGCTGAAGCGTCCGCTGGGCGTCCTCGCAGACCTGCAAGGCCCCAAGCTGCGCCTCGGCCGCTTCGCCGATGTCGAAATCTCGGTGAAGCCGGGCCACAAGATGCGCTTCGACCTGGATCCGACGCCCGGCGACGAGACGCGGGTTCAGATGCCGCACCCGGAAATCTTCAAGGCCCTCCGAGAAGGCATGCTGCTGCTGCTCGACGACGGTCGGGTCCGTCTGCGCGTAGGAAAGCGCACCGACGAATGGGCCGACGTGACCGTCGAGAGCGGTTCGAAGCTGTCGGATCGCAAGGGCGTCGCCGTGCCCGAGGCCGTGGTGCCCGTCTCGGCTCTGACCGCCAAGGACCGCGAGGATCTGGCCTTCGCCCTGCGCATCGGCGTCGACTGGGTCGCCCTGAGCTTTGTTCAGAAGGCCGAGGACATGGCCGAGCTGAAGGCGATCGTGAAGGGCCGCGCCGCCTGTCTCGCCAAGATCGAAAAGCCCCAGGCGCTCGACGCCCTCGAAAGCATCCTCGACTACTGCGACGGCGTCATGGTCGCGCGGGGCGACCTGGGCGTCGAGATGGAGCCGGAAGAGGTGCCCGTCGCCCAGAAGCGCATCATCCGCGCCGCCCGCCAGCGCGGCGTGCCGGTCATTGTCGCCACCCAGATGCTGGAATCGATGACAACCTCGCCCGCGCCCACGCGGGCCGAGGCCTCAGACGTCGCCAATGCGGTCTACGAAGGCGCCGACGCCCTGATGCTGTCGGCCGAGACGGCGTCCGGCGACTATCCGCTCGAGTCCGTCGGAATCATGAACCGGATCATGGAGCGGGTCGAGGCCGACCCCCTGTGGCCCAGCCTGATGGACGCCGAACACACGGGCATGGACGACATCGACGCCGACGCGCTTGTCGCTGCGGCCCGCAAGGCCGGCGAGGCCCAGTCCACCGCCTGTATCGTCGTCTTCACCACCCTCGGCGGCACCGCCCGGCGCATGTCGCGCGAACGCCCGCTCCAGCCGGTGCTGGCCCTGACCCCCAACCCCGACACCGCGCGTCGCCTGTCGCTGGTCTGGGGTCTGGAACCGCGCCTCGGCAAGGAGCCTGCCTCCCTGGAGGACGTCACAGAGGATGCTGTGAGATCAGCCATCGAATACGGCCTCGCCCAGCCGGGCCAGCGCGTCCTGATCCTGGCCGGAACGCCCTTCGGCGCGCCGGGGGCTGCGAATCTCCTGCGACTGGCGCATGCTCCGATGAAGAAGGCGCGCAAATAGCAATCCTCCCCGTAGGGGGAGGGGGACCGCGAAGCGGTGCAGGGGGCCAACCCCGGACACCGCACTCGCCGTGAGCCCCCTCCGTCACGGCGCGAAGATGCGCCGCGCCTTGAGGAGCTGCTCGTATACGAGCAGACCGCAAGCCCCGACGGGGGAGGATTGGGAGCGTCATGATCAAATACCTCGGCTCCAAGCGGGCCCTGCTGGATCCGATCGCCGCCGCCGTCCGCGCCCTGCTGCCGGAGGGCGGCCACATCTGCGACCTGTTCTCCGGCACGGCCCGCGTCGGCCATGCCCTGAAAGGCACCGGCTTCCAGGTCTGGTCCAACGATCACAACGCCTATGCCCACGCTCTCGCAACCGCCTATGTCCAGGTTGACCGCGACGTGTGGGCGGATAGAGCCGAGGCCGTCCTCGCCGACCTCTCCACCACGCCCCCCGCCGCCGGTTGGTTCACCAGGGCCTTCTGCGAGGACGCCCGCTATTTCACGCCCGAGAATGGCGCCCGCATCGACGGCATGCGCGACCGGATCGAGGCCATGGGTTTGGAGCCCGAACTCAAGGCCATCGCCCTTGTCAGCCTGATGGAGGCCGCCGACCGGGTCGATTCCACGGCCGGTCTGCAGATGGCCTATATGAAGTCCTGGGCCGCGCGGGCGCTGAAACCCCTGACGCTGCGGATGCCGACGCTGCGGCCCGCCGTCGCCGCCGGTCCCTGCCGCGCCACCCGGGCCGATGCGCTGGAGACCGCCGCCGCCTTCGACGGCGATCTCGTCTATCTCGACCCGCCCTACAACCAGCACTCCTACCTCGGGAACTACCATGTCTGGGAAAGCCTGATCCTGTGGGACCGGCCCGAGACCTACGGGATCGCCAACAAGCGGATCGACGTAAAGACGAGGAAGAGCGCCTTCAACTCCCGCCCCGGCATCGGCCCGGCGTTGCAGGCCGTGATCGAGGCGATCCGCGCGCCCAACCTGATCGTCTCCTTCAACGACGAAGGCTATCTGAGCCGCGATCAGCTGGTCGAGATGCTGTCGGCGCGCGGCCATGTGCAGGTCGTGGAAATCCCGCGCCCCCGCTACGTCGGCGCCCGTATCGGCATCCATAATCCCAAGGGCGAGAAAGTCGGGGCCGTGGGGCGTCTGCGCAACGTCGAATACCTGTTCGTGGTCACTGAACGGCCCGTCGCACTCGCAGCTTGACCATTCTGGGAACGAGGGTCTCATTGCGTCGTTAGAGCGGCATGGAAGAGCTGATCGTGACCCAGGGCCCCGTCAATCCTACGCGTCCCGGCGCCGTTCGCGACGCTTTGAGCGCCTATCAGACCGCCGCCTGGCGTGCGCCCGCCGCGACCCGATTCGACAGCCGCCCGGCCAATGACTTCCTGTCGCGCGCAGAAGTCATCGCGCCGACGACCTATGGCGTCCAGCCGGCCGAGATGGAGCCCTTGCCGCGCTGGATCGTAGTCGCCATCGGCTGCGTCGTCGCGGCCCTGCTCGGCGCCCTGCTGGGCGGGATGATGTCCGTCTAGGTTTCGAGCAGCGCCCGGATCGGCGCCCAGCTGCGCCGGTGGATGGCGCATGGTCCCATGGCCTTCAGCGCCGCCTGGTGGATCGGCGCGTTGTAACCCTTGTGCGAGGCGAAGCCGTAGCCGTGGTATTCGGCGTCCATCTCGATCATGATCCGGTCGCGTGCCGTCTTGGCCAGGATCGAGGCCGCCGCGATCGACAGCGACAGTCCGTCACCGCCCACCGCCGTCTCCACGTCGCAGGGCAGCTTGAACCGGTAGTTGCCGTCGACCAGCGCCGCCTTCGGCTGCACGCTCATCGCCTCGATTGCCCGACACATGGCCAGGCCCGTCGCCTGCAGGATGTTCAGGTCCTCGATCTCTTCGGGCGAAGCGAACCCGACGCCCCAGGCGACGGCGCAGCGCTTGATCTCGACCGCGAGCACCTCGCGCCGACCAGCTGTCAGGGCCTTGGAGTCGTTGATGCCCTCGGGGATGTCGTCGGCCGACAGGATCACTGCGCCCGCCGAGACTGGCCCGGCCCACGGCCCGCGCCCCGCCTCGTCCACACCGCACACGAGCCCGCCGACCCGCTGCGCCAGCAAGGTCTCGAGCACAAGCGTCGGGAACGACTTTCCCATCCCCATCACCCTGCACCCCGGCGAAGGCCGGGGTCCAGTTGGAAAACCCGGTCTTCCGATCTGTGGAACCTGTGCCCGATCCCTACCGCCCGTGACCTTGATCTGGGCTCCGGCCTTCGCCGGGGTGCAGGGGGGGATTGTTGGATCACCAGGGTCACGACGCGCCCATAGCCCGGACATCCTCACAGCGGAAGCATCCGGCGACGTGGTCGTTGACCATCCCCGTCGCCTGCATGAAGGCATAGACGATCACGGGGCCGCAGAAGTTGAAGCCCCGCGTCTTCAGCGCCCTGGCCATGGCGACGGAGGCCTCCGTCTGGGTCGGAACGTCGCCGCCCACGCGATGTCCCTGCACGGGCGTCCCGTCCACAAACGACCACAGCCAGGCCGAGAAATCCTCGCCGTTGTCGCGCATCTCGACGAAGATCCGTGCTCCCCTGATCGCCGCCTCGATCTTGGCGCGCGAGCGGATTATGCCGGGGTTGGCCATCAGCCTCTCACGGTCCGCATCGTCGAACTTCGCCACCACATCCGGGTCGAACCCGGCGAAGGCTGCGCGCATCGTCTCGCGCTTCCTCAGGATGGTGATCCACGCCAGCCCGGCCTGGAACCCGTCCAGCACCAGCTTCTCCCACAGGGCGCGGGAATCGTACTCGGGCACGCCCCAGTCAGTGTCGTGGTAGTCGACATACAGCGGGTCCGTCCCGCACCAGGTGCAGCGTCCGGGGGATTCGGTCATGCCCGCAGCCTACCACGCCCCGAACAAGCGAAACCCCGCCCGTGTTTCCACGGGCGGGGTTCCTCGGGTCTCGACAGCGGTCAGGTCGTGCGGAAGCCGGCCGGACCGTTCATGCCGGCGGGGAAGAAGCCCCCGCTGGTCTGGCCTGTACCGGACTTCAGATAGACGATGTTCAGACCCTGTTGCACGGTGCGGCTGAACGCCAGGGCGTTGGCATCGCCCGGGAAGATATTGGAGGCGGCGGCGTTGCCGGTCCCGGTCGTCGTGATGCCCTGATCCAGATCCGTCGTTCCATCCAGGCTGTCACGAGCGTTGGAGATCGCCAGGACCGGCGTCTCCAGCCCCTTGGCGGTCAGCACGGTGCGAACCAGCCCGGCGTGATACGCCTCAGCCGCCAACAGGCCGGCTGCCGCTTCCAGGAACACCTTGCTGGTGACCAGCGGCGAAGCGCCCTTGTAGAGGGTCACGCCGACGTCTTCGAAGATGAAGGCGCCGAGCAGGAAGTTGTTGTCGTTCAGATACGGGTCGAAGGCCTGACCTGGCCCGACGAGACCAGCGGCGCGTGCAGCGCTGGAGAAGGCGCCGTTGGGATCGGTCCCGCCGACGTCGATCGCCGGTTGGGCCACGGCCGCGCTGCCCAGGGCGGTGCGCAGGAAGTTGACGTGGGCGACCTCATCGGCCGCGATCTCGTTGGCGTAGCGGCGGACGAGGGGATCGGAGAAGGCGACCTGACGCCCGCCGATGACCGCGCCCTGGGTCCCAGTGCCGCTCAGCGAGCTCTGCGGCAGGCCGGTCCCGAAAGCGGCAAACGAATAGAACTGGGCTTCCAGATACTCGAGCTGCAGCGCGAAGTTCAGGATCTCGACATCAAGGTTGGGCGAACCTGCGGGCGGGTTCTGGGCCACGGCCGTGTCACTGGAGCTGGAACAGGCGCCCAGAACTGCGCCGCCGACGGCGCCGACAGCGAAGCCGCCGCCCCATTTGAAGAATTTCCGCCGCTCGTTGCGGCGTTCGACCCGCTGGTCGAGGGCGTCGATGATGAGGTCTGTCTTGGACATGCCGAAAATCCTGCGTCTATGAGCCCGTTCCGCAGGAAGATACTCGTGACCGTGACGTTTGGTTGCGTCCGACCTTGGGCAATTGCCTAAATTTTTCCATCATTTAGCCGGACTTATCGTTTCAGCTTTGGCTGAATACGCGTGTCAGACTGGAAAGTAAGCTGGACGGTAGACCGCTGCCACACGCCCATCGACGGACAAATTTCCATCCACACGGTCAAGTCGCACCAGCGCCATCGCAGCCCCATCGCGACCGGTCAGGACCTCGCCCGCGCGCAGTTCGCCGTTCAGCACCTCTGTCCCGGCCGCCGGAGCCGGGCCGTCGAAAGTCAGCGGCAGCATCCGCTTCTTGATCTCGCCCCGCCGCTTCATCCGCGACGTTGTCTCCTGGCCGACGAAACACCCCTTGGCGAAGTCTATGCCGTTCAGCAGGTCGAAATTGGCCTCGATCGGATAGGTCCCGTCATCGACGTCCCGCGCAGGATCGGGGACCCCGACCGCCAGTCGGTGCGCCTGCCAGTCGTCCTCGCTCGCGTTCGCGCCACGCTCGCCGACGGCACGCCCGCCGAGCGCCGCCGTGCGCGGATCGGCGGTGAAACCTTCCGCGACGCCCGGCCAGCTGACCGCCACCGGCCGCTGATCGGTTGCGACCTCGACCTTCGCCCTCAACCTGTACATCGACAGCCGCTGGATCAGGGCGCCGCGTTTCTCCGCCGCCACGTCCAGCATCACCCCATCCTCGTCGCCCCACAGGAACAGGTCGAACAGCAGCCGCCCCGGTGGCGATAGCATCGCTCCGAACCGCAGGGCGCCCGGCTCGAGAGTCTCCACATCCTGGGTCAGCAGGTTGTGCAGGAAGTCCCGGGCATCCGGCCCGCTGACCTTCACCAGGGCGCGACTGTCGAGGCGGGCGATGTGTTCGGTCATGGGCGAGAGATAGGGGGTGCGAGGCGAGAAGGGGAGGGGAGTGATCCGTCTCCCTCCCCAAACGGGGAGTGAGAACGACGCAACAACCGCCTCACACTCGCCACGAGAGAATCCGTATACGGTGTGCCCATGAACGTGCGTTTCCCCATTCTCTATATCGCCGAGGCCGACGCGGAGGCCGCTGTGCTCTCGTCCGGCGCCCTGGCGCATCTCGTCGATGCCGTTCCGAACGCGGACTTCACCATCGTCGGCTCGGCGGCCTCCGCGCCCCTGTTCGCCGACACCCCACGCCTGCATCGCCTTATCGTGCTCGACAAGACCGGTCGCTGGGACTGGATCGCCCTGTGGAACCAGGTCCGCGACACCCGCTGGGGTCTCGTCGTCGACATGCGCGGCACGCGATTCTCCGAACGCCTGCGCCGCCAGAGGCGCGCCGTGCGCGGCTCCGACCTGCCGGGCCTGCACGCCGTCGAACAGGCCGCTCGCATCCTTCAGCTCGATGACATCCCCGCGCCGCGTCTGTTCTTCAGCGAGGAGACCCATGCCGCTGCTGACGCCCTGATCGGGCCCGACACGGCCCCGCTGCTGGCGGTCGGTCCCGGCGCCGACTGGATCGGCAAGCGCTGGCCGGCCGAACGGTTCGCCAAGGTCGCCGCGCCGCTTCTGGCCGATGACGGCCCGCTCGCGGGCGGCCGTCTGATGATCGTGGGCGAGGAGGCCGATCGTGACGCCGCCCACGCCATCCGCCTCGCGGTTCCCCGCAAACGGGTGATCGAGCTGCAGGGCAAGCTGACGCGGCTCCAGACGGCCGCCGCTCTGTCGCGGGCCTCCCTCTATATCGGCGGCGACTCGATCTGGACCCAGCTAGCGGTCGCTGCGGGCGTGCCCTCGGTCGCCGTCTTCGGCCCATCGGACGATGGCCTCGTCGGCCCATGGCAGGGCGTCTCGATCCGGGGCGAGCGGTCTCTGGACGAGTTCAAGGCCGTCGATCCGCGCCTGAACCAGGCCATCCACCACATGCTCGGCCTGCCCGCCGACCGGGTCCTGCGCGCCGCGCGCGGCCTGCTGGCGAAAAAAAAGGCGGTTCCGAACCCGGCGCCCCTCAAACCTGAAGTATAACAGCGGCGAAAGCTTCGGACTGATCGGACGCTTCGGACGGTGTTCTTGACGACCGGACCGCGCCCAAGACCCAGACCTTTGACCTGATCGTCCGTGGCCGGGTCGTCATGTCCAGCGAGGAGCTGATCGGCTCGGCCAAGGCCGCCCGGTCCGCTTCCAGGAAACATTGCCCGTCTAGAGGATCGAGAAGCTGACGCCGCAGCCGCAGCTGGTCGCCGCGTTCGGGTTGCGGATCACGAACTGGGCGCCCGCCAGTTCATCGATCCAGGCGATCTCGGAGCCCTTAAGGAAAGGAACCGAGATCGGGTCCACGAGCGCCGCCTGACCGTCGGTCTCGATCCGCAGGTCGTCCGCCTCGCCCGTCTCAACGAGGTCCATCCGGTACTGGAAGCCGGAGCAGCCGCCGCCGTCCACCGCCACGCGCAGCAGGACGGGATGGCCCTCGACCTCCGCCAGCCGGGCCAGTCGCCTTGCCGCGCTCTCGGCCAGCACGATGCCCTCCGGCGTGCGTTTCGCGATCTTCAGTTCAGTCGGGGCCGGTTGGACGGAGGTCATGCCTGTCTATATGAGGCTGCAAAGGCCCGTTCGCAAAGGCCGTCCGCGAGAACATTGCGCTTGAGCCAGACCGACGCCCGCGCTCCGTACGCCGAACTGGCCGCCAACTCGCGCGGACGCCTTGTTCCGGAGGCGCCGAGCCGCACGCGCAACGCCTTCGCCCGCGACCGAGACCGGATCATCCATTCCACCGCCTTCCGCCGCCTGAAGGGGAAGACCCAGGTCTTCGTGGCGCACGAGGGTGACCACTACCGCACCCGCCTGACCCACTCTCTGGAGGTGAGCCAGATCGCCCGTTCCCTGGCCCACGCCCTGCGGCTCGACGGCGAACTGGCCGAGACCGTCGCCCTCGCCCACGATCTGGGTCACCCGCCCTTCGGCCATGCGGGCGAGGACGAACTTCAGGCCCGAATGGAGCCCTGGGGCGGCTTCGATCACAATGTTCAGACGTTCCGCGTCGTCACCAGGCTTGAGACCCGCTACCCGGCCTTCGACGGCCTGAACCTGAGCTGGGAAACGGTCGAAGGCGTGGTCAAGCACAACGGGCCGGTCTCGCACATGCTGGATCAGCCGGCCTGGCGGGCTATCGCCGACTTCGCGCCGGGCTGGGACCTCCGGCTCGACAGCTTCGCCTCTCTGGAGGCCCAGTCCGCAGCCATTGCTGACGACATCGCCTACAACAACCACGACGTGGACGACGGGGTTCAGGCGGGGCTGTTCACCTTGGCCGACCTCGCCGACGTGCCCTTGATCGGCCCGGTGCTGCACCAGACCCGCCGCGACTGGCCCGATCTGAACGGGCGGATGATCCGGCTGGAGGCTGTGCGACGCATGATCGGGGTCATGGTCGAGGATGTCCTGGCAGAGACCGAACGGCGCCTGGCCGACGATAACATCCGGTCCGTCGAGGAGGTTCGGACCGCCCGTCGGACCCTGGTCCAGTTCTCCGATCCGATGATGGCGGACCTGGGCGTACTGCGCCGGTTCCTGTTTGAGCGAATGTATCGCCACTACCGTGTCAACCGGACCCGCAGCCAGGCGCGGCGCATCCTGGCCGACATGTTCCAGCTTTTCGTGGCCGAGCCAGAGGTCATGCCGACGGAATGGGGCGAGCTGGCCGCAACCGGGGACCTGCAGAAGCGAGCGCGCGCCGTCTGTGACTACATCGCGGGCATGACCGACCGCTATGCGATCGAGGAGCACCGAAAGCTGTTCAACCTCGACCTCGCCCTCGATCTGTGATTCGAAAGAGACGCTGCAGGGGCTAGACTGTCAGGCCGGAGCGTCGATTCGCGCTCTGGTCCCCGAGAAGGCGACGACCATGTCCTATGACGACGACCAACGCCCCCGCGACCGTGGCGCCTATACGCCGCCGACGGATGACGACCTGCCGTTCAACCGCGGCGATTTCGACGCCCGTCGAGGTCCGCCCGCCAAGGCCCCGCCGGTGACCTTGATTGTCAGCGCCGGCGTCCTGCTGGTGCTGATCATCGCGGTGGTGCTGTTTTATCGTTCCGGCCTGCGCTCCTCGACCGATGCGCCGCCTGCTGTCGGCACCCCCATCGCCCAGCTGAAGGTCGAGGCGTCCGAGGAGGCCCAGCCAATCGATCCGGAAGCCGGCGTCGGTCTCTACGACCAGGCCGAGGATGCGGCCACGGCGCCCGAGTTCACGGCCCCGCCCGAAACCCCGCTTCCCCGTCCCGCCCCGCGCCCGATCGAGACCGCCGAGGCCCTGCCGCCTGCGCGTCCCGCGACGCCCGCGCCCACGCGCCCTGCGGCCCCGGCCGCCACAACGCCCGCTCCGGTCGCCAACGGCGCCGGCGGAGCGGCTGCGGTCCAGATCGGGGCCTTCTCCTCAACAGCCATCGCCGACCGGGAGTACGCCTCGGTCGCCGCCCGTTTCCCGCAGTTCGCCCGCAACGCCACCAAGCGAGTGCAGGAAGTCACGGCGTCAAACGGCTCGACCGTCTATCGCACCACCTTCACGGGCCTCAGCCGCGAAGACGCCCGCGCCTTCTGCTCCGCCATCGAAAGCGGCGGCGGCGACTGCCTGGTGCGATAGGGATTTGAACAGCGCCGCCATCTATGGCTGCTCGGGGCCCGTGCTGACGGAGGAGGAGCGCACCTTCTTCGCCGAGGTCCGGCCGTGGGGTTTCATCCTGTTCCGCCGGAATGTGGACAGCCCGGAACAGGTTCTGAAGCTGACCAGCGACCTGCGTGACGCCGTCGGCTGGGACGCACCGGTGCTGGTCGATCAGGAGGGTGGACGGGTCCAGAGGCTGGGGCCGCCGCACTGGTCGAAATACCCGCCGGGAGAGGCCTATCTGAAGGCGACCAACGATTGGCTCGCGGCCCGGGAACTGGCGCGGCTGGGCGGCCGGCTGATGGCGCACGACCTGAAGGCGGTCGGCATCAACATCGACTGCGCGCCTGTTCTGGACGTGCCGACGCCGGGCGCCCACGACATCATCGGCGACCGCGCCTACGCCAAGGATCCGGCGACGGTGGCCCAACTGGGCCGGGCGGTCGCAGAGGGCCTGTTGGCCGGCGGCGTCCTGCCGGTGATCAAGCATATGCCCGGTCATGGCCGCGCCTTCGCCGACAGCCACAAGGAGCTGCCGACGGTGCATGCCGACCTCGAAACCCTGGACAACTGGGACTTCGCACCATTCAAGGCCCTGTCGGACATGCCTATCGGGATGACGGCCCATATCGTCTTCACGGCCATCGACAGGAAGCGGCCGGCGACCCAGTCGAAGAAGGCGATCAAGCTGATCCGCGACCATCTGGGTTTCGGCGGCCTCCTGTTGTCCGATGATCTCTGCATGAATGCCCTGTCGGGGACGCTGACGGAGCGGGCGGAGCGGTCGCTGAAGGCCGGATGCGACCTCGTCATCCACTGGACCGGCGACATGGCCGAGATGCGTCAGGTGGCCGAGGGCGTGCATCGGCTGAAGGGCGGGGCGGCGAAACGAGCGGAGGCAGCGCTGGCCCGGATCGTCCACACGCCGGAGCCGCTGGATGTCCGCGAGGCGCGCGACCGGTTCGACGCCCTGCTCGGCGGTCGGCTCGACGCCTCGCAGGGGCCGGACGTGGGCGAGGCGCAGGCCCCCGCCTCAAGCCGCGCCAACGCGCGGTAGGCAAAGAGAATGTCGGAAGCCTTCCAGCCCAATCTGGACTTCACGGCTGCGCAGGAGGTCGATGCGCGCGACGCCTTCGTGGTTGATCTCGATGGCTACGAGGGACCGCTGCACGTCCTGCTGGCCCTGGCACGGACGCAGAAGGTCGATTTGCTGAAGTTGTCGATCACCCGGCTGGCGGAACAGTATCTGGCCTTCGTGCATGAGGCCCGACGGCGGAACTTCTCCTTGGCCGCCGACTATCTGGTGATGGCGTCATGGCTGGCCTATCTGAAGTCGCGGCTGCTGTTGCCCCGGACCGACAAGGGCAAGGGCGACGAGCCGCCGGCGGAGGAAATGGCCGCCGCCCTGGCCTTCCGGCTGCAGAAGCTGGAGGCGATGCGGAAGGCCTCCGACGCCCTGTTGGCCCGGCCGCAGCTGAAGCGCGACGTGTTCACGCGGGGTGACCCGCAGGCGACGGTCATCGTGCCGTCCGACCGGATCGACGCCAGCCTGTACGAGCTGATGACGGCCTATGTCGGCCAGCGGCGGCGGGAACAGGCCCGGCACTACAATCCCGGCCAGCGGGTCGAGGCCTATCCGCTGGAGGCGGCGCGGGACTGGCTGCGCGAGATCCTGCCGCGCATGGCCGACTGGACGCCTCTGGAGCGGGTCGCGCCTGTCCGGGACGGCGAGGGGCCTAGCCAGGCCAGTCTGACCGCCTCGACCCTGTCTGCCAGCCTGGAACTGGTCAAGGAGGGCGCGATGGATGTGCGTCAGGAGAAGGCCTTCGACGAGGTCTGGTTGAAGCGGCGCGGGCAGGGCCAGCCGCTGGAGCTGACGCCATGAGCGGCGTCCAGTTCGCGCCCGACGAAGGCGAGATCGAACGGCGGGTCGAGGCCCTGCTGTTCGCGGCGGCCGGGCCGCTGTCGGCGGCGGATATCGCCCGAAGGCTGCCGGAAGGCGCGGATGTGGGGCGGGCCATCGCGGGTCTGCGGGCCCGCTATGAGAGCCGGGGAGTGGAGCTGGTCTGCGTCGCCGACCGGTGGAGCTTCCGGACGGCGGGCGACCTCGGCTTCCTGATGACCGAGGAGCGGGAAGAGCCGCGCCGGCTGTCCAGGGCGGCGCTGGAGACCCTGGCCATCATCGCCTACCACCAGCCCGTCACCCGGGCCGAGATCGAGAGCGTGCGAGGCGTTTCGATCTCCCGGGGGACGCTGGACCTGCTGCTGGAGATGGGGTTCGTGCGGCTGAGGGGCCGTCGGCGGACGCCGGGGCGGCCGGTGACCTATGCGACGGCAGATCGGTTCCTCGAGCATTTCGGCCTGGCCAGCCTCTATGACCTGCCAGGCGCCGCGGAGATGAAGGCGGCGGGGCTGCTGGACCTGTCCCTGCCCGTCGGGTTCGAGGTTCCGGACCCGTCGCGGTCGGGACCGGAGGAGGAGGACCCGATCGAGGACGGGGATGCGCCCGAGTTCGCCCAGGACTTCGTGGGCGACTGATCCGGGACCGACTCGGGTTGACGTCTCGGGGGTGTCTGGCTATACGCACGCCTCCGCCGCCGGGCTTCCGCGCGGCTTTTCTATTTCTATTTGCCCCTAGCCTGCACTGAGCAGCGAGCCGCCGAGCGGCAAGCGTCAGCGCCACCAAGGATTCAGACCATGAAGGTCCGCAGCTCGCTCAAGTCGCTCAAGACCCGTCACCGCGACTGCAAGGTCGTTCGCCGCAAGGGCGTCGTCTTCGTGATCAACAAGACGGACCCGCGCTTCAAGGCGAAGCAGGGCTAAGGCTCTTTTTGATTCGCTGAGGCGCGCGACACGGTCGCGCGCTGCTTGAGCGCCGAAAGAACTACCCACAGGTCGCGGACTTTGTCCGCGACCTTTTTCGTGCCCGGCGTTGAGCCTGTGCCTCTGGCATGGTTAGCGTCCCCGCTCTTCTTTGTTGCCCTGCCGCCCATGGGCGACCTGAGGGCGGCCAGCCTGATACACGGAGACCTCCCATGGCCGACGACGCCACTTTCGACGCCTCGCCGGACGTCATGAACGCCACGGCCCAGGGTCGCCTGCGGACCATCATCGAGCGCATCGAGCGTCTCGAAGAGGACAAGGCCGCGATCATGGCTGACATGAAGGAGGTTTTCCTCGAAGCCAAGGGCGAGGGCTACGACGTCAAGATCCTTCGCAAGGTCATCCGCATCCGCAAACAGGACAAGGCCAAGCGCCAGGAAGAGGACGCGATCCTGGACCTGTATCTGTCGGTGCTCGGCGAGATCTGATCCTGAAGCGGACGCCCCTCTCGGGCGGTCCGAAGACCCAGCCAGGGTCACTCAAGCGCTCGACCGGGTTCAGGCCGGGATCGGGCTTCAAGACCAAAGACGCGCCGCCGCCCAGCCCGTTCGAGGCCGAGCGCGAGGCCGCGCGTCGCAAGGCGCTGAACGCCCTCAAACGCGCGAAGCGGGCCGCCGACAAGGCCGGGATCGCCCTGTCCGAATGGGAGGGGGAGTTCATCGAGGGCGTTTCTGACCGCATCAAGACCTATGGCCGCGCCTTCGGCGATCCCGAGAAGGGCGCGCCGGGCCAGGCCCTGTCGTCGATGCAGGGGCGCAAGCTGAAGGAGATCACGGCCAAGGCGCACGGCGAGGAGCCGAGGCGGCGCTGGGGTCGCAAGACGCCGCCGGCCGACGAATCCTGATCCCTACCGTCCGGATCGTCCGGACGAAAAACAGGGTGACGAAACGGACGAAACGCGAAAAAGTCGTTTCGATTCAAATCCTGACGCGACCCCTGTTTCGTCCGTTCGCCAGGGAGCCGGGCGGACCGCGCGCGCGCGGCGCGATGATTGTCAAAGACCCGGCGAACAGGTGGGGAGACGGTCGCGAGGTCGCAAGAGATGATTAGGAATAAACTCATATTTACATCGCCGAGACCTCGTCCTGGGGGGTGATAGCCCACCACCCGTTGCAGACCGTCGGCATGTCCATAGCCAGGAGAAAGACACCCCGCGGCTCAGCTTGACGAAGGTTGGCGGGCCAGAGCTAACTGACGCCGCCACAACCGGAGCGCGCTATGTTGTTGATCTCCCTTCTGTCCGCGATGGTCTTTCAGGACGCGCCTGTCGCTCATCCTGAGACGCCGCAGCAGTTTCGAAACCGGCGCTCTGCTTACGTCCAAGGAACGCTTAATGTGGCCTCAGGCGAGCGGGCTACCCTGCGTCAGAACGCTGATGGAACCTATGACCTGATCCGGGTCGACCTGATCCAGATGCGAGACGTCTTGCCGCCGTCGGACCGATCGACTGCGGCGGTGAACGATGCTGACGCCGGAACCCTGAGGTTCGCGCTGCAAAGTCGCCAGGACGTCGGCTCCATACTGAAGGTTGAGAACGGCCAGTCCCAGGGGCTGGCCTATTCAGGGTTCATCGTGCGCTACGTCGGCGGACAGGCGCGCGGGCCCGACCCGACTTCGGTTTGTACCGTGCCGCCAGGGATGGCCACTTATGAGCACTGGCCGGAGCCCATCATCCAGGTCGTGATCGGAGGGGTCCAGCGCTCCGAAGATACTGTGCCGACCTGCCCCCCGCACCTCGATAACCCGCCAGACGCTGCGGCAGATGCCCTTACCACGGAGGGTGAACACCTCGGGCGGCTATCGACCCTGTTCGCGCTGTGCGAGCCCTACTACACCGTCGATATCGCTGTCGGGCACCGCCTCGCCGACGATTTCGAGCGGCGCTCACGAGAGGTCGGTTGGACGGAAGAACGACAGACCGGAGCCTATGACCGGGGCCGAGAGGTGGAACGCGCCGAGGTGGGTATCGTCATGAATGCGGCCGGCGTGACGCCGCAGGAGGCGCGTCGCCTACTGCGCGACATGTACCCGCGCCTGAAGTCCCGGTGCCAATATCTGTCGCAGCAGGTCCCTGGCGCGGTTTCGGACCTGGAGACCGGTGACCGACGCCTGGACGCTGCCGCCCGTCGCTACCGCTAGGTGAGATCGGCTGGAACCCTGATGAGTGAGGCGTCCACCCCATCACCCACTGCAGCATTGGAAGCAGGCGATTGCGGTCCATTTTGATCCGCCGAACGATATGATCACGCGGTGGAACTTCGGGGGACCTCAGTATGGTGCAAAAACCTGTGACAGAGCCGACTCTGGTCGTGGCGGAAACCCCTGAGGATTTTGAGGCTTTTGGAAGCGTCTGCCGGGCGTATGTCGAATGGTGCCGCGAGCGTTACGCGGACATGCCCTGGTTCGTCGAAGATGTCTTCGGCTTTCAGGCTCTGGACGAAGAGCTGAAGGGGCTGGCGCAGAAATACGGGCAACCTGCCGGGCGTACCCTGCTGGTCATGGGCAGTGACGGCGTCATGGCCGGAGGGGCCTACCGGCGGCTGTCGGATACGGCTTGCGAACTCAAGCGGCTGTTCGTGACGGACGGGGCAAGAGGCTTGGGTCTGGGCAGAAAACTGTCGGACGCCCTCATCGGCGCGGCGATCGCCGATGGCTATTCCACCATACAGTTGGACACCGGCAATCGCCTCACCGAGGCGATCGCCATGTATGAATCGATGGGGTTCAAGGCCATCGAGCCTTACCACACCTATCCGGAGCGATTGGTGCCCTATCTGGTTTTCATGGAGAAGCCGCTCGATTGAGCGGCGATCAAGGTCTGCTGGCGGCGTCAGTCGAGGCCGTGCACCCCGGCCTTCGCCAGGGTGCACGGTGGAGGTGATGGCCGCTAGAACAGGATCTTGCGCAGGCTGATCGAGAAGACGCGGCCCTGTGGATCCAGGAAGTCGGGCTGGTAGTTCAGCGGGACCGTGCCGGTCGAGGAGGTCACCTCGGTGCGGCTGTCGAACAGGTTCTGGATGCCGAAGTTGAGGCGCGTGCCCTTCAGGATCGGGAATTTCTCGACCCAGCTGGTCCGCTGGGTCAGGTCGGCGAAGACGTTCAGGTTGACCGTGGTCTGGTCGCTGAAGGCCAGGTCCGAACCGCCCGCGCCGCCGTCGACACGGGTCGCCTGACGCCAGTTGGCGTTCATGAACGAGCCGAATCCGTTGCGGAACACCCCCGCCTGGACCTGGATCTCGTTGCGGGAGGTGCCGCCCCGGGCGCCGGTGGCGTCCCCGTCCAGCAGGTCCAGCTCGGGCAGGCTGTCGCGGATGCTCACCGTGTCGGTGAACCGGACCGTATGATAGATCGACAGGTTGAAACGGCCCTGGCCGGGCTGCATGCCGCCGCCGCGTCCCCCGCCCGGACGGCCGCCGCCCATCATCATCATGCCGCCGCCGCCGGCCATGCCGCCCCGTCCGCCGCCCATGGCCGCCGGCGGAGTGGGCGTGCCGAAGGCGCGCGAGACGTTGAAGCCGGTGCGAAGCTCGGCCCGCTCGGTGCGGGCGAAGTTCAGCGGCCGGGCGTCCAGTGCGATCAGATTGCCCGTGGCGTCGCGGGTAAACCGCTCCGGCAGGGCCGCCTCGAGGTCGGCCGTGATCGTTGGGAAGGCGATGATCGCGTCGTTGACGATCGTGCGGGTGTAGTTGGAGCTGACGGAGAAGTCCTGCTCGGACCAGGGCCGGAAGTTCACTCCGAGGGCGAGGACCTGACGATCCTCGGGGCTGAGGTTCGCATTTCCGCCGCTGACGCGGGTGATCTGGACCGTCCGGCCGGTGCGGAAGTCGAACACCGAACTGTTGGGCGTCGAGATGGTCGGATCGTTGAGCTGCTGGATCGTCGGAGCGCCCTCTTCATCCTTGTAGCTGGCGCTCAGGGACAGGGCTTCGATCGGCGACCAGCTCGCCCCGGCGCCCAGGGTGACGAGGCCGCCGATGTCGGAGGCCTCGTCATAGCCGGCGTTGGCCGTGACCGAGAGGTCGCCGAGCCCGGCGAGAATTTCGCGGCTGCGGCTGGCGATCGGCAAGGAGAAGTTGACCGTGCCATAGGCGCGGTCGCGGCCGATGGCGCGCTCCGAGAACACGCCGGAGAGGGTGCTTTCCGAGTTCAGGTCGCGGGTGTCGAAACCGACCTTCCAGGTGGAATAGAAGCCTCCGGCGGGCGCCTGAAGGAGGTTGCCCATGAACACGGCTTCGAGATTGCCGCCGCTGGCGACCGAGTTGGCCGAGTCGACGAGGCGGCCGAAGCTGGACGGCGACAGGGCGCCGAAGGGGTTCAGCGTGCCGCCAGTGACGGAGGCTTGCGCCGCCGTGGCGCTGAGGCCGCGGCCGGTCGTGGTCTCGGTTTCGACCCGGTCGTAGGCGCCCGCCAGGGTCCAGCGCCAGTTGTCGCCGATGAAGCCGTCGAGCAGCAGGCCCAGGTTGGCGGTCGAGATGTCCGTGTCGCGGGTCAGGGCGCCGGCGTCGCCGATG
The DNA here is from genome assembly GCF_049896985.1 of Brevundimonas sp. SL161. Lineage (NCBI taxonomy): Bacteria > Pseudomonadati > Pseudomonadota > Alphaproteobacteria > Caulobacterales > Caulobacteraceae > Brevundimonas > Brevundimonas sp. SL161. Next base: position 12,164 of record NZ_JAFCVJ010000012.1, on the reverse strand, counting down.
AACCGGTAGACGGCGACGTCGCGGCTGAAGGGCGAGCCGTTGCGGCCGGCCGGGGCGATCAGGGTCACCCCCGGGAGTCCGCCGTAGGAGAAGCTCGAGGCCTCGACCAGGTTGAGACTGACTGTGCCCTTGGTCGTCGAGTTGAGGTCGCGCGCGAGCGAGGCGTTGAGCGTCGTCGTGTCGCCGCGCGGGACGAGGGTGCGATAGTCGCTGAGATTTCCGGTGCGCGGAGCGTTCGCTCCGGCGGCGAATTGGGCGAGCGTCGGACTGGCGACGCCGGGGTTGGCCGCGACGACGGCCGCCAGGGCCGGGTCAATCGGGGTCCCGTAGGGGATGCCGGCGACGTTGCCGATCAGGTCGAAGGGCTGGGAGCCCGGTTCGCGGGTGATGTCGCGTTCGCTCTCGAACAGGGCTGTGTCGTGCTGGCGCTCCAGGCTGACGTTGATGCGGGTGCCGTCGATGATGCTGAAATAGCTGGTTTCGGCTTCGGTCGAGGTGCGGCCGCCCTGGGTCGGTGCCCGGTTGGACAGTTCGGCCGTCGCCTGGCGGAACTGGGCCTTCAGGACGATGTTCACGACCCGCTGATCCGCCGTGTAGCCGTAGGTCAGGGCGACCTGTTCCGGCAGGATCTCGGTGCGTTCGATGGCCTCGAACGGGATGTTGCGGATCTCCTGGAAGCCGGAGGTGCGGCGACCGTTCAGCAGGACGACGGGGCCGCCGGAACCGCGCGAGCTGCGGGTCAGGGGCTCCAGCGCTGTCAGCAGCTCGGCAATGTTGGAGGCGCCATAGGCGCGCAGTTGTTCGGCATCCAGGACGAGATCGGGCGGGACGTCGCCCTGGACGCCGCCGCGCAGGCGGGTTCCATCGACCACGACGTCGTCGACCACGTCGGCGTCTCCGGCGGGCGCGCCTGTCGGGAGGTCCCCCTGATCGTCATCCTGAGTCGCCGGAGGTGTCGTCTGGGGCGTGGCCTGCGCGGGGGGAACGGTCGTCTGCGGCGGGGGCGCGGTCTGGATGGCGCCCGAGGCGAGGGCATAGAGCAGGGCGGCGGCGATGGTCATTCAACAATCCGAACGAGGCGTGGGGAAACGCCCGTCGGGAGGCGAACGCGCAGCGCTGCGATCAATCCGACGGCCTAGTTATACGGGTCAGTCATCATGATCCGTCGCGGCGGCAATGTGGCGCTTTGTTGCAGCCCTGCGTCGAGAGGGAAAACTGTGGTTTTCGGGCCGCATTCGGCCCTTCCTCCACTCCGCTGCGCTCCGAGTCTCCTCCCCATCGCTACGCGGCGGGGAGGAGACGATCGAAGACTATCCCGCCTCTTTCAGCGCACCCTCCAGCCCCTGCTCGCGGACCTTGCGGTAGAGGGTCGAGCGGCCGATGCCGAGGCGGCGGGCGATCTCCGACATATGGCCGGCATAGACCTCGATGGCGTGCTGGATCAGGTCGCGTTCGATGTCCTCCAGCGTGCGCAGGTGGCCGCGCTCGTCGAGGATCCTGATCGGCTGGTCCGGAAGGGGCGGCAGGTCGGCGTAGTTCATGATCGCGGCCGACGGCGCCTCGGCCTCCAGCGGCATGGCGACGCCCGAGATGGCCGGGAAGTCGTGCGGTTGGAGGAAGGGGGCGTCGGCCAGGACGATGGCGCGATAGATGGTGTTCTCCAGCTGGCGCACATTGCCGGGCCAGTCGAAGGCGGTCAGCAGGGCCAGGGTCTCGGGCGCGACCCCGGCGATCCGCTTGCCCTCCTCGACGTTGAAGCGGCCGATGAAGTGGTCGATCAGGGCCGGGACGTCCTCGCGGCGTTCGCGCAGGGACGGGGCCTCGATCGGGAAGACGTTGAGGCGATAGAACAGGTCCTCGCGGAACCGGCCCTCGGCCACGGCCGTCGACAGGTCGCGGTTGGTGGCGGAGACGATGCGGACATCGACCTTGACCGCACGCTTGGCGCCGACGGGGTCGATCTCGCCTTCCTGGAGGGCGCGCAGCAGCTTGACCTGCATGTCGAGCGGCAGTTCGCCGATCTCGTCCAGGAACAGGGTGCCGCCGTTGGCCTCCATGAACTTGCCGAGGTGTTTGTCAGAGGCGCCGGTGAACGCGCCCTTCTCGTGGCCGAACAGGATGGACTCGACCAGGTTGGCGGGCAGGGCGCCGCAGTTGACCGCGACGAAGGGCTTGCCGGCACGGTCACTGGCGCCGTGCAGGGCGCGGGCGATAACCTCCTTGCCGACGCCGCTCTCGCCGGTGATCAGGACCGGGATCGACGACTTGGCGGCGCGGGCGCCGAGCTGTTTCACCATCTGCATCGGGCGGCTGTCGCCCACGAGGTCGGCGAAGGTGACGCGGCCGGCGACGTGTTTCTTCAGACGGCCGACCTCGGCGGTCAGCTGGGTCAGCTGAAGCGCGTTGCGGATGCCGACCAGGATGCGTTCCGGGCTGGCGGGCTTGATGAAGAAGTCCTGGGCGCCGGCCTGCATGGCCTTGACCACGGTCTCGATGCCGCCGTTGGCGGTCAGGACGATGACGGGGGTGGTGACACCGGCGGTGCGGATCTCGGCCAGGGCCTCCATGCCGCTCATGCCCGGCATGACGAGGTCCAGCAGGACGATGTCGGCGCCGCCGCCCTTGGTCAGGCGGTCGATGGCCTCGCCGCCGGATTCGGCGTGGACGACGATATAGCCCTCCCGATCCAGAACCGCCTGGACGAGGCGGCGCTGGGTCGGATCGTCGTCGACCACCAGAACGGTCTTGGCCATGTGCGGGCGCCCTTTGTCATCACCGATGGGGTGTCGCGTTCGAGGTGCGCGACTGACCCGTTTCGGGACGGTTTTAGGCCCGATGCGGTGAAGATCGGGTGAGAGGGCGTGGTGTGCGGTGGGTTAACGGGCGGGCGGGCAGGCGAATGGGGCGGCGGGCGACAGGGCCGACTGACGCTCCCCGCCGGTGTCTAGGTCGGGCAGAGTGTCGCTGTCGCCGGCCTTGAGCTTGCCCTGACGCAGCAGGTCGCGCGCGTCCGTGGTCGCCGTCTCGTCGCCGCACCGCACCGGGACGTAGGTTCCGAGCGGGATATAGGTGCCGAACTCGGCGTCCTCGCCATAGATCGTGACCCGGTAGGACTGGGCCAGCAGGACGGTGTTCGGCTGGAAGCCGATGGGCTCGCCGACCGTGGCCAGGCAGTCGCCCTCGGCCCGGCACTCGCGACGGGCGTCGTCGTCGGTAACCGGCTGGAAGAAGACCTCGGGCAGGGCGGGGGCGCCGGGGAGGGTGGCGATCGTCGGCTTGAAGTCCTCATCAGCGGCAGCGTCGGCGACGGGAAAGATGTCGGCCTGGGCTTGCCGGGCGCGCTCAGCGACGTCGGCGTCATCCGAGCCGGCGAGACGGGCGAGGGCGGCGCGGCCAGTCTTGCCGCTGCTGTTCTGGAGGAAGGCGTAGTCGAACTTGTCCGGCGCGACCTTGCCGTTTTCCAGACGGGCGACCTGGTCGGCGACGGACAGGCGGGCGGGATCGGCCAGCGGCGTGAACAGGGCGAGGATGACGGCGACCACTAGGACGGCGGTGACGATATTGGTCAGCTCCAGCGCCTTCATCCACGGCGAGCCCTTGCGGACGAAGGGGACCAGGGCGCCGAGGCCGTAGCCGATCGCGTAGGCGGCGCCGACGAGGGCGCAGGCGACGGCGATGATCCTGTCGGGCGTCAGGCCGTGCTGGCCTATGCGCAGGCTGAGGCCCCAGAAGGCGATCAGGACCAGGGGCGTCAGCAGGACCGAGGCGACGCGGACGGCCACGCGCAGCACGGCGGGCGGCAGGTTCTCGGCGCGGCCGTCCTGATAGGCGGCGTTGATGAGGATGATCAGGCCGCCCGCCGCCGAAAGGACCAAGGCGGTGGCGCTGCCGGTCTCCCACAGACCGTCGAGACCGGTGAAGGGCAGGGCGGCGAGGAAGCCTCCGACCAGGACGGTCAGGACCAGCAGCAGCCAGGACAGCAGCATCAGGGCGACGGTGCGCACGCCCCGGATCAGGCCGTCGCGAACGTCGGTCAGATGGACGGCCGTGGCGAAGGCGAGGCCGGTCAGGGGCAGGGAGAACCAGCCCTCCTCGATCAGGTCGCCGAGGAAGCTGAGGCCGATAATGTTGAACAGGGCGGCGCCGAGGAACAGCAGCAGCCAGAAGGCGCCGGCGAAGGCGATCGACAGCACCAGCTGCACCCCCGCCATCCAGGCAGCGTCGAAATAGGCGGGGAAGGAGGCGATCGGCTTCCGCTCGCGATCGGCCGGGACGATCAGATGATGGGCGATGAACAGGGCCGCCGCCGAGAAGGCGAACAGGGGGAAAGTCATCTGGCGGCCGACGTCGCCCGCCTGACGCGCCACGTCGTGCCAGGCGAGGAATGCCAGGGCCGCCGCCGCGACGACGCCCCAGATCGCCAGGGTGGGCCAGCGCAGGCGCCCGACGCCGGCCAGCAGGGGCGGCGGCAGGAAGAGGGCGACCAGGACCAGGGGGCCGAAGGTCTCGGGGAAGCGCGAGGACCAGGTCGCGCCCTCGCCCTCGGAGGCGCGGACCAGCAGATAGAGGGCGATCCCCTGCGCCAGACCGATGGCCAGCCGGACCAGTCCGACGAGGCGGTCGCTCTGGCCCAGGTCGCTGCGGCCGGCGGTGTCTGTCTGGTCGGTCATGTCGTGTCTCCCCCGGGCTTGACCATGAACCGGGGTGAGGCGTCGGGGAAGCTACGTTTCCTGACGGACGGCGCGAGCCAGGTAGCAGCCGCGTGGGGCGAAATGGATGTGAGCCTGTTCGACCGCCGGGTTCGCGAACCACTGCGCCAACGTGTCGTCGAGGTCGGCGCCGTCGATGACCTGACCCTCGATCATCATGTTGCGCCGGTCGTAGACCCGCAGGGACAGGGGGCGTTTGCGCAGCATCTCGGGCGCCTCGGCCGCCGGTTCGGCCCTGACGGCGGCCTCGCGCACGAAGATCGGGCCCGAGGCGCGATAAGGCGAGGCGGGATCGGTCAGGTGGGCGTGGTTGACGAGCACGAGGGCCTCGCCCGCGTCGGCGTCCTGGAGGCTGACGCGGCAGGGGGCGCGGCCGGGGGCGTCGGCGACCCAGCGGCGGGCGCCGACCTCGGCCAGTTCAGCGTCGGTCATTGCGAAATAGGCGGTGAAGGACTCCAGCGGCAGGGCTTCGATGCGTTAGGTCATGGGTGTCTCTCCGTGTTCGCCGGGAGAGATGCGACGAACCGCGCGGGACGTCTGGCGGGTTTCGGCCGTTGCGCCACGGCCTCGGCGACCCCACAACGAAGGGCATGAACGCGCCCTTCAAAGCCCCGCCCCATCCCGTCGATCCCGCCGAACCGCCTCTCTGGGACCTGTCCGATCTCTATGCGTCGCGCGAGGACGCGCGGATCGCCGCCGATCTGGAGGCGGCGCGGAAGGCAGTCGCGGCGCTGAACGAGCTGCAGGGCCGGTTCGTCGGCGCGCGCGCCGATGCGAAAGCGCTGGGCGCGAGGCTGGACAGGGCCATCACCCTATACGAACAGGCCTCGGAAAAGCTCGGCGCCCTGGGCGCCTATGCCTTCCTGGCGGCCTCGACCAACCGGGCCGATGCGGGCGCGCAGGGGTTCGAGGCGGATCTGCGCGAGAAGATCACCGCCATCGCCACCCCGACCGTCTGGCTGACGCTGGAGATCAACCAGCTGGAGGAGGCCGAGATCGAGGCGGCGCTGGCGGCTGATGATGGCGCAGCGAAGTGGAAGCCGTGGCTGCGGCGGGTGCGGGCGATGAAGCCGCACGAGCTGTCTGGCGAACTGGAGACCTTCATCGCCGAGCGAATGCCGATCGCGGCGCAATGGCCCCGGCTGTTCGACGAGACGTGTGCGGCGCTGAGGGTCGAGAGCGGCAAGGAGAGCCTGACCCTGGCCGAGGCGCTGAACCAGCTGTCCGACCCCAGGCCGGCGAAGCGACGTTCGGCGGCCGAGGGCCTGAACACGGCGCTGGCGGCGCGGACCTCGACGCTCGCCCTCGTGCTGAATACCGTCGCGGCCGACAAGGCGATGGAGGACCGCTGGCGCGGGTTCAAACGCCCCGCCGACAGCCGCCACCTGGCCAATGAGGTCGACGGCGAGTCCGTAGACGCGATGGCCGATGCGGTCGCCGCCGCCTATCCGAAACTGTCGCATCGCTACTATGCGCTGAAGGCCAGGGCGTTGGGCAAGGCGAAGCTGGACCAGTGGGATCGCAACGCACCGCTGGAGACGACGGCGCCGCGCGGGTTCGACTGGACCCAGGGGCGGGAGCTGGTGCTGGAAAGCTTTGGCGATCTGGGCGGGGAGTTCGCGCAGGCGGCCGGGCGGTTCTTCGACAAGCCCTGGATCGATGGACGCGCGCGGGCCGGGAAACAGTCGGGCGCCTATGCCCACCCCGTGACGGCCGACCGCCACCCCTATGTCTTCCTGAACTGGATGGGCGAGCGCCGCGACGTCCTGACCCTGGCGCACGAACTGGGGCACGGGGTGCACCAGACCCTGGCGGCCGAGAAGGGGACGCTGCTGGCCGATACGCCTCTGACGCTGGCCGAGACAGCGTCGATCTTCGCCGAGGGGCTGACCTTCGACCGGTTGCTGGCGACGGCCCCGAAGGCCGAGCAGCGCGGCCTGCTGGCCGGGCGGATCGAGGACGGGCTGAACACCGTGGTACGCCAGATCGCCTTCCACCGCTTCGAGACCCGGTTCCACGACGAGCGGGCGAAGGGCGAGGTCTCCGCCGACCGGCTGGGCGAGTTGTTCCTTCAGGAAATGGGGGCCTCGCTCGGCCCGGCGGTGACGCTGAACCCCGGCTACGAAGCCTGGTGGAGCTATGTCAGCCACTTCGTCCACTCGCCTTTCTATGTGTACGCCTATGCGTTCGGCGACCTGCTGGTGGCGGCCTTGATGGAGACGCGGCGGGCTGACCCCGATGGGTTCGCGCCGCTTTATCGCGGCCTGCTCGCGGCCGGAGGGACGAAGACCTATGTCGAGGCGCTGGAGCCGTTCGGCCTCAATCCGCGCGACCCGTCCTTCTGGACCATCGGCACGAAACGGCTGGAACGACTGATCGATCAGTTCGAGGCGCTGGGCTCCTGATCCTCCCCCGTCGGGGGAGGTGGCTCGAAGCGCAGCGGTGGAGGGGGCAAGCCTCAGACACCGGTTTCGCGGCAGGCCCCCTCCGTCACTCCGCTTCGCTTCATGCCACCTCCCCGGTGGGGGAGGATTTGTTCCTGCACCTTGAGCCAACGCCCCGCATCGCTATAAGAGCGCGCAATCGCCTCTCCGACGGACGCAGACTCATGGCCGACCATCATTCCCCGACCGAACACGCCGATCACGACGCGGATGCCTATGTCCACGGCAAGATGACGGTCGAGGAGCAGACCGCGACCTACGGCCTGTTCATGACCCTCGCCAAGTGGGGTTCTCTGGTCATCGCCGCGGTGCTGCTGTTCCTGACCCTATGGTTCCAGCCGGGCGGCAGCTTCATCGCCGGCGCCCTCGGCGGCGGGGTTCTGGCCGTGGCCGGCTTCGTCTTCCTGAAGGGCGGCAAGAGCCACTAACTCTTAAGGGCGCTATCGCTCGCCGCGCGGCGGCTCCCTGCTTGAGCGCGGGTCGGCTCGTGCGCGTGCCGGCGTGGATCACGCGCTGTTCTGATTGAACCTTGCCGACTTTCCGCCTTTGACGCATCCGTATCCCAGCGCCTAACGTTCGCCGATCCAGTCTGGATGGGGAGATTCGTTTGGCCGTCGCCATCGCCGTGACCCGGGAACGCCGTGAGGGCGAGACCCGCTGCGCCGTCACTCCCGAGACCGTGAACAAGTTCACCGCCCTGGGCGCGACCGTGACGGTCGAGGCCGGGACCGGCCTGGGCTCGTCCATTCCCGACAGCGAGTATGTTGCGGCCGGCGCCACGGTGAAGCCGGACACCCGCGCGACGCTGGACGGCGCCGATCTGGTGCTGAAGGTGCGTGGCCCGACGGCGCAGGAGATCAGCGCCATGAAGCCGGGCGCGGTCGTCGTCGCCCTGCTGGACGCGTATCGCGAGAAGGACACGGTCGCGGCCATGGCGGGCGCCAATGTCACCGCTTTCGCCATGGAGTTCGTGCCCCGGATCACCCGGGCCCAGGTGATGGACGCCCTGTCGTCCCAGGCCAACCTGGCCGGCTATCGGGCCGTGATCGAGGGGGCCTATGCCTATGGCAAGGGCTTCCCGATGATGATGACGGCGGCCGGCACGGTCGCCCCGGCCAAGGTCTTCATCATGGGCGTCGGCGTCGCGGGCCTGCAGGCCATCGCCACGGCCCGGCGTCTGGGCGCGGTGGTCACGGCCACAGACGTGCGCCCGGCGACCAAGGAACAGGTCGAATCTCTGGGAGCGAAGTTCCTCGCCGTCGAGGATGAGGAGTTCAAGAACGCCCAGACGGCCGGCGGCTATGCCAAGCCGATGTCGCCCGAGTATCAGGCCAAACAGGCGGCCTTGACCGGCGAACACATCAGGAAGCAGGACATCGTCATCACCACCGCCCTGATCCCCGGCCGCGCGGCGCCGGTTCTGGTCAGCGCCGAACAGGTGGCCTCGATGAAGCCCGGCAGCGTGCTGATCGACCTGGCCGTCGAGGCGGGCGGCAATGTCGCGGGCTCGAAGCCGGGCGAGGTCGTGATGACGGCGAACGGCGTGAGCATCGTCGGCTACACCAACCTGCCGGGACGGATCCCGTCGGATGCGTCGAGCCTGTACGCCAAGAACCTCGTCGCCTTCGCCGGATTGCTGATCAAGGACGGCGCGCTGACGGTCGATCTTGAGGACGAGATCCTGAAGGCGTCGGTGGTCACGAATGGCGGCGCGATTGTGCACGAGGGGGTGCGGGGGTGAACGGCTTCCTGAAGGGTTTTCTCAAACTGATTGCCAATCGGGCTCTGGTGCTGGGGCCGGTCTTGGCGGTTCTCATGCTGCTGGGCGGCGCGATCGGTTCTTTCGGAAACTACGGTTGGGCGACGCAGGCCGGGCTGGGCGTCGGCATGGCTCTCTACCTCCTCTTCTGGAGCTTGCTGATCGGCGGCGTCCTTCGCCTGCTCCTCAGCATCGACGACCGGCTGGAACGACTGGAAGGAAATCGCTGATATGGAACACGTTGATCCCACCGTCTTTCGCCTGGCTATCTTCGTGCTGGCGATCTTCGTCGGCTACTATGTCGTCTGGTCGGTGACGCCGGCCCTGCACACGCCGCTGATGGCCGTGACCAACGCCATCTCCAGCGTCATCATCGTCGGCGGCCTGATCGCGGCGGCGGCCGTGTCGGGCGAGGCGACCGGCCCCAACGCCTGGATCGCCAAGGGCGCCGGCGTCGCGGCGGTGACCCTGGCCAGCGTCAACATCTTCGGCGGCTTCATGGTCACCCGGCGGATGCTGGCCATGTACAAGAAGAAGGAACGGCCCGCGAAACCCGCTGAGACGGCCAAGGCCTGATGTCCTTCGACGCGCTGAATCTCGCACCCGACAGCATCGCCTGGACCGGCTCGTGGATCGCCACGGGCATCGGCCTGGGCATGTGGGTGTGGAGCTGGGTCGGCGAGAAGAGCCCGATCCAGAAGCTGCGACTGCGCGACTGCGGCGTGGTGCTGCTGTTCTCGGGCATCCTGGCGCGGATCGTGGTGCAGGACCGGCCGATGATGGCCGTGGACTGGGCCATGGTCTTCCTGGGGCCCCTGTTCATCGCCGCCGCCCTGTGGCGACTGGCGCGGACGGCGGCGGGTGTCGGGACGGACCCCCGGTGATGCGCGGGTTTGTCGGTCTCCTGATCCTGATCGTCCTGTCGGGCGCGTCCATCGCCTCGGCCCAGACCCATGTCGGTCCGAATGTCGAGGGCGGCCTGCACTGGTCGGTGGCGGCGCCCCAGGGCGCCAGCTGGTCGCTGGTCTGCCGGTTCGCACCGGTGACCTATGAGGCCAGCCAGTGGGACCAGCGCCACTGGACCAACAAGATCGCGACGACCGGAACGGGCGCGGCCCGGGGTCGTCTGCCGCATCAGGACGGACGCTGCACCGTGACCAAGACCGGCGGGCCGGGACCGGTCGCCATCGCCATGGTCAAGGATGGTGCGGTCCAGTCTGACGCCACCAACGATACGGCCCATCCGGCTGCGGTGGGCTTCCTGTGATGACACGACTGAAGAAGACGATTTCGGGGGAAACGACATGAACGCATCCATCGCGGCGCTGGCCTATCTGGCGTCCGGCGTCCTGTTCATCCTGTCGCTGCGAGGCCTGTCGAGCCCGGAGACCAGCCGTCAGGGCAATACCTTCGGCATGATCGGCATGGGGCTGGCGGTCGGCATCACCCTGCTGACGCTGGGGACATCGGGCGCGCTCGATCCGGTGACCCTGGCGCTGCTGGCCGGGGGCGTGATCGTGGGCGGCGGCGGCGGGGCGCTGATCGCAAAACGCGTCGCCATGACCGACATGCCGCAGCTGGTCGCGGCCTTCCACAGCCTCGTCGGCATGGCCGCCTGTCTGGTCGCCATCGGAGCCGTCTATGCGCCCGAGGCCTTCGGCATCCTCTCGGCCGACGGGACGGGCATCAAGACCATCTCGATCATCGAACTGAGCCTGGGCGTCGCCATCGGCGCCATCACCTTCACCGGCTCGGTGATCGCCTTCGCCAAGCTGAATGGCAATATGTCGGGCGCGCCGATCATCCTGCCGGCGCGGCACCTGATCAACATCGGTCTGGCCCTGGGTCTGGTCTTCCTGATCGGCATCCTGATCGGGACCGGCGGCACGGCGGTCTGGGCCTTCTGGGGCGTGTTCGCCATCGCCCTGATCCTCGGCGCGACCCTGATCATCCCCATCGGCGGGGCCGATATGCCTGTCGTGGTGTCGATGCTGAACTCCTATTCCGGCTGGGCGGCGGCGGCCCTGGGCTTCACCCTCGAGAACATCGCCCTGATCATCACCGGCGCGCTCGTGGGCTCATCGGGCGCGATCCTCAGCTACATCATGTGCAAGGCGATGAACCGCAGCTTCATCAGCGTGATCCTGGGCGGCTTCGGCGGCGACACGGGTCCGGCGGGCGCAGCGGGAGCTGCGGAAACCCGCCCCGTCAAACAGGGCTCGGCCGAAGACGCCGCCTTCATCCTCAAGAACGCCTCCAAGGTCATCATCGTCCCCGGCTACGGCATGGCCGTGGCCCAGGCCCAGCACGCCCTGCGCGAGATGGCCGACAAGCTGAAGGAGGAAGGCGTCGAGGTGAAATACGCCATCCACCCCGTCGCCGGCCGCATGCCCGGCCACATGAACGTCCTGCTGGCCGAGGCCAACGTCCCCTATGACGAGGTGTTCGAGCTGGAGGACATCAACGCCGAGTTCGCCACCGCCGACGTCGCCTTCGTCATCGGCGCCAACGACGTGACCAACCCGGCCGCCAAGACCGACCCGACCTCGGCCATCTACGGTATGCCGATCCTGGACGTGGAGAAGGCGGGCACCGTCCTGTTCATCAAGCGCGGCATGGCGGCGGGCTATGCCGGGGTCGAGAACGAACTGTTCTTCCGCGACAATACGATGATGCTGTTCGCCGACGCCAAGAAGATGGTCGAGGGGATCGTGAAGGGGCTGTGATCTACGAAAGCGCTCCTTGGAAGCGCGACCTGCTTAGAGATGCTGAGCTGATCGATCGGTGGCGCAAAAAGCCGAGTTCGACGAGGCGTTCGACTCTGCTCGAGAAGAGAATCTTCGTTAGCGCATTCGCCGTTCGCAAGCTGATCGAGGCGCGGCGCCTCTCGACGAGTTTCGCGGGACGGAGCGTTGAAGCGCGATTTCTTCCCGCTCGCGGCCGAGCGGCCAATCGCTTGAATAACCATCATTTTGATCGGCAGTATCGCTTGGACTCAGGCGAACATAAGAACTTGTCTGCGGCGCGACTGATCGATCTCATCATCCACAGCTTCACCTTTGTCGAATGTGTGAATGAGACGGACGAGTTTGAAGGCTTCCTCATCACGTCCGACCAGACGAGGAAGCTAGGCGGTGTGGACAAAGTGTCTGATCCACAGTCGGATGGATGCGACGACGACGAAGCCGAGGAAGCTGTCGGCGGTCTTGTCGTATCGGGTAGCCAGTCGTCGGCTGTGTTTGAGCTTTGAGA